>JBAVML010000423.1:0-5234 GCA_049690035.1 Chthoniobacteraceae bacterium
CGCTCCATCCGGTCGTTGATCCGTCCGATCTGATCCTTCTCGAGATGCTCGATCGTGTCGCGCCGCGCGTTCACCTCGCGGCTCAGCGCTTCCAGCTTTCCGCCGAAGGCAGGATCGCTGGCCGCAATGGTGGCGCCATCCTTGGGCTTGAGCGCGAGCGGCACGCCGATCGCATTTCCGTACTCGAGTCGCTCGATCACCATGAGTTCGGGCGGATAGGTCTCCCGCGCGACCGCGTCTTCATCCACGAAGACGAAATTCTGCCCCCACGCATCTTTGTTGCCCACGTAGAGCTGCCACTCCATCGGGTGCCTGCCACTGGCCTGCGCGGCGGAGCGCGCCGCGGCATCGAGCGCCACCTTTTCGGAGTGTCGCACGACGGCACCGGCGACCATCTTCTTTCCCTGGAACTCAAACGGCGACTCGCTCTTGAGTTCCATCTGCACCACCCGCCGCGGCCAAAAGACGCGGACGCCATTGTAAACGATGATCCACAGCAGTCCCGCGACCATGAGCAGCCCGAGCGTGAGCCCGACCGACGTGAGCCACACCTTCGCCTCGCCGACCACGCGCTCCGCGCGTTCAGGCTGAGAGGAACGGTCGGGCGCCGGGCGAGGTGGTTCGAGGATCGCGGCGCTCATACGGTCTTGTAACGTTCGCGCAAGTGCTGCCGCATCACTTCGGCCACGGTATTCACGGCGAAGGTGACGATGAAGAGCAGCAGCGCGCCGAGGAAGAGCGTGCGGTAGAGCGTGCTGTGCTCGGCGGCCTCGGGCAGTTCCACGGCGATATTGGCCGAGAGCGTGCGCATGCCGGAGAAAATATTCCAATTCAGGACCGGTGTATTCCCCGTGGCCATGACCACGATCATCGTCTCGCCGACCGCACGACCGAGGCCGATCATGAGCGCGGAAAAAATACCCGCCGACGCCGTGGGGACCACGATGTTGATGGCCGTCTGCCAGCGACTGGCGCCGAGCGCGAGCGAGCCGACGGTGAGCGAGAGTGGCACGTTCGAGAGCGCGTCTTCGGAGATGGTGAAAATAATCGGGATCACCGCGAAGCCCATCATGAAGCCGACGACCAGCGAATTGCGCTGCTCGAAACTCGCACCCGTGACGTGCGGCCACCAGAGCCGGAAATCTCCTACCTTCACCCCGGTGGTGGGATCCGTGACGACAAAGAACACCTTCTCGATCACCGGCCCGAGATACCACGACGCCCAGAGCGCGATGATCAGCAGCGGGAAAAAAACGAGGAATTCGTGGCCCGGCGCGATCCGCCGCCGCACCTGGATCGAGAGCAGGCTCCAGCCGTAGCCAAAACCCATCGCCGTCGCCGGCACGAGCAGGATCATCACGATGATGCTCGGCACCCGCGTCTCGATCAGCGGCGCGAGCCACAGCGCGGCGAGGAAGCCGAGCACCACCGACGGCAGCGACGCCATCACTTCCATCGTCGGCTTCACCACCGCCTTGAACTTCGGATGCAGGAATTGGGACGTGTAGATCGCCGCGAGCAGCGCGATCGGCACGGCGAAAAGCAGCGCGTAAAACGTCCCCTTGAACGTTCCGACGATCAGCGGGATGAGCGACAACTTCGGCTCGAATTCGTCGGACCCGCCGGACGACTGCCAGTCGTAGCTCGGCGCCGGATAGCCCTCGTACCAGATCTTGCCAAAGAGCGCCTTGAAGCTCGTCTCGGGATGCGGGTCGCGCAGCGTGAAGAAGTGCATCTTCGAATCCGTATCGAGAAACAGGAGGTGATCGTATTTTCCACCGATGAAGGCGCGCGCGATGGTGAAAGGCAGCTTCGCTTCCCAACGCACCGCCTCGGTCGTGCTGTAGCGCAGCGTGGCGAACGAGCCGCTCCCGGTGAGGAAGGCTTTGTTGCGCAGGCTCGAGGTGAAAAAGGTCGCGCCGCCCGGCAAGGCTGGAAATTGCTTGGTCTGGCCGAAGGTGCGCTGATCTTCGCCAGCCTTGCGGTAGAGGCTGAACACGCGATTTTCGCCCGCCACTCCGGTGAGGACGAGCGACACATCGCCGAAGAGAAAGTCGAACGAAGCGATGGCCGGATTCGCGAGATCGCCAAACGGTTTGAAGGACTGGCGCAAGACGAACTCTTCGCCCGCGCGGAAGAGGTAGTGAATTCGTCCGTCTTCCGCCGCGACGATCAAGCCGTCGGCCTGCGAAGTGACGATGATCGCCTTGGGCGTGCCGGGAATGAGCGCGGTGACGTCGATGTCGTCTTCGACCTTCAACGCGCCGCCGCCGATCAGCGAACGCCTCCGTGTCATCCGCACCGCATGCACCTCGGTCTTCTCGCCGACTTGCTGCAGGACGCCGACGAGCTTGCCGTCCTCGCCTCCACCGAAGGCGATGTCGCGGATCGGCGCGCCTTCGCGGCCGAGCGCCTGGAGCGGTCCGAGCTTCGCCTCGCCGACCACCTTGCGCCGGCCCTCCTCGAAGCCGCCGGTGTAGTCGAGCTTGATGAACGCGAATTTGCCGTCCGCGGTGCCGGCGATCATCTCCTGGCTGCGCCCATTGTAGCGCAGTGCGGTGAAGGTCTGCCCGAGATCGCTCTCCGTCACGCCACCGCTCGCCGGATTGATGAAGCGCACCTTGCCATCGAGCCCGGCGACAAACGGCAACTCGCTCCATTCATCCGCCCCGATCGCTGCAACGTCCGCCTTCGGCACCGGCACCACTCGTCCTTCCTTCACCTCCGCCGAGCGGAGCAGCGGCAGGATTTGAGAGAAGATGAAGACGAAAATTCCCAGCACCGCCGCGACCACGAGCACCCCGCCCACCTTGATGAAGTGGGTCATGAAGCGATCGACGAACAGCGTCAGGCGCGACGGCTCGAAACGCTTGGGATCGGGTTTCAGTCTGCTCATCGTTCAGGAGACTCGCGGAAAAGGAGCGCGTGCCCAAGCCTAAGCCGGGGCACGCGCCAAATCCGAAAATCAGAAGTTACTTCGTCGCCTTCACGTCGTCGTCGATGATCGACTTGGTCAGCGGAAAGTAGCCGTCTTTGACCACGACTTCCTGACCCTGCTTCGACTCCACGAACTTGATGAATTCGCCCACGAGTTTGTCGAGCGGCGCGCCGGGTTTCTTGTTCACATAGACATAAAGGAAACGCGCGATCGGGTAGTCACCGCTCAGGCAATTCGCATAGGTGGGTTCGACAAATTTTTCGCCCTTCTCCGAGACCGGCACCGCGCGGACGCCGGACGTTTTGTAGCCAATGCCGGAGTACCCCACGCCGCCGAGATCACTCGCCACACCTTGGACCACCGCGGACGAACCGGGCTGCTCTTTCACCGTGGTCTTGTAGTCGCCCTTTTCGAGTGCGTGTTCCTTGAAGTATCCGTAGGTGCCCGACGCGCTGTTGCGACCGTAGAGCGAGAGCGGCTTCGTCGCCCACTCGCCGGTCAGACCGAGGTCGCCCCACTTCTCGATCGCCTTCCCGCCGCGCTTCAGCGTGGAGGAAAACATGCCGTCGATTTGTTGCAGGCTGAGACCTTTGACCGGATTGTCCTTGTGGACGAAAACGGCGAGCGAATCGATCGCCACTTTGTAAGCCGTGGGCTTGTAGCCGAATTTCTTTTCAAACGCGTCGAGTTCCGTCGCCTTCATTTCGCGGCTCATCGGCCCGAGCTGCGAAGTGCCCTCGATCAGCGCGGGCGGCGCGGTCGCCGAGCCCTTGCCTTCGATCTGAATGTTGACGTTCGGATACTGCGCCTTGAAGCCTTCGGCCCAGAGCGTCATCAGGTTGTTCAGCGTGTCAGAGCCGATCGAGTTCAGGTTGCCGGTGACGCCGCTGGTCTTGGCGTAAGGCTTGATGCCGGCTTCGACGGTCACCACTTCCGCGGACGCGGCGGTGATCAAGGTAGCCAGCGCGAGCGCGGCGGCGGATTTTAGATTCAATTTCATAGCGATGCTAGGTGGTAGAGGCTGGAGGAGTGGAATGCGGCGGCGTGTCGAACGGGAGACGCTTGGGCAACGATCTGGTGACAAAGCACCCGCTCGACAACCGCCAGTGACTTAGAACGAGAGACGCAGGCCGGTTGTCCACTGCCAAGCGTGATATTCACCTTTTTCCAAGGTGGTATCGTTGAGGCTCACATACGAGACGCCGGTCTGCACCTTCAGGCGATGCCCGCAGATGTAGTAGTTCAAGCCGCCGTAGATCTCGTGATATTCGTCGCCGCGCTGGCCGGTGACAAAGGTGTCGTAACGGGCGAGGCGCACGCCGCGCGGATCTTCGCTCTCGATGTAGTTGTAACGCAGGACGGCCTGGATGTTCTTCGTGATGTTGTACCACGGCATGATCGTCACGCCCCATACGTCACTCTGGGTGGGGAAACCGGAGCCGCCCGCGACTTCCGCGGAGAAGCCCCACGAGCCGTTCTCGAGTTGAAAGACAAGCGCGCCAACGTTCTCGAATGGCTTCGTGAACGTGCTGTCCGCGTCCTGCTCATTGTGGACGTAGTCCGCCCGCAGCAACGCCTTCTTCACGTTGAGGAGCTTCCCAAAATCGTATCCGAGACTCAGCAATTCGAAGGTCCCCGCGTTGAACTCACCGAACTCCTTGTCGGCCTTGCCTCCGCTGAAAACGCCGGCGTTGTACTGCCAGTCTTTGATCCTCCCACTCAGCGAAACGCCCGGGACATACTCGGTCGTGAACCACACGTTATTGGCCAGGTTGTTGCGATCGATCGTGATCAGCTCGTTCGAGGATGTGGCGCCGTCGAGCGTGAATTTTACGCTCTGCTTGCCGACGGTCAGTTTCGCCGCATCGGAAAATTTCCAAGCGAGATACGCGTCGGTCAGGCGCTGGTAGGCCGGGTAGCCGACGAACTGCGACTGCGGGTTGAGATCGGTCTCCACGTGTAGGTCGAGATGGTGGAAAAAGCGCGCCTTGATGCCGATGCGCAGCCGCCGGACGATCCAGTCCTGATCATAGCCGCGGTCCGAGTCGATCGAGTACTCGTCAAAGTGCGCCCGACCGACAAAACGGAATTCGTTCAGGAACGCGGACTCCTCGTTTTTGTAGATCGTCGGGTATTCCCAGAGCCGCTCGCACCAGGTCTTTTCTTCCGCCGGGGCGACGACGCTCTTGTTTGAGGAGGTGATAGCACTGTCGCCAGCGAGCAGGTTCGCGGCGGCGCTGAAGGCGAACACGGCCGCGAGAGCCGTGGTGCGATGGATGAGCATTGGGCTCTTTTT
>JBAVML010000424.1:0-9537 GCA_049690035.1 Chthoniobacteraceae bacterium
GAGCAGGGTGATGGTCTGGAGTTGCTTGCCCGGAGGTTTGGCGATGATCTCGATGCCGCTCTCGAGCGGATCGCTTTCGTCGGTCAACACGAGGTTCGCCTTACCGCCACCGAAGAGCTCGACGAACATCTCGGAGAAGTTCACGCGGATCTTTTCGAACGTCTCGGCGAAGAGCGTGCGGGTGGTCATGTTGATCTTGGTAATCGTATCGAGCAGTTCCGTCTTCGCGTTGATGAGGTCGGTGTTCTGCTGTTCGAGGAAGGTGTGACGCTGCTCCAGTTCGTCGTATTCCTGGATGGCGTCCAAGTTCACCGGGCCCATCGAATCGATACGTTGATCGATCTCGCGGACCATCGCGTCGATTCGATCCCAGTCGATGGCGAAGGCGTCGTCCACCAGCGGTTGCTCTTCCTCCATCTCGGCCGGCGCGCTCCCCGACGCGACTTCGGCAGGTGCCTCAGACGAGTCGCTGGAAGTTGAAACATCGAGGCTCCCGCCGCGCTGCTGGCGTTTGACGTGTTCGCGGATGGCGACGCGGAGCCCGTAGAGGTCGCGCTCGAAGGTCGAAAGATCGAGCTGGTAGCGCTTTTGAATGTGCTCGATCAGCGCGTTGAGTTTCATCTCCACCTGCGCCTGCTTCACTTCGAGGCGGCTGCGCTGGTCGTGCGCTTCGCTGAGTTGGTGGCGTAGAACGCGGAGGGTGTTGGCGAGTTCCTCGACGGCCGCGGCCATGCCGGAGCGTTCTTCGAGCAACGCGGCGACGGCGGCTTCGCCTTCACCGATTTGCTCGCGCAGGCGGATGAGGTTCGCCTCGATTTCGGAGTTCTCCGCGAGCATCGACTGCGCGCGTTCGTCGTAGGTGACGATGTCCTGCTTGCGCGCGGCGATCAGCTCGGTGAGTTCGACGAGGCGGGCCTCCATCGGTTCGCGCTGATTGTGAAGGGACGAGTGGCGCTGGCGCTCGGTCGCGACTTTGACCCGCAGCTCGTTGAGCTCGGCGGCGAGCTCGTTTTCGCGGGCGCGCAGCACTTCGAGTTCGTTCTGCGCTTCGCCGCGGCGCTGCTGGAGTTCTTCGAGTTGCTGGAGTTGCGCGGCGATTTCCGCCTCCAGTCCGCCGACCCGATCCGCCGCCTCGCGATGCCGCGCTTCGCTGCTCGCGCGTTCACCTTCGAGGTTCTGTTGCTTGCGCTCCGTCTCCTTCGCCTCGCGCTCGATCATCGCGAGCTGGTTGCGCATCGTGGAAACGTGGAGCGTCGCGTTCTGCTTCTCTTCGCGCGCTTCATCGAGGCGCGCCTGGCCGGTCTCGATCGCGACTTGGAGGTCATCGCGGCGCTGGGTCACGCCATCGATCTGCCGGAGGATTTCCTGCTCCTCGGCTTCCAGCGCGTGGATTTGATTCTTCCGCTGCAGCACCGAGTTCACCGCTTCACCCGTCGCGCCGCCGTAGAGGATGCCATCGCGGGTCAGCACGTCGCCGGTCATCGTGACCACGCCCGAACTCCGCTGCGGGAAGATACGAAGTGCCGTCTCCAGATCGGGCACGAGCACCGTGTGGTTGACCAGCCGCTCGACCAGCCGCTGCACCTCGGGCTGCGGTTTGATTTTGTTGATCAGCCAATCCACCGCGCCGTCCGGCAACGTGAGTTGCTCGGAGGAATGCTCGAAATGTTTGTCGAGTTCGCGAAGGGCGAGCGACGCCTTGCCGAGCTTCTTCGCGCTCAGCGTCTTGATGATCGATTCGGCGATCATCGTGTCTTTCATCACGATTGCCTGAAGATTGGCTCCCAGAGCGGCTTCCACAGCCACGACGTATTCCGGATCGACTTCGATGAACTGCGCCAGCGCGCCGAGCACGGACGGTTTGAAGAACTCCGGATTGTCCAGGCCCTTCAGCACGGCCTGCGTGCCTTCCGAGAAACCTTCGCCGCCTTCGTTGAGATGGCGCAGTACTTCGAGTTTCGACTGCTTCTCCGCCAGCGAGCGCTGCGCCGCGCGCAGTTCGTTGTCGATCGCGGCGAAGCCGCCCTGCGAGTCACGGAGTTGCTGCTCCGCCTCGGCGAGCGCGGCGGTGCGCATTTCAAGATCGGCGATGCCGCGGTCGAGCTCGGCCTGCGTGTCGCGCAGCCGGTCGGTGAATTCCGCGAAGGCAAACGTGAGCTGCTCGAGCTCGCCGGAGAGAATATTCAGCCGCGCCTCGGCGCCATCGCGCTGCTGCGTCACGCCGGAGATCTGCCCGCGCAGTCCGCTCACCCGGCTTTCGATGCGCGCCGAGTCGTTGGCGATCGCCGCGATCGTGCTTTCTGCCGACTGCCGTTGTCCGGTGAGCGCCGCGGTCGCCGCCTGTGTTTCTTCCAGCACCCGTAGCTCACTCGCGAGCAGGGAAGTGATCTGCTCCAGCTCGATGTCGGTATCGTGGAGCTGTGTCTCGGCGATGCGGAATTTCTCTTCCCCCGCCGCCACGTCGCTGCGATAGCGCTCGACGAGTCCGGTGAATTCCGACGCCCGTTCCTCGTTGAAGATGATCCGGTTTTCGTGATTGGAAATGCGCGTGCGCAAATCGGCCACGGCCTGGCGCGCTTGATTGGCGCGCTGCTCCATCTCTTCCAGCGCCGCGCGCTGCACGCTCACCTGCGACTCCTGGTTTTCGATCTCCTGCTCGCATTCGATCTGCCGGTCGGAAAGTTCCGCGTGCTGCGCCGTCGCGGCCGCGCGCTGCTCTTCCAGCATGTCGAACTGCCGCTTCGCCGCGTGCGTCTCCATCAGCTTCAGGTCACCGATCAGGCTCTGATAGCGCCTTGCCTTGCCTGCCTGCCGCTGGAGCGAACCGATCTGCCGCTTCACTTCCTTGATGATGTCCGCGAGCCGCAGCAGGTTCGCCTCCGTCGCCTCCAGCTTCCGCAGCGCTTCCTTTTTCTGCGACTTGTATTTCGTGATGCCCGCCGCTTCCTCGAAGATCGCGCGCCGGTCCTCGGGCCGCGACGACAGGATCATGTCGATCTTGCCCTGTTCCATGATCGAATACGCCGTCCGGCCGATCCCCGTATCCATGAACATCTGGTGGATGTCCTTGAGCCGGCAGGGCGTCTTATTCAGCAAATATTCCGACCCGCCGTCGCGGAAGACGCGGCGCGTGATCGCCACCTCATGCCAGTCGAGCCCGAGCGCCTCCTCGCACTCGTCGAAAGTCATCGTCACCTCCGCCATGCCCACCGCCGCGCGGGAGTCCGTGCCGGAGAAAATCACGTCCGCCATTTCCCCGCCGCGCAGCGCCTTGGCCGACTGCTCGCCGAGCACCCACCGGATCGCGTCAAGCACGTTCGATTTTCCGCACCCATTCGGGCCGACGACCGCGGTTACCCCGCGGTGAAAATTCATGATCGTCTTGGGGGCGAAAGACTTGAAGCCAAAGAGTTCGAGGGACTTGAGATACATGGGTTAGAGCAGGGTGAAGAAAGGCTGATCGCGCTGAATCGTAAAACCGCCCGGTGAGACCGCAAGCACAATATCTTGTGGTGCCTCGTCGCTCGCCTCCACAACATCGTGTGTGAATAACTTTTTCTTGCTTCTCCGCCGACGCTAGGAAAATCGCGCCTCGGCAACCCGCGGAGATGGCCGATCCGCGCTGATTTTGCTCCGAAGTCTTTGCCTGCCCCGCGCATCTCTCGCACGGCAGTTCCCATCATTTCGCCGTCGCACGAATTGCGCCCGCTTTTCGATTCGGATTCCGCCGGTTTGGGGACTCTGCTCTACTCAGCGGACACGTGAACGATCCGCTCCCAGGTTCCCCGTCGCCGGCCACATCGTCTCACCCTCCCGCGCGTGGCCGCCGCGTGGGTGCGATTACCACGATCGCTTTGCCCCTCATTTACGCAGGCCTTTTTCGGTGGGCTTTCGGCACCGATCTCTTCCAACGCTCGGGCGGGGTGGTGTCCGTGGCCTTCGTCTGGAGCGTCCCCTTCGCGGTCGGCGCGCTGTGCGTCGCCATCGGACGATGGCGGGGGAGCGATGCCTGGTGGCAGCATGCGATCGGCGGCCCGGCGATGGTGCTTCTGCTCGGTTGCTTGATCTGTTTGGTGACGAAGTGGGAGGCCTTGATGTGCATCGTGATGGCGCTGCCGATCATGCTCGGGGGCGGCGTGCTCGGCGGGCTGCTGGCGCACTGGCTCCTGCCGCGCAGCCGACCCGCGCCGCGCCTGTACGTGAGCTTCGCGGTTTTCCTTCCGCTCATCGCGGCGGCTGTGGAGAGTTCCCTTCATTGGCCTGCCGAATTCAAGGCGATCGAAACCGTCGTCGAGATCGCGGCGCCTCCCGAGGCCGTCTGGCCGGAGATCGCGAGTGTGCCGGTCATTTCGGCCGACCAGATTCCGGCGAAATGGGTCTATTTCATCGGCTTTCCAAAACCCATCGCGGCGACTCTCGATTGTGAAGGCGTCGGGGGTGTGCGGACCGCGACCTTCGAGCGCGGCGTATCCTTCTTTGAAACGGTAACCCACTGGGATCCGCCGAGACGGCTTTCGTTTACCATCCACGCCGACCCGGACTTCATCCCGCACACCGCATTCGACCGGCACATCATCGTCGGTGGCCGCTTCTACGATGTCCTCGACGGCACTTATTTCATCGAGCCGCTCGACGCTGGCCGCTGCCGCCTGCACCTCACCAGCCGCCACCGGCTGAGCACTCGCTTCAATGCCTACGCCGGCTGGTGGAGCGAATGGGTGATGGATCAGATTCAACACTCGATCATGGAGGTGATTCGCGTTCGGGCTGAACGGCGCGCGACCCTCGCTGGACACCTGGCAACTCGTCGCCTAACTTCCGCGGCCTTTTTTCCCGTAAAATAATGAACCCCAAGTCCACCCGCGTCGTGATCGGCATGAGTGGCGGAGTCGATAGCTCCGTCGCCGCCTACCTGCTCAAGCAACAGGGCTACGACGTCGTGGGCGTGACGATGAAGGTGTGGCCGCAGGACTGCATCTCGCGCGCCGAGGACAAGTGCTGTGGCCCGCAGGCGATTGCCGATGCCCGCGGAGTGGCGCACGCGCTCGGCATTCCGCATTACGTGGTGGACGAGTCGGTGAACTTTGAGCGGACAGTGATCGATTATTTCACCGACGAATACCGCAACGGCCGCACGCCAAACCCGTGCGTGATGTGCAACGAGAAGGTGAAGTTTGGAAATCTGTGGGGGAAGGCGAAGTCCGTCGGCGCGGATTTCATCGCCACCGGGCACTACGCGATCGTGGAGCATCACGCGAAGCGGTCGGTGCTGCGGCGGGGGAAGGATCCGCGCAAGGATCAGTCGTATTTTCTCTTCAGCCTGCGGCAGGCGCAGCTCTCGCGGACGCTCTTCCCGCTCGGGGAGATGGAGAAGCCGGAGATCCGCCGCATCGCGCACGAGCTTGGGCTGAAGGTGGCGGACAAGGTGGACAGCCAGGAGATTTGTTTCGTGCCGGGGAATGACTACAAAGCGTTCCTCAAGTCGCATCTCGGCGAGGGCCAGTTTCATCCCGGCGGAATCTTCGACAAGGCGGGCAATCGCGTCGCGGAGCACGAGGGGATCGAGATGTTCACCATCGGCCAGCGCAAGGGGCTGCCCGGCGGATCGCCGCGGCCGATGTATGTCATCGACATCGATCCGGCGACGAGCCGGGTGATTGTCGGCGAGGCGGAGGATTTGATCACCGAGGAGTTCGAGATCGATCACACGCTGTGGCATGGCGACGCGAGCGAGCCGTTTGAGGTCACGGTGAAAATCCGCTACGGCCACTCCGGCACGGCAGCGACCATTTTCCCCGGCGAAAACGACACCGCGCGCGTGCGTCTGCACACCCCGCAGCGCGCCGTGACGCCCGGACAAGCCGCAGTGTGCTATCGCGGCGACGAAGTGCTCGGCGGCGGCTGGATCGTGCGCCAGCAGGCGGTGAACGCCGGGCGGATTTTCAGCCCGTCGTTGCAGGCGTGAGGTGCGGCCGAGCGCCGCGCGCGTAGTGGGCCGGAATGAAAATCCGTCCTACGTTCCAGTCGGCGGCGGCTTCACCCCGAAGCCATATTTGAGGCTCCAGCCAAACGTGCTGCTCAGGGCTTCCGCCATGCCGCGCAGCATTTCCTCCGAACTCGAAGTGGCGAGTGGAAAAGGCTGCTCGCTGGGACCGATGAGCGCAATTTCGAAAGGCGACGAGCCGCTCTTCTTTGTCACCGTCCAGCCATGCTTGGTCGTGCGCGTCGTCTGCGCGGGAAGTCGGCGGACGGAGACTCCGTGGACCTCGTCGAAGGGAAGCGTCAGCCGCTGCTTGCGCCGCCGGTCCACGGGCAGCGTGACGGTGCGCGCGCTGGCGTCGATGATGAGATCGGCGAGCCCCGCGGCGATCTGGCCGCGACGCCATTGAACGATCAGCGCAGCGAACACAAGCACCACGACCCACACGCCGACCGCCGCCGCCATCGGCGTCGGCAGCGCCAGGGCGAATCCGCCGACCATCACGGCCACGATCGACGCACCGCCGAGCGCGAACAAACCCACCACCCACGGCGCCAGCCACGGCATGCGTATGGCCATGCGCAGATCGCCGAGCGGCCGCAGCGGCGTCGCCGTCGCGGTAGTACCAAGCCGCGGCGCGAGTGGCTTGAAAGCAAAGAGCAGCAGGCCGAGCGCGATGAGGTGAAAGGGCACGAGGAAAAGCGCGACGATCAGATGCTCCGGGAGCAGGCCCGGCCGCAGCGTCGCCTCTGCCGGCGCGTCGGGATTGTAAAAGACGGTGACCTCTTTACCGACGGGAAATTGCGCTGCGAACGCCTCGGCCTGCCGGCTGCCGTCACCGAACCGCACGGCCGCGTTCGACACGCGATCGCTGGTCCACTCCTGCTCGCCGACCGTGTAGGCGTAGCTGATCGCGGCGCGGTAGCTCCGCTTCCCTCTGGCGCGCGACGCCGACTTCACCTCGCTGCTCGTCACCTGACCGAGGGCGGTCGGGTAGTGCGCGGATCGAATTTGTTTCAAGAAACGCGGCCAGATCATGACGTGACCGAAGGCCAGAAATCCGCACCAGACGAGGCTGAAAAATAGGAGGACGAGCGAAGAAGCGAATCTCACGACAGACGAGGATTGGCCCCGTTGTAGAAGACCTCGTGCGAGCGTCAACTCGTGCTCTGCATTGACCGCGGCGGCGCCACGCGGTGAACTCGGCGGCATGGCCGAAGAAGTCCTCGTCGTTTTCACCACCTGGCCCGATGCAGTCGCGGCCCGAGCAGCGGCGCGAGTGTTCGTCGAGGAGCGGCTCGCAGCTTGCGCGAACCTCGTGCCGGCGATCGAGTCGATCTATCGCTGGGAGGGGAAGGTGGAGACGGCCAGCGAGGTGTGGATGATTTTGAAGACGACGATCGGCCGCTACCCGCAGCTTGAGGCGCGGATCAAGGCGCTGCATTCCTACGAAGTGCCGGAGATCGTGAGCCTGCGCGTGACGGATGGCCTGCCCGCGTATCTGCGCTGGGTGGAAGCGAGCTGCGTGTAGCGTCCGCTTTGGGGAGCACGGCTGTCGGCCCGGTGCGTCAATTTCCCGGGCTTAGCTTCGACGCGGGATCAGCCGCGGGCGAAGAGGTCGGCCACCGGTTTGCCGAGCCCGTCCTTGGTCACATAGAAGGGGCGTTCTTCGATCGTGTAGGAGAGCTTCGGGGAGATGCCCATCGCGCGGTAGATCGACGCGTGCAGATCGGAGATCGGAACCGGGTCGGTGACGACTTTGCACGGGCGTTCATCGGCGGTGATGCCGTGGACGTGACCGCGCTTCATTCCCCCACCCCACAGCAGCACGCAGCCCGCTTCGGTGAAGTGGCGGTGCATCCCGTAGTATTTCAGCTCTTCGATCTGATCGGGCACCTTGGCCTGCGTCCGGAGCTGCGATTTCTCGCGACCTTCGATCATCATGTCGCGGGAAAATTCGCTCGCGAGGACGATGAGCGTGCGGTCGAGCAGGCCGCGCTGTTCGAGGTCGAGCACAAGCTGCGCGATGGGCGCGTCGATCATCTTCTTCATGTTCACCAGCCGGGTGTGACCGTTCTCGTGCGTGTCCCAGTTGAGGAAGGGAATGTATTCGGTCGTCACCTCGATGAAGCGCGCCCCGACTTCCGCGAGTCGTCGCGCGAGCAGGCAGCCGAGCCCGAAGCGCCCGACCGTCGCCGCCTCGTAGTCGCCGTCGCGGTTCTGCTTCGCGGAGTCGATTTTCGCCGGATCGAATCCGGCGGGCACATACTTCGCCACGCTGTCCTTTGGCTCGAGTGAAAGGTCGAAGGCTTTCGCCGCCGGTGAGCTGAGCAGCCGGTGCGCGTTGTCCATCGAGCGGAGAAACGAGTCGCGCTGATACGCGCTGCCATATTGCCCGACCGGGCTCGCCTCCAGCAGTCGCTTGTAGAATTTATTCCGGTCTTCGAAGCGTCCCGGCGTCATCCCCGCCGGTGGGCGGACCGCGGTCGCGGCATCATGCGGGAAAGGAATGTTGAATGGCCCGTACTCGCTGCCCAGGAAGCCCGCGGTGGTGAACGCCTTGAGCTCCTCCCCTTCCCCGAGATCAAAGCGCTGGCCGATATTGATGAACGCCGGCACCGCCGGATCACGCGGCCCGAGCGCCCGCGAAATGAACGCGCCAAGATGAGGCGCGGCCACCGACTGCGGCGGCTCGTAGCCCGTATGCCAGTGATACTGATGGCGTGAATGCAGAATGAACCCGAGGTCCGCCGCGATGCTCGAGCGCAGCAGCGTCCCGCGATCCATCACCGCCGCCATCTTCTCCAACCCCTCGGAAAACTGAATGCCATCAACCGCGGTCGGGATGCTCGGGAAGGTCGAGAGCACGCCCTTCGGGTCCATGCCTTTCTCGAACGGCGCGTAGCGTTTTGGATCAAACGTTTCGGTGTGCGCCATCCCTCCGCCCATCCACAGGACGATCAGCGTGTCTGCGGTCGGCGCGATCTTCTCCGGCTCCGCAAAGAGCCTCGGAGCCCCAGCGGTGAGAGCGCCGAGCGTGGCGGCGGAGGCGGTCTTGAAGAAGTCGCGGCGGGAGGGATGAGGCATCGTGGGATCGGGCGTTTGCAGTCCCGATTGGAGTTACCTCTACCTACCACAGCGAGAGCGCACCTCAATCGGCGAATGCACCGCCGGCCGCGCGCTACTTTGGCAGCGCTTCGCCGATGGCCTTGGACACCGCTTCGGTGAAGAGAGCCACTCCCGCCGACTTCCAATGAAATTGATCGCCCGCGGCCAGCTCGAGCCGGGACGCAACCAGCCCCGCGAGATCATCAATCGCCACGCCTTCCTCCTTCATCACCTGCAGAGCGAGCCGATTGTGCTCCTCGATGGTCTGTTGAATTTCCGGGTCGAGCTGCTCCGGGTGCCCCTTCACCGTCACCGGGGTGATCGTCGCCCAGATGAGTTTTGCCTGCGGGGCGTTCGTCTTGAGCGCCCGCACCATCTGGTGGGTGAGAGGCGTGAATTGCCCCTCCGGGATGCGCCCTTTCTGCCAACCATGCAGGCCGAGGTTGAAG
>JBAVML010000425.1:0-2020 GCA_049690035.1 Chthoniobacteraceae bacterium
GTCCCGCGGGCCGTGCGGATTATGTGCTCTGCCGTCCTTTGTGCGAAGGCGGCGAGCCGGTGCCGCTGGCGATCATTGAGGCGAAGCGCGAAGGGAAGCCGCCGACGCATGGCTTGCAGCAGGGCAAAGGGTATCAGTGCGCACATCTGCACTGCGTCTCTTTCGTGTTCGCGACCAATGGACACCTTTTCGTGGAATACGACGTGGAGACGTGCGTGACCTCCGACGAGCGGCCCATGAGTGAGTTTCCGACGCCGGAGGAATTGGTGAAGCGCCACCTCGCGAAGCGGCAGCTTCCCAGCGATCCGACGATGCTCGCCTTGCTCACGCAGCCTTACGCGAAGGGGCGCGACTATCTGCGCTACTACCAGGACGCGGCAGTTCGCGCGGCGGCGGAAAAGATCATCCGGCAGAGGCAGGCCGGCACTGCGCCGCGCGTGTTGCTCAATCTCGCCACCGGCGCGGGCAAGACGCGCATCGCCGCGGCGCTTTTGCGCAAGCTCGTGGACGCCGGCTTGTGCGGGAAGGCGCTCTTTCTCTGCGACCGCACCGAGCTGCGCGACAATGGCATCGGCGATTTCCAAGCAGTGTTCGACGGCAACAACGCCGCGGTGATTTCGACGCGCGAGCCGCAGAAAAACGCGAAGGTGCTCATCGGGACTTATCAGACGCTCGACCATCACGAGAAAGGCGGGCCGACCTTCTTCGCCGAGAACTACCCGCCCGGCTTTTTCGACGTGATCGTGATCGACGAATGCCACCGCTCGGCGTGGGGCGATTGGTTCACCGTGCTGGAGAACAATGCGAAGTGCATTCAGATCGGGCTCACGGCCACACCGCGGGAAATCCGCTGGCCGGAGCCGAAAGACGACGTGCAGCGCGAAGCTTTTGCGGAAGATCAACGGCGCGTCGCCGACAATCTCAAATACTTTGGCGAGCGCGCTTACGAATACCCGTATTTGCAAGGCGTGGAGGATGGCTATCTCGCCCCGGCGGAAGTGGAGGCTTACACCGTGCATCACGACGGGCGCATCGAGGCCGAGCACGTCCGCGGCGTGAAGCGCGAGGATCTCGAGGGAAAGAAAATCACGGAGTTGCACACCGGGCGCGCGCTCCGCGTCGAGGAACTGCCGGAAAAAAACGCACCGGGCGCACTGGAGGCGCGGCTGATCATGCCCGACCGCGTGAAGGCCATGAGCGAGCACCTTTTCGCGCGGCTACTCGCGACCGGAAACAATGACCCCCTGCAAAAAACGATCGTCTTTTGCGCCAGCGATCATCATGCCGACCTCGTGACGAATCAGCTCAACGGGCTGTATGCGAAATGGTGCGCCGACCACGGGCAGAAGAAAAAACGCAGCTACTCGTTCAAGTGCATGGCTTCCGTGGACGGGCAAAAGCTTGTAGAAGATTTACGCGGGAACAGCATGGCCTATTTCGTGGCGACGACGAAAGACCTGCTCAGCACGGGCGTCGATGTCCCGTGGGTGCGGAACATCGTCTTTTTCCGCTACCTGCAATCCGCCATTCTTTTCGCGCAGATGTTTGGACGCGGCACGCGCACCGCCGAGGGTGCGGGCAAGCTGATGTTCCGCGTGTTCGACTACACGGGCGCGACCGCACTTTTCGGGAAAGACTTCATCACGCCACCGCCCCCATTGCCGCCGGAGAATCCCGGCCCGACTCCGCCACCAATGCCGCCGAAAGCGAAGGCGCGCGGCGTGAGCATTGCGGTGCAAGGCGCGGGCGTGTTCAACGTGATGCTGCGCGACGGCCGGCCCGCGCGCGTGACGCCGCAGGAATACCAGCAGCAGCTCACCGAGGAACTCATCGCCGCGGTGCCGACGCTCGCGGATTTCCACGCCGCGTGGCTCGCGCCCGAGCAGCGGCACGCGCTCATGGAGCAGCTTCGCCGCCGCGGCCTTTTGCCGGAGAAGGTGCGCGAGCTGGCGCAGATGGAGGCATACGATCTTTTCGACGTGCTCGCCGCGCTGGCCTACGGCCTCACGCCCCGCAGCCG
>JBAVML010000426.1:0-5911 GCA_049690035.1 Chthoniobacteraceae bacterium
GCTGCCGAAGAGGTTTTCGCTGTAGCCGCTGCTAAAGATGACCTTGCTGTCGGGGCGGTCGGTGCAAAAGCGCTTGGCCACGTCGCTGCCGGAGAGGCCGCCGGGCATCACCATGTCGGTGAGCAGCAGGTCGATGCGGCCGGAGAAGGACTGCCACGCGGCGATGGCACGATGGCCGTCGGCGGCTTCCATGACACGGTAGCCAGCGTCTTCGAGGACGCAGCGGGCGAGGGAGCGCACGTCGGCGTCATCCTCGACGAGGAGGATCATGTCGTTGTTGGTCGCCACGCGTCGCGGGGCGGCCTCGACGGGCGCCTCGGTCTCGGCAGCGAGCTGCGTGGCGGGGAAGTAGATGCGGAAAGTGGTGCCGCTGCCGGGACGGCTCTTGGCGTCGATCCAGCCTTCGTGCTGCTGCACGATGCCGAGTACGGTGGCGAGGCCCATGCCGGTGCCTTTGCCCACTTCCTTTGTGGTAAAGAAGGGCTCGAAAATGCGAGCCAGGGTCTCCGCGCTCATGCCCTGGCCGGTGTCGCCAACGATGAGGCGAACGAACTGTCCCGGGCGCGCTCCAGGCATGGCCACGGCCTGCTCGGCAGTGACTTCGGTGGCATCGGTGCGAATGGCGAGGGTGCCGCCGCCGGCCATTGCGTCGCGGGCGTTGACCACGAGGTTGACGATGATCTGCTCGACGTTGCACACGTCCGCAAAGATGAGCGGGGCATCGAGTGCGTGATCGAAGGTGATGTTGATATTCTCCGGGATGAGGCGCCGGAGCATGGAGGCGATGTCGCCGACGATGCCGCTGAGCGAGACCGCGCGCTTGAGCATGATCTGCTTGCGGCCGAAGGCCAGGAGCTGCCGGGTGAGCGCGGCGGCGCGCTGGCCGGCGCTCTGGACCTGCTGAAGCGACCACGCGACGTCGGCGTCGATCTGTTTCTTGGAAAGCTGGAGGCTGGTGTGGCCCTCGACGACCGTGAGGATGTTGTTGAGGTCGTGCGCCACGCCAGCGGCGAGGTGCCCGATGGCTTCCATTTTTTGCGACTGGCGGAGCTGGGTCTCGAGCTTCAATTGCTCGGAGACGTCCTGCACGACGGCGAGAAGATGCGGCCCGGCGGCGAGCTCGAAGCGTTCGATCCAGAGGAGCGCGGCGCGTTCGTCGCCGGTCTTGGGGACGAGGCGGCATTCGCGCTGTTTCACGGCCTGCCCGCGCATGAGCTGGCCCATGGCTTCGAGGCGAGATTGGGCGTCGATGTTGACGCCCATTTCCCACAGCGAATGACCGAGCAGCTCGGGGCGCTGGTAGCCGGTGACGGTGAGGAAGGCGCCGTTCATTTCCACGTAGCCGTGATCCTGGAGGCGGAGGATGGCGACCGGGAGCGGGCTGCACTCGAAGGCCTTCGAGAGGCGCTCTTCGGAGATGCGCAGCGCCTCCTGGGCGAGCTCGCGTTCGACCATCTCGCGCTTCAATTTTTCGTTGCTCTCCTGGAGCGCGCGGGTGCGGTCGTGGACGAGCAGGTTGAGGTCTTCGAGCTTCTGGCGGGCTTGTTGGGTGACGAGCCACTTTTCGGTCATCGCGTGGGCGAGCTGGAGGACTTCAATGCTGTCGAAGGGTTTCTTCAAAATGACGAGCCGGTCGGACTTGCCGAGCCGCGCGATGATGTCCTGCCACGAGTAGTCGGAGTAGGCGGTGCAAATGACGACCTGGATCGACGAATCGATTTCCCAAATGCGGGTGATGGTCTCGACGCCGTCCCAGCCGGGTGGCATCCGCACATCGACGAAGGCCAGTGCGTAGGGCCGCCCCTCGGCGAGCGCTCGCTCCACCCGTTCGAGGCCCTCCTTTCCCTGATAGCTGGAATCGAGCTCAAAGCTCTCCTGCGCGTCGGCCGTGCCCTTCTCACCGAAGAACTGCGCCATCACATTGTCGAGCGCGCCGCTGGCCGGAGCGGGCGCTCCGAGGACCTTGCGAAAGTCCGCATGGATCTCGGGATTGTCGTCGATGATCAGGATCCGATTGTTCCCGGCGGTGGCGGAGTTAGACTTCATGGAGTAGAAAAAAGGAACGGCGACTCAGGCGGCAGCGGCGACGTCAAGGGCTTGATAGACGGGCAACTCGAGGATGAACGTGGCGCCCGTGCCGGGTCCGTCGCTCTGCGCATTGAGCGAGCCGCCCATGCCGGTGGCGGCGAGCGCGCTGCTGTGGAGGCCGAAGCCGTGGCCGGTCTTCTTGGTGGTGAAACCGTGGGAGAAGATGCGCGTGAGGTTATCCTGCGGAATGCCGGTGCCGGTGTCCTGCACGGCGACTTTCACGAAGTCGGTGCCCTTGCTCTGGATCTTCACCACGATCCGCCGCGGCTCAGTGCCGGCTTCCTGAATCGCCTGTTTGGCATTGCGGAGAAGATTGACGAGGATCTGCAGGACGAGGTGCTTGTCCACGAGCACCTTGGGCACTTCCTCATATGCCTGCACCACCGCGATGTGATGCCGGGCGAACGAGACCGAATTAATCTTGATGGCATCGTCCACCAACGTCTGGATGGTCAGCGGTTCGATGATGCCGCCGCCCTTGGCGAAGCCCTGCTGCATGGCCACGATCTCTTTAATGTGCGCGATATTGCGCGTGATCGACTCGACTTCTTCGAGCAGGTCGGCGTGCTCGGCCTTGAGTGCGTCGGCGACGCAGGAAATGAGTTCCGGGACGTGCGGACCGCGCGGGTCCCGCGCGACGAAGCCCGCGAAATCTGCCGCCTGAAGGGTGAGGAGACCGGCGACTTTGCCGAGCTCGATGACTTTTGACCGCCGCAGGCGCTCGCTAATCACGTTGCCCGAGACGTTCACGCTATTGAGCACGTTGCCGACATTGTGGAGCACGCCTGTGGCCACTTCCGCCATGCCTGCGAAACGGGAGCTATCGACCAGCGCGGCATTCGCCTGTTCGAGTTCCTCCGCCGCACGTTTTTGCGCGGTGATGTCGTAAAGCACTCCGCGGACGAGCAACGGGTCGCCGGTCGGGCCGAGGAGCACCGCCGCATTTTCGCGAATCCAGATCGTGCGCCCATCTGCCGCGATCATCCGATAGTCGTAAGAATACGGAGCTTTCGCCGCCACCATCTTCGCGCGGTGGCTGGCCGCGTCCAGGTCGTCGTGGTGAAGCTTGCTCTTCCAAAAGTCTTCCTTGGCCATCCATTCCTCGGGCGGGTAACCCAGCAGCCGCTCGCTCTGCCGGCTGACGAACGTGAACCGGAAGGTGGCGGCGTCCGATTCCCAAACGATTCCGTCGATGGAATTGACCAAGGTTTCGAGCTGCTGTTTCTCAATACTGACGTCCGTTTGATCCTGCAGCTGAACCTGCAACTCGCGAGTGGTGATCTGATGGGCGACCACGGTTCCCGCTCCGGCGATGACGAGCAGCAACAGCCCGATGTAGGCGATCGCCGTCTGCCGCGCACGGGTCATGGCCGCCAACCAGGTGGTCGCATCGAAATCGACGCCGAGTGCCGCCTCGATGTTCCCATTGAGATCGCGGATGGGCACCACGGAACTCACCCACGTGCCCCAGCGATTGGTGTAGGGGGCGTCCAGGAAGATCGGCTTGCCTGCGAGCACAGAATCGATCACCCGCTTCACTTCGCTCTCGTAGATCGTCCCGATCTTTGTCCGCTGCTCGCGTTCGCCTTCGAAGGCTCCGTTGTGATTGTAGTCTGTCTCGGAATCCACGATCAGCGCGACGCGCCCATCGGGAGTTTTGCGGAGCGTGTAGATGTCGCTGATTGAGGGATTGACCGTCAGCCAGCGCTTTTCCGCTTCGAGCAACTGCCAGTAGCGGGGATCATCCGCCGGAGTCTCCGCGGTGATTTGCTGATGACCGAGCCGCCGCATCTCGATGGCGAAAGTTGGCGCGTAGCCTTCCACCATCCGCCGCATCAGCACCCACTCGTGGCGGGCCGATGACTCGACGAAAAACCAGCCCCCGCCCAGCACTGCCGCCACGAGCAGCCAGATCAGCGTCGGCATGGCCGCGCTGGGCCGCCCCCGCCAGAACAAACGGTGCAGAAATCCAAACAAGACCAACGCGCCCAGAACCAGGGCGATGTAGTCCATTTGCCGAAGAAGAATAGGGTTTAGGGAGTTCACGCTCGCCATGTTTGCAGGGCTGCATAAAGCACGGGACGTTCCCGGCATTGCGGTTAGTTCGATTTTCGGCGTATCGCGGCGGGATACCTCTATTCCGGCACACATGGATGCTTGCGGGAATGGCCAGGTGCGTCCTTAGTAGCGGCCCATTTTTTCCCATGAAAGTCTCCCTCAACTGGCTGCGCGAACTCGTCGAACTCCCGGCGACCGTCCCCGAACTCGTCGATCTGCTCACGCTCGCCGGAGTGGAAGTCGAGGACCTGATCCAAATTGGCGTCGCCATCCCGAATGTGGTCGTCGCCCAGATCAAGGAATCCGTGCAGCACCCGAATGCCGACCGGCTCAGCGTGACGCAGGTCGATGACGGTTCGGGCGTCGCCCGGCAGATCGTCTGCGGAGCGAAGAACTACCAGGTGGGCGACAAGGTGCCGCTCGCGCTGCCCGGCGCCGTGCTCGGACCGGATTTCAAAATCAAGGTCGGCAAGCTGCGCGGCGTGGAGAGCCAGGGAATGCTCTGCAGCGCCGAGGAACTGGGCCTGCCCAAGGGCGCGGATGGCCTGCTCATTCTCCCCGCTGATGCGAAGGTGGGCACGACGATCAGCGAGCTTTTCCCCGGCGACACCGTGCTGGATCTCGAGGTGACGCCGAACCGCCCCGACTTGCTCAGCCACATCGGCATCGCGCGCGAAATCGCGGTGCTGACGAGCCGCCCGCTCCTGCTGCCGCCGCGGCCGACGCAGTTGCTCGGGTTCGTGGGCGAAGTGATCGACGTCGAGCCGAAGGAGTGCGCCTTTTATTCCGTGCTCGCGCTCGCCAATGTCCGCGTGGGCCCGAGCCCCGAATGGCTCGCGCGCAAGCTGACCGCCGTGGGGCTGCGCCCGATCAACAACATCGTGGACATCACGAACTACGTGATGCTCGAGACCGGCCAGCCGCTGCACGCCTTCGATGCCGACAAGCTCGACGGCGACCTCTGCGTGCGCATGGCGCGGGAGGGGGAGACCTTCCTCGCGCTCGACGGAAAGACCTACCCGCTCACGCCGCAGAACCTCGTCATCGCCGATGCGCAACGTGCCGTGGCGATCGGTGGCGTGATGGGTGGAGAAGATTCGGGCGTGACGGCGACGACGACGAATGTGCTGCTGGAAGGCGCGTGGTTCGATCCGGCGAACGTCCGCCGCACCGCGCGCACGCTCGGTCTGGGGAGTGACTCCAGCTACCGCTTCGAGCGTGGTGTGGATCGGGCGAATGTGTTGCCCAATGCGCAGCGCGCGGCCCAACTCATCGCGGAGATCGCGGGCGGGACGGCGGGCGAATTGCGCGTCGGCCTCGGCGAAGATTCGCAGGATGGCTTCGATCCCTCGGCAATGCTGAGCGAAAGCGCCGGCCCGGTCTTCACCCACACCGCTCCGCTGCGCACGTGGCGCGTCGAGGCTCTGCTCGGCGTGGCGATTAGCGACGAGCGCATCGCGGAGATTCTCACCGGCTTCGGGCTTCGTCAGGCGGAGGGCGGCTGGGAAGTGCCTTCCTACCGGCCGGATCTCACCCGTGAGGTCGATCTCATCGAGGAAATCTCCCGCGTCACCGGCATGGACGCCGTGCCTGCGCGGATGCAGGCGCGCTTCGCCCCGACGAGCGCGACCGATCGCGACTACGACCGCGCGATGACGCTCCGCCGCGCTTTTGTCGCTGCCGGCCTGCACGAAGCGCGCAGCCTCACGCTCGTGCCGCCGCAACCGCTCGGACTCGCGGCGTTGGGCGGCGATCCGGCGAATCT
>JBAVML010000427.1:0-2681 GCA_049690035.1 Chthoniobacteraceae bacterium
GGATGAACACTTTTCCCGTCCACACGATTCCGCGATATTCGTCCGTCGGCAGACTCGGTGCGGGATCCCATTCACGACCGTCGGAGGAGTAGAAGATGTCGTTCGCATTCACGGCGACAAACTTCCCCGCGCCGAATGCCAGTCCACGCGAACCTGGCGCGGTGAGCGAGAGGTGTTCGATTTTCTTTCCGTCGCGCGTGGTGAGGCACCACCACGTTTTCTGATCCTTGTTCGCATTGCCCATGAAGACGAAGACGCCATTGCCCGCTGCGCCGCTGCGCCACCAGAACGCGTAGCCGGGAATCTCCGGCGGCAGCGCGGCTATTTCTCCCTCCTCCCATTTCTCACCGTCGAGCGAGACGAGCAGTTGTTTCGCCGGGCCGCCCGCGACGAAGCGGTCGCCGAGGAAGAGCACCGGGTTCACGCGGAAGGGATACTTCGCGACTTCGCGCCACTCGACGCCATCGGTCGAGACGAGGATGTGCCCGGCCTGCGTCTCCTTGGAAAATCCGCCGCCGCCGACGCACACCCACTTCCCTTTGCCGAAGGCGAGGCCCATGAGGTTGTTCGCGTCATCGCCGCCTTTGTCCGCCCACTGCTGCACGTTTTCCCACATCTGCCCGTCGCGCGAAGTCATGCGCCGCCCGCCGTAGCCGACGGCGAGGTAGAGGCCATCGGCAGCAGACGCGCATTGCAGAAGCGAGGCAAAGGCGAGGAACAATCGGAGAGGCATCATCTTCATGGGTTGGGAGGCGCAGGAGGTTTGGACCGCTGTTGATTTTCAATCGTCCAGCGGAGGCTCTTGATTTCGTTCTGCAAATTGGCGACCGCGTTCTTGAGTTCACTCACTTCGCGCTTCAGGTCCCTGTTGATGCCGCTGCCGCTGAAAATGAGCACGATCAGCGCGATGAGGATAAGCGTGCCACAGCCGAGGCTGACCTTCTGATTGTTGGGAGTTGCCATGATTTTTCAGCGAGGGATTGCCGCAGTGAGTCGCGTGGTTTGCATGGAGTATGTGGAGTTGAAGTGGCCTGACCCCGCGGGCGGGCGGATGGCGCGTTCAGCGTTGTTCGTAGCCTTTCTTTTTTGGCAAGGCGTCGCGTTCGGGCGGCGGCGGCGGTGGCACGCCGCTGGCGAGCATGATCGCCGAGATCGCGTCGATCGTCGGCACGCTCGGCTTGAAATTCCCCGGACGGAATCCCTGCGCGAGGAGCAGCGGAGTCCAGCCTTTGTCGTTCTTGCGGTTCCAGACCTCGATCTTCGCGCCGCGCGCCGCGAGAAGCTTCGCGACTTTCGGCAAGCTCTTGTAAGCCGCGCCGTGCATCGCGGTCTGGCCCTTTTTGTCCACGGCATTTACGTCCGCGCCGAGACCGATCAGATACTCGCACGCGGCCACGCATTCATCCTCGGTGCCGGCTTCCTCATCGGGCGCGTAGCAGCCGAGCCCGGCGGCGGCCATGAGCGGTGTGGAGCCGTCGGCATTCGGTCGAAGCGGGTCTGCACCGAGTTCGACGAGCAGTTTCATCATCGGCAGGTCGGCATTGCGGCAGGCCAGCAGGAAGGGAGTCGCGCCTTTGAAGCCGATGGCTCCGAAGGCCTTCGCTTTGGCCTCCGTGCCGAGCGCGGCATTCACGTTTGCGCCGGATTTCACGATCGCGCGAAGGAAGTCGAGACTGCTGAGCTTTCCATGCGTGTCCGGCGGCGGCTGGCCGGACTCGTCATCACCATGGGGCGGCTTGCGCACCCAGGTGAGCGTGTGAAGTGCGGTGAAGCCGCTGCGGATGTCGTTCGGATCGGCGCCCGCCTTGATGAGATCCATCGCCAGCTCGAAGTGGCCGTTCTCGATGGCGAGAAGCACGGCGCTGGTGCCATTCGTTGCATCACGGCCTCCCGCCTTGCTTGTGGTGACGATGGCGTCCTTCACGTCCGCACCCGCTGCGAGCAGCGCGTTCACCGAGGCTGTCTTGCCTTCGCGCGCCGCGAAGAGCAGTGCGGTGAAGCCGGATTTCAGCCGGTGCTTCAAGTCCGCGCCGTGGGCGATGAGCAGCGTGAGCACCTCCGCGTGACCGTCCGCGGCGGCCCACATCAGCGCCGTCTGCCCGGTGTGATCCGTCGCATCCACTTTCGCACCGTGCTCCAGCAGCGCCTTCACCGCGCCGGGCCGTCCCGTGCGCGCGGCCAACATGAGCGCTGTTTCACCGCCGCGTTCTTTGGCGTTCACGTCCGCTCCCGTATCCAAGAGCGCCCGTACGATCGCTTCGCTCCCATTCTGACACGCGAGGAGCAGTGGCGTGATGCCGTAGCGGTTCGCCGGATCGGCTTTCGCACCGGCGCCGAGCAGTTGCGCGACGACATCCGCGCGGTCGTGATACGCCGCCCAATGCAGCGCCGTGGTGCCATCTGCCTGCGCGGCGTTCACATCGGCTTTCGCCACAAGCTGGGAGGACAACGCGGTCCAGTCCTGCTGTTCAGCAGTCGTGGGCAAATCGGCAGCACCTGCCGGTGCGCACAGCATCACTGCCATCACGAATAGGGAAGCGGTCCGCAGCATCACGCTTTAGAGCACACCGATGATCCCGCTGCTGTCGCCAAACTTCTCCAATTTCACCCCGGCTCGATCGAGCAGCGTGAGATGGAGGTTCGCGAGCGGCACCGTCTTTTCGCTGCGGAGATGGCGTCCT
>JBAVML010000428.1:0-1564 GCA_049690035.1 Chthoniobacteraceae bacterium
CGTCGGCGCGTCGCCGGCTTTCACGGGAGCGGAGACGGCTTCGGGCAGGGTGAACGGCCCATCCTTGGAGGCTACGGGAGCCGGCGTCGCGGGAATCACCGTCGGTGCGCTGAGCCGTTGCTGGAGCGTGCTGCGATTGAAATCCTTTTTCACGTAGAGCCACGAGAGCAGGAGCGTGAGGCTGAAGAAGATGGCGCCGAGCCAGCGGGTGAGCGTGGACAGCACATTGGTCGTTTGCGCACCGAAAAGATTTTCCGTCATGCCACCACCGAATGCCGCACCGAGACCCTCATTCTTCGGCCGCTGCATGAGCACGAGCAGAATGATGAGCAGCGCGACGATGATGTTAATCGCCAGGAGAAAATTGATGACGATGGGAAGCATGGGGCGCGGAATATGGAGGGAAACCCCCGGAGTGTAAAACGGAAGTTTCGACGGGGAAAAACCCACCGTGAAAAGGGGTGGGATGAGTTGCGGAGACGACCGCTCTTAGAAGGGCAACGCGCTCGATGAACTGCGGAAGGCGACGGTGGGCATGCCCCCGGCGATTCTCTCCAGACGCAGGTTCAAGGCCTGGGCGGCCTCGGCAGCGGCGCGGCCGAGTTCGGTATTGCGGCCGAGTTCGGCGCTCAGTTTCTCGAGCAAGGGCAGCGCTTCGGGGCGCTGGGTTTCCGCGAGCGCCTGCACGGCGGTCAGGCGGAAAATCGGGGTCGTGCGCTTTTCCCGCGCCCACTGCGGCAGCATCTCGAGCGCGACTTCGGGATAGAAACGGGCGATGCCGTAGAGCGCATAGTGCCGGGTGCCGGGATCGCCTTCGAGCAGCTCGTTTTTCCAGTAGTTCCATTCGGCGCCAGTGGTGATGCCGTAGTAATGCATCGCCGTGGCGCGGCACGAAGGATCGATCATCGCTTCAATGCGGAGCTGCGGGTCGATGGTCATGGCCAGTTCGCGGTCGCGGACGCCGATTTCCCGGAGGATGTTGAGGGCGGCGAGGAGTTCCGGGGTTTCGACGCGGAAAGCCGTGGTATCAAAGCGGCTCGGAAGGTCCGCCCCTGCGGGGACGAACTTGCAGAGGGAACTGAGCGGAAGGTTTTCCATCAACGCGAGCACCGCGGTTTGCAGCACAGCGGGGGAGAGATCGGGGTGCTCCTGAGTGTAGGTGAGGAGCAGGTCGATTTTGGGAGCGGTCCGAGCCGAGAGGCGATAAGGGCCCGCGACGACGCGATTGGTGGAGCGGGTGGCCGCGGTCTGGACGGCGAGGGTGGCGGACTTTCCGGGGGCAATTTCCGCCTGTGCGGAACGCGTGGCCACAACCGTGTTGCGTCCACTTTCAAACATCTGCCCAAACGAGATTTTGATCGTCAACGGTTGCGTCCCGAGATTGGAGATCTCCGCGGAGAGATGTTCTCGACCATTGGAGATGAGGTCAGCCTTGACCAGCCGCTGGTCCACGGCCGTCTGCAGCTCGATCGCTCCATCGGTGGGAACGACGATGGCCTTGAGTGGGGCCGGCGCGGGTTGGGCGACGTGCGCCACCGGCGCGGGCGCGGGCGCCGTTTGGAGC
>JBAVML010000429.1:0-17652 GCA_049690035.1 Chthoniobacteraceae bacterium
GCGTCACGCCCGAAAAGCGGCGCTCCGCCTTGGTCGGCGGCCAGCACATCACCTCCACGCAGGCGTAACCTTCGCCCGCGGCGAACGCGAGCACCTCGTCGAGCGACAGATCAGGAAGAATCGCGGAGCAGAAGCCGAGTTTCATGGGACGTTCAGTTCACCACATTACGCGGTGTGCCAGCGAGGAAAGCGCGCACATTTTCCGTCGCGATCTCGATCAAACGCCCGCGCGCCTCGCGAGTTGCCCAGGCAAAGTGCGGGGTGATCAGGCAATTCTTCGCAGTGAAGAGCGGATGGCCCGGCGGCGGCGGCTCCACCGACAAGACGTCCAGTCCCGCGCCGGCGATCCGGCCGGCGTTCAACGCGTCGGCGAGGTCATTCTCCACGATGAGCGGCCCGCGTCCGGTGTTGATCAGCAGCGCGCCCGGCTTCATCTGCGCGAGGCGCTCCGCATTCACCAGGCCCTGCGTCTTCGGCGTCAGCGGACAGTGCAGCGAGATGACATCGGCTTCGCGAAAGAGTGCATCCATCGGCACCAGCTCCACCTCCCCGTCGCGCCCTGGCAGGTCGTCGCTTTTCGTCGCGATCACCGTCATGCCGAAGGCCGAGGCAATCCGCGCCACCGCCCGACCGATCTGTCCGTAGCCCACGATCCCAAACGTCCTTCCCGCCAACTCGACGAGCGGAAAATCCCAAAACGAAAAATCCGGACACGCCGACCATCGTCCCGCCCGCACCGCCTCGGCGTGATGCCCGGTGCGGTGCGTGAGTTCGAGGAGCAAAGCAAAAACGGCCTGCGCCACGCTGGGCGTTCCGTAGGCCGGCACGTTGCTCACCACGATCCCCCGCGCGCGAGCCGCTGCCACATCCACGATGTTGTAGCCAGTGGCCAGGACGCCGATGTAGCGAAGATGCGGAAGCGCCTCGATCGTCTGTGCCGTCAGCGGCGTCTTGTTCGTCAGAATCACTGCGGCGTTGCCCGCTCGCGCGACAATCTCCGACGCCGCTGTGCGATCGTGGATCTGCAGCGAGGCCAACCGGGACAGTTTCTCCCAACTGAGGTCGCCGGGGTTGGCGGTAAATGCGTCCAGGATCACGATGGAATCAGTCATGCCTGCCTGCTCGCATACTTTGCCGCCTCCCGGCAATCCCCGAATTTAGAAACGACGCCGTGAAATTCCCCACGCCGCGCGTGTGGCCGAGCATGAGGCGGAAGACCTCACGAAGTGGGCAGCGTTGTGCCAGGAGCGGTGTTCAGCGCCGGAAAAAGAATTGGCAGGTGGCGCGTGGCGCATGTTTGATGACGGCCCCTTATGTCGAGCCAGTTTGGACACTCATTTCGCATCTCCACCTGGGGTGAATCGCATGGTGGTGGCGTGGGGGTGGTCATCGATGGATGCCCGCCGCGCGTGGAACTGGCGGAGCAAGATATTCAAAAGGATCTCGACCGGCGACGGCCGGGGCAGAGTGAAATAGTGACCCCGCGCGATGAGGCGGATGCGTGCCGCATTCTGTCGGGAGTCTTCGAGGGGAAGACGCTCGGGACGCCGATCTGTATCGCGGTGATGAACAAGGACGCGCGGCCCGAGGCGTATCGGGAGATGGAGGAGGCCTACCGGCCGTCGCACGCGGATTACACTTATCAGGCAAAATACGGGATCAGGAACTGGCAGGGCGGGGGACGAGCCTCGGCGCGCGAGACGATCGGCCGGGTCGCGGCCGCGGCGGTGGCGAAAAAGGTGATGGCGCAGCTCGTGCCGGGACTGGAGATCGTGGCCTACGTGAAGACCATCCATGAACTGGTGGCGGACGTGGACGCGGAGACGGTGACGCAGGCGGAGGTGGAGGCCAATATCGTGCGTTGCCCGGATGCTCCGATGGCGGAGCGAATGATCGAGTTCATCAAGCAGGTGCGAAGTGAAGGCGACAGCGTCGGCGGCGTGATCGAGTGCGTGATCCGCGGACTGCCGCCGGGGCTCGGCGAGCCGGTCTTTGACAAGCTGGAGGCGGAACTGGCGAAGGCGATGATGAGCCTGCCGGCGACGAAGGGATTTGAGATCGGCTCCGGATTCGCCGGAACGCGGCAAAAAGGCTCGGAGCACAACGACGCGTTCGTGATGGAGGCGGGCCGGGTGCGGACGACGACGAACCGCTCGGGCGGAATTCAGGGGGGAATCAGCAACGGCGAGGCGATCTTCGTTCGCGTGGCCTTCAAGCCGACGGCGACCATTTTTCAGGCACAGCAGACGGTGACGACGAGCGGCGAAGCAACCGAGCTGAAGGCGCGCGGCCGTCACGATCCGTGCGTGCTGCCGCGCGCGGTGCCGATGGTGGAGGCGATGGCGGCGCTAGTGGTGTGCGATCACGCGCTGCGGCAGCGCGCCCAGGTGGGGACGATCGGATGACCGCGGAGAATCGCCGGGTTTTGAATCCGACGAGATGAACGTTTCCTATCTGCTCGGACTTTTTGCCTTGGCGGTCATCCTGCTCAAGGCTTGGCAGGGTTGGCGGCTCGGGCTGGTGCGGCAGGTCGTGGGGCTGGGTGCGCTGGCCGTGGCGACGGGAGCGGGTTACTACGGCTCAGCCGCGGCGGGCGGAGTGCTGAGCACCATGCTTCCTTTTCCCGCGCAGGCTCTGGCGGCGATAGGGGGATTGCTGGCCGGTCTCGTGGTCTATCTTACGATTACGATTTTGAGCGCCGTGCTTTTCAAGAAAACCAGCGACCAAGGGGTGACGCTCGTGCGCGTGGGTTACGGGCTGGCTGGCGCGGCGATCGGTGCGGTCTATGGCATGGTGTTGGTAGGAGCGCTTGCGCTCGGATTGAGGCTGCTCGGCTCGGTGGCGGAGACCAAGCTGGGCATTGAGAAAAACGCGCGCTTCAGCGGAGGCAAGCCAGCAAAACGAGATCCGCTGGCGGCGCGGTTGGCGGCGGCCAAGGAGGCGGTCGAGGCCGGGCCGGGCGGGGCGCTCTTGCGTGCGGTTGATCCACTGCCGGAGACAACCTACGCGACGCTGAACAAGCTCGCGACGCTCGCGTCGGATTCCCGCAGCATCGAACGCTTCATTCAGTATCCCGGAGTGCGGCCGGTCATGGCGCACCCGAAGGTGCTGGCGCTGATTAACGATCCGGAAGTGAACAAGGCGATCACGGAGCACCGCTATCTCTCGCTGCTGTCCAATCCGCGGCTGATCGCGGCTGCAAACGATGCGGAGGTTGCGGCCCGAGTGCGGGCGATCGATTTCGAGCAGGCGCTCGATCACGCCCTGCACAAGCCGGATTCCGCAAAATGAGCGGCGCATAGTTCGCGCTCGCGCCTGACGCGGCCATTCCCCTATCACTCTTCATCCGTCATCACTCCGCATGTCCGTCCGCTACATCCCCACCATCGGCCTCGAAGTCCACGTGCAACTCAAGACGCGCAGCAAGATGTTCTGCGGCTGCGCGGTGGAATATGGCGCCGGGCCAAATACCAACACCTGTCCGATCTGTCTCGGCTATCCCGGCGCGCTCCCGGTGATGAACGAGGAGGCGCTGAAGATGACCGCGCTCGCCGGGCTGATGCTCGGGTGTGCCATCCCGGAGGTCTGCAAGTTTGACCGGAAGAACTACTTTTACCCGGACATGCCGAAGAACTATCAGATCACGCAGTTCGACCAGCCGATCTGCGCGGGAGGCGCGGTGCCGCTCCACGATCTGGCTTACCCCAAGGACGTGCAGAAGAGCATCCCGCATCCGGGAAAGAAGGTCGGCCTCACCCGCATCCATCTCGAGGAGGACGTGGCCAAGTCGTTTCACTTCGAGACGACGAGCGGTATTGATTTTAATCGCGCGGGGACGCCGCTGATGGAGATCGTGAGCGAGCCGGAAATCGACACGCCCGAAGAAGCGTTTGCGTATCTCACTTCGCTCCAGCAGATCCTCGTCTATGGCCGGGTGAGCGATGCGGATATGGAAAAGGGGCAGATGCGCTGCGACTGCAACGTCTCCGTGCGGCCCGAGGGCCAGGAGGAACTCGGGACCAAGATCGAGATCAAGAACATGAATTCGATCAGCGCGGTGCGTCGGGCGGTGGCCTACGAAATCGAACGGCAGATGGCGGCGCTGGATCGCGGCGAGAAGCTGGTGCAATCGACCCGGCGCTGGGATGACGACGCGGCGCAGACTTTTCAAATGCGGACGAAGGAGAGTTCGCATGACTACCGTTATTTTCCCGATCCGGACCTGCTGCCCGTGAAGACGAGCGTCTTCATGGACGAAGTGCGCACGCGCCGCCCGGAACTGCCGGCGGAAAAGCGGGAACGGTTCGAGCGGGAATTTGGCGTGACGGAATACGACGCCAACGTTCTGGCGAGCGAGCGGGTCTTGGCGGATTACTTCGAGGCGGCAGCAAAGGGCGCGCGGAAACCGAAGTCGCTCGCCAACTGGGTCCTCAACGACCTGCTCAGCGCGCTCGCGGCAGCCGGGAAGACAATCGCCGACAGCCCCATTTCCGCTCAACAACTCGATGAACTCGTGAACCTGATCGATGCCGGGGCGATCAGTGGCACCCAAGGGAAGGTGGTCTTCGCCGAGATGTTTGCGACGAGCAAGACAGCCGGACAGGTCGTCGAAGAAAAAGGCCTCAAACAGGAAAGTGATGCCGGTGCGCTCGATGCGCTGTGCGATCAGGCCATCGCCGCGAGCCCGAAGGCCGTCGCCGAATACAAGTCCGGCAAGCTCCAGGCGATCAATGCGCTGAAGGGGCAGGTGATGAAGCTTTCTCAAGGAAAGGCGAACCCCGTCATCGTGGGGGAAATCCTGGCGCGGAAGCTCGCGGAATAGCGTTTCATGAAATTTACCCTTTCCGTGCTAGGCAGCTTTGCCTTGGTTTCATTCGCCGGGGCCAGGGAACCGGTGAAGAAAACCCGGAGCACGGTTCCTGGACCATATCCCTCCATTATCAAGATGGAGCCCGTCGGCGAACCGGGATCGAAGGAGCCGCGTGGCATCATCCAGAGCGAACTGGCGGGTCGCGACCTTCAGTTTCTTCACTTAGCCAGTCAGGCTGGGAATGATCAGGCCGCGCTCATCGACCTTGCGAAACGACAGAGCAACTCCGAGCAGATCAAGGCGATGGCCGAGGCGATCGAGGACACTCAGATTGCCGAAAACAGGGAACTGCTGCGGCTGGCCCGGACGAAGCGAGTCACCCTTAGTCCGACGGTGACCAAAGCGATCGCCGATGAAATGACGCCGCTCTCCGGGGTGAAGTTCGGAAAAGCATGGATCGAGCGTCTGATATCCATCAACGAAGCGTCGGTCGCCGCCTACGCGCTGGGCGCACAATCGAAGGACGCTGAGATTCGCTCCTTCGCAGAATTGATGTCGCCCGTCGCCCAAGCCCGACTGCAAATGGCGAACCGCCTCGGCGGTCGTTCTACTCCCGCGAAGGATGTGCCGGCGCTGCCCGCGGCTGTCGCTCCGAACGAGATTCGCGATGACTCCACCCCGCGGCCGATTCCGCCCCCGACTGAGTCATCGAGAACCCCGATCAAACCGTAAGCAGCAGCCTTCGGTAGGCTCGATCACCCGGACTAGGGGGCGACGGGGATCAAAGCAAACCCATCCCTTTCCGGCATCAAAACGCCGAAATTTCGCCCCGCAAAAGCAGCCGAGAGCTCCCAAAGGCCATCGAGTCTGATCCGAGGGGGAGATCAGCTTCGACTAAAAAAAAGCCCGCCTAACTCGGTTAAGAGTTAGGCGGGTGAGAGAGCGAACAGTCTCGGGCGTTCTGTGGACTACCGTTAGGCGGCAACTTCCCGACGCCGCCGACGTGAGCCAAGAAGGGTTAGAACGCTGATTACTCCGAACGAAAGCGTCGAGGGTTCTGGGATTAGCGCGACGTTTGCGTTGATCGGTCCCCCGACGCCCGTAGGAAGGACTTGGCTGGCCCTCGTGACTTGATTCGTGAGCAATCGCAGATTTGCATCGTCAAGGTCGATATTGATGCTCGGAGCGGGCACGGTCGGGCTGATCCATTTCCACAAACTCGGATTCGAGAATTCCATTTTGAACTGCGAGGATCCGACGGTTTGTCCACTAAGGATACGCATTACCAAGGGCGTTCCCGCAGCCGGCAGCGATGCGGCATTTGGATTGGTGTCGTTAATCAATAATCCACTGATGAAGAATTCTCCGGCATTCGGCAAATTCGCCGCTTGGTCGCCAATCGTCGTGTTCGGTGAGCCGAAAATGTTTCCGAGTCCAGTTAAAGCGACGAAATTCGAATCGGACGTTGAAGAGGTGCCGAAAGGATTTGAAGTGGTACCATCGGTGTAGAACCCCAAATAGATCAAAGCGCCGTCGCCGTTTACTCCCGCGGAACCGCGGGTGAGCGCCACGCCATTTTGGTCTCGCAGTGAATAACTACCCGAGCCCATGTCCACCGAGACTACTGCAGCAAAGGAGAGCGTCGGGAGGAGCAACAGGGCTCCTAGGGAAAGTATTTTTTGTTTCATAGCTAAATGGACGGTGTGTTACGTATTCGTGGAGCGGGGGGGTTATGGAGCAAAGGGATTATAAGGGAGCGTCTGCGACAGGGTGGCAGGGGTTGAATTTCCAAAGCTGATGTAAACCGCTGTCCCAGCGGGAATCTGTGTGATCGGTCCTCTGTCCGTATTGCCGCCGCCATTCAGTACCCAATGAGCAGTAGGGGTGGCATTGGTCTTGAAGTAGTATCTGGCCCAGCTGCCGCTCGGTGAGAGTATGTAAACATTATCGGAACTGGCTGCTGTCGTATTCTTAACCCAGCCTGGAAGACTCTCGAGCCCCAGTGCACCCAAGGTAGTGTCCGTCGGAAACCGGTTGGCTAGAAAAGTGTTTGGAGCTTCGACATCGGACTGTTCAGCCGTTGTTGGCACCGCGCCCGAGACTACAAGCGAAATATCGCCTACCGATCTCTTGAGGACATAGGCTGCGGTGTCTGGGTAAATAATTGCAGTGGCGCGATCAGTATTTCCGCCACCGTTCAAGACCCAACGATTCGGCGTAACGTTCGTTTTCCAATAATAGGTGAACCAACCGGCGCCGTTCTGCAGCAGGATGTTATCCGCGGTGGTCGCGGTAGTATTCCCTGCCAAGATTGGCGGAGTAGTCCCAAAAACGCTGCCAATCGTATTCGCGGGCAAGAGCTCGATCAGATCACCGGCAGCCAATGCGGTGTTGATATTGGCAATTCCGTAAAGACTCAGGTCGACCGTGAGCTGGTTCGACGTGTTGGCGGTGACGCGGAAAAACTTTCCGACCTGCGCCCCGCTCTTGATTCTCGCGAGCCTGGGAGTTGTGGCGGTGCCACCATCTGCAGGCATCGCATACGCTCCCGCAGTCCAAGTCGCCCCCGTCAGGGTGAACTGAGTTGCGGAATCAAGGCTTGCAACTGCGCCTTGGAAGTCGGCGGTGTTGTACATTGGGACGGAAACAGCGGTGTTTCCATCCAATCCGGTGGTGTTGTCGTGTCCGAAAACCGTCACGGTCAAGAAGCCCACCGGAGGGGTCGTGGCTTCAGTGACAGCGTGCGAACGCGGCGTGACGAGCGAGACGATGCCCGCAGCGAGGAATGCTATTGAGAGGGGGAGCAGCTTCATTTCACCCTTTTAGACGGTTTTGAAAAATGGTGCAAGGATATTTCCTGGAAAACGCGTGAGCCGTGATCAGGTTGAGCAGCCTCAGTCGAGATTTCGCCTCCAAGCGAGCGTCTTGTCATTTTTTTGGGAAAGAGGCCGCAGGAGATCAGCGGCGGGCTTTTTCACCCTTTTTTGTGAAATCGTGGTTTTTTTAGCGTTTCAGTTTAGGGAGCGCATTGCGGTGTGGTTTACGGATTGCTATGAAACGCTTGTTCAAGCTGTGCTACGTTTTAACCCTGATTCCTTCAAATGACGTTCGAGCCTCCCCTCATTATGTTGCGTGAGTTGCCTTTCCCCCCCTGATACCCGGTTGTGGAATTGCAGAATGAAAGTGCTTTTGAGCTGAGGGAGAGGCTCGCCCGCAAGTGGCTGCTGCTGCTCCTAGTTCTCGTGATCGCTATCGGTCTGCCGGCTGGCTGGTACGGTCCCAAGATTTACTCGGAGTGGCGCCAGAGGCATTGGCTCGAGAAGGCGAGCCAATGTCGGAAGGATCGGCGTCTTGTCGATTCCGTTATCTACCTGCGGCGGGTAATCATCCTCAATCACGACAATTTGGAGGCGCTCCGTGCACTTGCCGAGATCGCCGATGCGTACGTTCCGACCGAGGGTGTTATTTTGCGGGAACGGATTTTCCGTCTCGTGCCGAATTCGTATCCTGATGCCGTGGCCTGGGCGCTTTCCGCTCTGCGCGTAGGGCAGGCGGCCCCGGCTGAGGAAGCTTTTGAAGCGATGGAAAAGCTCGGAAAACCTAATGCGGCCTTCTACGAGATTGGCGCCCGGGTTGCGCTCGCACTCGGACGCCTTGGCGAGGCGCGTTCGCAGTTCGCTCGTGCGTTGGAGCTCGATCCGGCGAACGAAAGCAACCAGTTGGAAATTGCGACGCTTGATGTTCGCTTGCCGGATCCCGTCGGCCGGGAACGCGCTCGCGCGACGCTTGCGCGCCTGCGTGAAAACCCCACGCTGCGGCATGCGGCGCTGCGCGCGCTGGTTGGAGATCGGGTCGAGAATGGGACGATTGCCGAGGCCCTGGCCCTCGCCAAGGATTTCGTGAACGACGCGGAGGCGACCTTTCAGGACCGCGTGCAATATCTCGGCATCCTGCGGGCCAAGGAGGATCCCGGGTTCGCCTTCAAGGGCTCCTTCGATGAAAAGAGCCAGATGCGATTTGGTTTGGTTTCGCAGTCGCTCAATCCGTCCTTTGCGTCCTACCTCAACGAATTGCAGGCCGACGCGCTCGGGGACGCCGTGAAGGTTGCGTTGCTGGTCGAATTTCTCAACAGCCGCGGTCTTTCGCTGCTGGCCTGCGAATGGACGAGCACGATGCCGCGAGAGTTCGTCTCGGCGCCGCCGGTCGCACCGCAGTTGGCCGAAGCGTACCGTCTGACATTGGACTGGACGAGACTGGAGGAGCTGATCGCCGCTGGAGGCTGGGGCGATTTCGAGTATATGCGCTCCGCCTACAACTCGCTGGTTTTGAAAGAAAAGGGAGACAGTGCGGGAGCGGCGGTTCAGTGGACGACAGCCGTGAAGTTGGCCGAGTATCGCTCCGAGCGCCTGCTCGCCCTCGCGCGGACTGTTTCCTCTTGGGAGTGGTCGGCCGAGTTTGAAGAGATTCTCTGGATCAGCGCGCGGATTTCCAAGCGCCCGCGCGAAGCGCTCGAGGAACTGGTCAGGCTCTATCGAAAGAAAGGCGATGCGCCGAAGCTTTACACGGCCTGGTCGCGTCTGTTCGAACTCGAACCAGAGGACATCACGGTTCGGAAGAACTGGGCCCGGCTTTCGGTGCTCCTGAACAACGAGCGCTACCGCGCGGGCACCGTCGCGCAGGAGCTTTACCGGCAGCATCCGGACGATCCCGAGATCGTCACCACATATGCGCTCGTCCTTCACCTTCGCCAGCAGGATCGGGAAGGACTCGCTGCAATGAATCGGCTGACGCCTGAGCAACTGCGCACGCCCGCCATCGCGGGCTATTACGGCATCCTTTTGTATGGCAACAAACAGCGGGACGAGGCGGCCAAATTCCTCGCCATCGCCCAAGAGGCGGTGCTGCTGCGCGAAGAGCGCGAACTCATGGATCAGACGCGTCGGTCGCTCGATCCGGTTCCGCTGGTGCGATAAAGCGCCCACGTGGCCGCGGGCGCCATTTTCATCTTCGCCATTCCCAAGTCGCGCGGTGTCGGGTATTCGTCGCGGCCCGTGAAGTTCCCCCGACTCTGCACCCAGCCCGCTCCCATTCCGAAGCCTGACGCGGGCGCTCCGTGGCGATGACTTCCGACTCCGAGCGGCGACACAGCCGTGGCGCGCACGCGTGGTTGGTTGTGGGTTTGCTCTGGCCGGTCGCGCTGCTCAATTACCTCGACCGTCAGCTCGTCTCGACAATGAAGCGGTCGATCATGGCCGACCTGCCTTCGATCGCGACGGAGGAAAATTTCGGCCGAGTCATGGCCATCTTCATGTGGGTCTATGCCTTCTGCAGCCCCGCGGGCGGTTACCTCGCGGATCGCTTCAACCGCCGCTGGATGGTGATCGGCAGCCTCGGTGTGTGGTCGCTCGTGACGTGGCTCACGGGACACGCGCATAGCTTCGATCAAATGTGGTGGGTGCGCGCCGCGATGGGGGTGAGCGAAGCGTGCTACATCCCCGCGGCCCTCGCGCTCATTGCCGATTTTCATCAAGGCGAGACGCGCTCGCGGGCGGTCGGCATCCACCAGACCGGCATCTACGCGGGCCAGGCGCTGGGCGGCATCGGCGGTGTGATCGCCGATAGCGCATTCGGTTGGCGCGCGGCATTTACGTGGTTCGGTCTCGCGGGCATCAGCTACGCGGTGATGCTCCTGTTCAACTTGCCCGGCGCACCGCGGCCGGTTGCGGGAGAGCAGGAAAAGAAGCCGTCGGTAAGTATCGGGGCGGCTCTCGCGGGGTTGCTCGGGGTCGGTTCGTTTCTGCTCCTCGTCCTCTACTTTACGCTTCCCGCCATGCCCGGCTGGGTGGTGAAAAACTGGATGCCGTCCGTACTCGCCGACACCTTCCATCTCGGCCAGGGCAAGGCCGGATTCTCAGCCACGCTTTACGTCACCTTTGCCTCGCTCGTCGGCGCCTTGCTCGGGGGCGCGATCGCCGACCGGTGGATGCGCGTCACGCCACGCGGCCGCATCTTCGCGAGCGCGCTCGGCGTGGGGATGTGCATTCCGGCGCTGTTCGGCGTCGGCTACGCGCCGTCGCTCGCGGTCGCCATTGCGTTTCTCATTTTGTTCGGCATTGGCTGGGGATTCTTCGATGCGAATAACATGCCCATTCTCTGCCAGATCGTGCGTCCCGAGTACCGCGCCACGGGCTACGGCTTGATGAACATGGTCAGCATCAGCGGCGGCGCGTGGGTCACGGTGAAGATGGGTGCGATGCGCGATCACGGCACGCCTCCGTCGGCGATCTTCAGCCTCTGCGCGCTCGCCGCCGCGATCTCCGTCGTGCTCGTGCTGCTCATGCGTCCCAAGCCGGCCAATCCCTGATTCCTTTTCATGAAAAAATCCCAGCTCCGCGGTCTCGTCGCCGCCACCTATACGCCCTTCCACGCCGACGGTTCGCTGAACCTCGCCGGCGTCGAACCGCACGCGAAACATCTCCTCGCCAACGGCGTCGCCACCGCCTTCATCGGCGGCACCACCGGCGAGTGTCACTCGTTGACCCTCGAGGAAAGGCGCGCGCTCGCCGTACGGTGGATGGATGTCGCCCGCGGCACCGCACTGAGCGTGGTCGTCCACGTCGGTTCCAACTCGCTCGAAGACGCCCGCACGCTCGCCGCGCAAGCGGAGCAACTCGGCGCCGTCGCCATCTCCGCGCTCTCGCCCAGCTACTTCAAACCGCGCGATGTCGAGACGCTCGTGGCCTGCTGTGCACGCATCGCCAGCGCCGCGCCGGCCACCCCGTTCTATTTCTACGACATTCCCGTCTTCACCAATGTCAGCCTCTCGACGCCCGACTTCCTCGCGCAGGCACGCGACCGCATTCCCACGCTGGCGGGATTAAAATTCAGCAACCCCGATCTCATGGCCTACCAGCTCCTGCTCCACGCCGATGGCGGCCCGTGGGACGTGCCGTGGGGAAGCGACGAGTCTCTTCTCGCCGCCCTCGCCGTCGGCGCAACCGGAGCCGTGGGCAGCACCTACAACTTTGCCGCGCCGATCTACCACCGCCTGCTCGCGGCGTTTGAAAAAGGCGATCTTGCCAAGGCACGCGACGAGCAATTCCGCAGCGTACAGCTCGTGCAACTGCTCGCCAAAGCCGGCTATCTGGGCGCGACGAAAGCCCTCATGGGTCTGCTCGGCGTCGATGTCGGCCCGGCCCGACTCCCGCTCACGAATCCGACTGCCGACCAACTCCAGACGCTCCGCACCGCACTCGACTCGCTCGGTTTCTTCGACTGGATCAAGCCCTGACCTCGGCGGGCATTCAGATGTCAGACGCCCTTCTCGAACTGAATGCGGTGACCAAGTCCTTCGGCGCCGTGCGCGCGCTCAAGGGCGTCTCATTTTCCCTCCAGCCGGGGGAAGTGCATGCGCTGCTGGGGGAAAATGGCGCCGGCAAATCCACGCTGATCAAAGTCGTCACCGGCGCCCATCAGCCCGACGGCGGCGCGATCCACATCGGCGGTGAAGTGGTCGCGCAGCTCACGCCGACGAAAGCGCGCGCGCTCGGCGTGGCCTGTATTTATCAGCAGCCCGCGCTCTTTCCCGATCTCTCGGTGGCGGAGAATATCGCGCTGCGCTTGCAAAAAACATCGGCCTTGCGGCGGGTGCACCACGGGGAACAGACCGCCCGCGCGAGTGAGTTGCTGGAGCGAATCGGCGCCGCGATCGACCCGGAGATCGAGGTGCGGCGCCTCTCCATGCCGGAGCAGCAGCTCGTGGAAATCGCCTGCGCGCTCGGCTCCGGCGCGCGGATCGTGATCATGGACGAGCCCACCGCATCGCTCACGCAGAAGGAGCAGCACCTGCTCTTTGCGGTCGTCCGCGAACTGCGCGCCCGCGGCGTCGGCGTCATCTACATCTCACATCGGCTCGAGGAAATTTTCGCGCTCGCCGATCGTGTGACCGTGCTGCGCGACGGCGAAAGCGTCGGCACGAATCGCGTGGACGACATCAATGAAGCCTCGCTGATCAAAATGATGGTCGGCCGCGAAGTGTCGCACATTTACCCGCCGGCCGAGAGCGCGCCCGGCGAGGTGGTGCTCGGGCTGCGCGGCGTCGGTTGCGCGAGCAGCGGGGTGCATGATGTCACGCTCGAAGTCCGGGCCGGCGAAGTGCTCGGACTCGCCGGACTGGTGGGCGCGGGACGCACCGAGCTGGCCCGCATCCTCTTCGGCGTCACGCCCGCGGATGCTGGTGAAATCGAGCTCCGCGGGCAACGGATCACCGTGCGCTCCGCCCGCGACGCCGTGGAGCAGGGGATCGCCTATCTTCCCGAGGACCGCCGACGCCACGGCGTGATTCTCGACCTGCCGATCGCGGCGAACGTGACGATGGCGATCCACCCGTCGCTCTTCCGCGGCGGCTGGCTGCGCTTTGGCGCGGAGCGAAATCTCACGCTCAATTACATTCGCGATCTCGCCGTGAAGGCGTCGGGGCCGGACGCGCCCGGCGGTTCCCTGAGCGGCGGCAATCAGCAGAAGATCGCGCTCGCGCGCTGGCTCGCGACGAAGCCGCGGCTGCTCATTCTCGACGAACCAACGCAGGGCGTGGATGTCGGCGCGAAGTCCGAAATTCACAAGATCATCCGCCGCCTCGCGCGGGACGGACTCGCCGTGCTGATGATCTCGAGTGATCTGCCGGAGGTGCTCGGGATGAGCGATCGCATCGCCGTGATGCGCGGCGGCACCATCACCGCCATGCTGCCGGGAAATGCGGACGCACATGATGTGATGACCGCCGCGCTCGGCCAGAGCAGGGAGGCCGCGTAAATGAACCGCTATTTCCGCGAACTCTCCGTGGCCGCGGCGCTCGGCGCGCTGCTCCTCGCGCTCGCGATTTTTGCGCCGCACTTCTTTCAACCCCAGCCACTGCTCTCCCGGCTCACCGCGCAGACGCCCGCGCTGGTCGCCGCGATCGGCATCACGCTCGTCATCATCTGCCGGCAGATCGACATCTCGGTCGGCGCGCAGTTTGGCCTGTGCGCGGTGATCGCGGGCCTGCTCGCCGCCGCCAAGCTGCCGCTCGTCATCGTCGTGCTCGGGGCGATGAGCGCCGGCGCGGCGATGGGCGCGATCAACGGCGCGTTCGTCGCCGGACTCGGCCTGCCGTCGATCGTCGTCACGCTCGCCACGATGGTCACCTGGCAGGAAGCGCTGCGGCTCTGGCAGCAAGGGCGGCTGCTCAACCTGCCGCCCGGGGTGCAGTGGTTCGGCCTGCCGCAAGCCACGGGACAAACCGCGCTGATCGTCTTCGCCGTGGTGCTGGTCGCGGTCGCCGCGTGGGCGATGAAAAACATCGCCGCGGGCCGGCGCGTCTATGCGGTCGGCTCCGACGCGGAGGCCGCGCGCCTCGCGGGCATCGATCCCCGGCGCACGACGTTCGGGGTGTTCGTGCTGATGGGCGCGCTCGTCGGCGTCGCGGCGGTGCTCAATGTCGTGCAATCGCCGCAAGTCCAGCCGACGTGTGGCGACGGCTTGGAGCTGAAAGTGATCGCCGCCGCCGTCGTCGGTGGCGTCGCGGTGACCGGCGGGCGCGGGAATCTTTGGGGCGTCTTTCCCGGCCTGCTCCTGCTCGCGAATGTGAACCCCGCGCTGACGCATTTTCACGTCCAGGCCTATTGGGAAAAGGCGATCCAGGGGTTCGTCATCCTGCTCGCGGTCATGGCCGATGGTTTGCGCGCTCGGAGGATGAATCGATGAGCGCGTCCAAGCCCCGCGTCCGCCACGAGGTCATCCTGCTCGCGGTGATCGTCGTGGAGATCATCTACTTCCAGGTGGCCGGGCGGAATTTCGGCACCGCGGCGAACATTGCGAATATCGTCCGTCAGTCCGTGGAGATCGGTCTGCTCGCCGTGGTCATGACGCCGGTGATCCTCAGTGGCGGCATCGATTTGTCGGTCGGCTCGCTGGTGGGTTTGTGCGCCGTCGTCTTCGGCATGTTGTGGAAGGACGCGAGCTTTCCACCGTGGCTGGCCGCCCTCGGCGCGATCGGCGTGGGCACGCTTGGCGGCGGGATCAATGCGGCGCTCATCACGCGGCTCGGCCTGCCGCCGCTCATCGTCACGCTCGGCACCTTCTCGCTCTTCCGCGGACTCGCAGAAGCTTTCACCGCCGGCACGCGAGCCTACACCGGCTTCCCCGAATCCTTCCTCGCGCTCGGCAATGCCTTTTTCCTCGGCGTCCCGATGCAGGCTTGGGTCTTTGCCGCCGTCGCGACTGCCGTGTGGTTGCTTGTCCACCGCACCACCTTTGGCCGCTCGATTCGCGCGATCGGCTTTGCCCCGGAAGGCGCGCGTTACGCCGGTCTTCCCGTGGAGCGACGCCTCGCTGTCGCCTATCTCCTCGCCGGCGCGGTCGCCGGTCTGGCTGCGGTGATTTTCGTCTCACGCGTCACGGAGGCGCGGGCCAATGCCGGCATCGGCTACGAACTCGCCGCGATCACCGCAGTGGTGCTCGGCGGCACGAGCATCTTCGGCGGAGTGGGATCGGTGCATGGCACGCTGCTCGGCGTCGCTGCGGTCGCCATTTTGGCCAATGGCCTGTCGCGCATCCTCAGCATCATGTCCGTTTCCCGCGAACTTTCCGGCATGCTCACCGGGGCGCTGCTCCTCCTCGCGCTCGCCACGGGCGGGCTTGTCCAGAAGTGGTCCGCGGGCCGGAAGCGGAGCGGGTGAACGGTCGCGCCGGATTCCGCGTTACAGCAACTGGTCCAGCCGCTGGGCGCTGAATCCTTCCATGCGCTCGGTGCCGACCATGATGAGCGGGACGCCGTGGCCGCCGAGTTTCTGGAAGGCAGCGCGGTCTTCGGGCGACTTCTCAATGTCGTGTTCCTCATACGGCACGCCTTTCTGGGTGAAGTAGGTCTTGGCCATTTTGCACGCCGGGCAGTGGGAGGTGGAGTACATCACCACGCGTTTGCCGCCGGGCGCGGCGGCGCTGCCGGTGTTGCGGCGCGAGCGCTGTTCCAGCAACGTGTCGAGTTCCGCGCGGAGGGCCTGGATTTCCTGCGAGGCCTGCTGCCGCGCGGTGTTGCGAGCCTGATAGTCGGCGGCCTCGGCGTTGAAGGCATTGACCGTGGCGGCGTCGCCCTTTTTCAGCGCCTTGCGTTTCTCGGTCAGCTTTTTGAACTGCTGCACGAGCGCCTCGCCATCCTGGGCGAATTTTCCTTCGAGCTGCTCGATCTGATCGCGTTGTTGCTGGATCTGCGCATTGAGATCGGGCGCGGGCGTGGCTTGTTCGAGGGCGAAGCCCGCCGCGGGGAGCTTCCCCGGATCGTGGCCATGCGTCTGGGTGATGGCCGCCCGCAGCGTCGGCGACATCGCGAGGCCGAGGACCGCCAAGACCACACCGGCAAGCGAGGTGAGGAACCCTTTTTTTGCTTCGGCCCAATGCAGGGCGGTGAAAACCAGACTGGCCGGACCGAGGACCAGGCAGGCGATCCCCCAAAGGACATTTTGCCGAAAGGCGGCAACCAGCGTCATGATCCCCCCGGCGAGAGCCAGCAGGCCTCCGAGGCCGACGAGAACGAGCGTGAGTGTTTCCATGATCGCCTTTGCCAAAGCAGGGAGCAAACCAGCGCTCATGACAATTTCTTACCCGCTGGGGGGCGGTGGTGGCAGCGCCGCCGGGCTTGCGGTGCCGGGGGGGCTTCGAGCATCGTCGGCCTCCTTTCTCCCATGAAACGCCGCCTTCTCGCCCTCACGCTCCCTTTCTTCCTCGTCCTCGCTGCCTGCCACAAGTCGCCGGAGGGCACCGGCGCGGGCGGCGCCCGGAAGCTCACCATCGCTCTGCTGCCGAAGAGCAAGGGCAACCAGTATTTCGTCAACGTCGAGAAAGGCGCCCGAGAAGCGGCGCAGGAACTCGGCGTGGAGCTGCTCTTCGATGGGCCGACCAACACGGATCCCGCGAAGCAAAACGAGATCGTCGAGAACTGGATCACCCTCGGCGTCGATGCCATCGCCGCCGCGTGCGAAAACAAAGAGGGCATTTCCACGGCGTTGAAAAAGGCGCAGGCCAAGGGCATCAAGGTCGTGACTTATGACTCCGACGCGAACTCCGACGCGCGCTCCTTTTTTGTGAATCAAGCGACCGCCCAGGGCATCGGCTACACGCTAATGGATGAGGCGGCGCGGCTGACCGGCGAGGAGGGCGAGTTCGCCATCATCACCGCCACACTCACCGCGGCGAACATGAACGAGTGGCGCAAAAACATCGAAGCGCGTCTCGCGGAGAAGTATCCGAAAATGAAGCTGGTCGATACCAAGCCGTGCGACGACCAGAAGGACAAGGCGCAGCAGGAGGCGACGAATCTTCTGAGCGCGTATCCGGGTTTGAAGTGCATCATGGCGATCTGTTCGCCAGCGGTCCCGGGCGCCGCGGAGGCGGTGAAGCAGGCGGGCAAAGCCGGTGCGGTCAAGGTGCTCGGGCTCGGACTGCCGAGTGAAAATCGCGCCTACGTGAAGGACGGCGTGACGCAGGCGGTGATCCTCTGGAAGGTACAGGACCTCGGCTATCTCACGATCAAGGCCGCGGCGGACGTTGCAATGGGCAAACTCAATCCCGGCGCCAGCGAGTTCGACGCCGGCAAGCTCGGCGCGATCAAGATTGAGGGCGACAACATCGTCCTCGGCCAGCCCTTCATTTTCACCAAGGAGAACATCGACCAGTTCGAGTTCTGATCGGTGAGAAAATGACGAACGACTTCGGATTTCGGACTTCGTGCTTCTTTAGTCATTCGTCGTTCGTCATTAGTCATCCCCATCTTCCATGAAAGCGCTCCTCGCCCTCCTGACACTCGCCGC
>JBAVML010000430.1:0-5016 GCA_049690035.1 Chthoniobacteraceae bacterium
TCCTCGCACAGAGCGAAAGTCCCCAACAAACCGAAGCCCTAAAGCTTTCTAAGTCAGAGCCTTCCCTTTCCGCTCGATGACTGCCATCCCCTTCAAGAAATTCCGACTCCCCACCCGCGTCCCACCGTGGCTGACTCCCACGCTGGCCCGCGTCGGCCGCCGGCCCGCGCTCTGGAGCGCGGTTGCCGTTGGCGGCCTCGGCGTGATGCTTGCGATATCCAGCCACACCGGGAAGAGGAAGAAGTGGAACGCCAGCGAGACGCCACCGGTCACCGCATCGGCCGTGGCCGGGCCGTTCATGCAGGAGGTAGTGGAGCGGGGTGAAGTGGAAAGCTCGAGCAACGTCGAGATCCGCTGTCAGGTCCAGCAGTCGCGCGCTGCGGGGGGCACCGCGATCATTCAAATCGTGCCCGAGGGTGCCTACGTGAAGGAAGGTGAGTTCCTGGTGAAGCTCGACGACTCCGGCTTGCAGGCCGATCTCGTCATGCAGCAGATCGCCAGCAACACCAGCCGCGCCTCCGTGGTCGGCGCGCAGGCGGACTACGACGCCACGAAACTCGCGCTGCAGGAATACGAGTCAGGCACCTTCCGCCAGGAGGAAGGCGCGCTGGAGAGCGATGAATTTGTCGCCAAGGAAAACCTGCGCCGCGCCGAGGAGTATCTTCGCTACAGCGAAAAGCTCGCGGCCCGCGGCTACGTCACCGAGGTACAGCTCGAGGCCGATCGCTTCGCTGTGGAAAAAGCGCGCAAGGAACTCGACGCCGCGTCCACGAAGCTGGAAGTGCTGCACCGCTACACGAAGGTGAAGACGCTCAACAAATTGAAGGCCGACGTGGAGACCACAGAGGCGCGGCTGAAGTCGCTCGAGAATAGCCACAAGCTCGACCTTGAAAGACAGACCGCACTCGAGGAGCAGCTCGCGCATTGCGTGATCAAGGCGCCCACCTCCGGACAAGTCGTCTATGCCAATCTCGCCAGCGGCGAGCCGCTCATCGCGGAGGGCAAACTCGTCCGCGAGCGGCAGGTCATCATCCGTCTGCCGGACCCGAAACGCATGCAGGTGACCGCGCGCGTCAACGAATCGCGCATCGACCGCGTGAAGAAAGGCATGAACGTCCGCATCCGGCTCGACGCCTTCCCCGAGCAGGAACTCGCCGGCACGGTGCGCGACATCAGCGAGTATCCGCTGCCCGCCATTTCTTCCTACAGCACGATGAAGGAATACGGCGCCGAGATCGACATCCACGACCCGCCGCCCGGCGTGCGCACCGGCATGACCGCGCAGGCCGCAATCGAGATCGAGAAGATCGAGCGCGCCGTGCAAGTGCCGCTGCCCGCCGTGCTCGAGCGCGGGAAACGTTTCTTCTGCCTCGTCACGCAGGGCGACCAGCTCACCGCGCAGGAAGTCAGCGTCGGACCCGCCAACGAACAATCGGTCATCATTCAGGATGGCTTGAATGAAGGCGACCAGGTGCTGCTCGCGCCGCAGTCTTACGAGAAAAGTGTGACGCTGCCGGAGACGGTGCCGGGCGAGCGCCCGCAGACGCCCGAGGCGCGCGCCGTCGCGAATGCCGCCGCCGCGGCGAAATCCGCCGCGCGCTAGTGGTCGCGGTCGGCACGCAATTCAAGCCAGCCATCCGGCTGGAGAATCTGCGCAAGGATTACCAGCTCGGCGAGGAAGCCGTGCCGGTGCTCAAGGGCATCGACCTCGACATCCGCGAGGGTGACTACGTGGCGATCATGGGACCGTCCGGATCGGGAAAAAGCACGCTGCTCAATCTCCTCGGCTGCCTCGACCGGCCCACCTCCGGCAGCTTCTTTCTCGGCGAAGACGATGTGGCCCGGCTCGACGACGATCGACTCGCCGCGATCCGCGCCTCGCGCATCGGATTCGTCTTCCAGTCTTACAATCTCATCCAGCAGCTCACGGTGGTGGAGAACATCGAATCGCCCCTCTATTACCAGGGCCACGTCACGCCGGAGGGGCGCGCGTTTTGCCGCGAGCTGGCCGAGCTCGTCGGGCTCGGCCATCGGCTCACCCACCGTCCGCCGCAACTCTCCGGCGGCCAACAGCAGCGCGCCGCGATCGCCCGCAGCCTCGCGAACAATCCCCGCTACATTCTCGCCGACGAACCGACCGGCAACCTCGACTCCGTCACCACCCAGGAAATTCTCGGCCTCCTCGACCGGCTGAACCGCGACGGAAAAACGATCGTCCTCGTCACCCACGAGGAAGACGTCGCCCAGCACGCCCGGCGCATCGTGCGCCTGCTCGACGGCGTGGTGCAGACCGACACGCGCCTGCGTCCCGTCGAGGCTCCCGCGCAGCCGCTCACCGAGCTCGCGATGGACGAAAAGCCGCGGGATAATTTCACCGCGAGCCTGCGGCTGATGTGGCGCACCGCGCAGCTCGGCGTGAAGAGCCTGCTCCTTCATCCGCTGCGTTCGCTGCTCACCATCCTCGGCATCTTCATCGGCGTCGCCAGCGTCATCTGGCTGCTCGCCATCGGCGAAGGCATCAGCGCCAAGGCGCAGCAGCAGATCGCCGAGCTCGGCGCGAACAACATCATCCTCACCACCACGCTCCCGCCACCGCAGCAGGGCGTCGCCAAACCGCGCGCCTACGGCGTCACCCGCGACGACATCGAAAACCTCGTGGCGACCATTCCCTCGATCGCCGCCTCAAGCCCCATGCGCGAGCTGCCGCGCGGCCTCTTCGGCTACGGCACCAAGCAGATGAACGGCCGCCTCGTCGGCTGCGCGCCCGGCTTCCTCGAGCTGAACCACATGGAACTGGCGCGCGGTCATTTCCTCTCCCCGGTGGAAGAGAAGCAAGCCGCCAAGGTCTGCGTGCTCGCCCCCGAGGTCGCGGCCACGCTCTTCGGCTTCAACGAACCGATCGGCAAATCCATCCACGTCGGCAAGGACTACTACCGCGTCATCGGCGTGATGAAACATCGCGGCGCCTCCGATGAAATCCCCGGCGCGCGCGCCAAGCAGGAATTCTCCCGCGACGTCTACATCCCCATCAGCACCATGTGGGCGCTCTTCCACGACTTCTATGCGCAGACCGAGGACGGAATCCCCATCGCCAGCCAGGTCACCCTCACCCTGCACGACCAAAACCAGGTTCTCGACACCGCCGAAATCATCCGCCACACCCTCGCCCGCACCCACGAGCGCGAGGATTACGTCATCGCCGTCCCGCTCGAACTGCTCGAACAGGCGCGCAACACGCGACTGATGTTCATCGCGATGATGGGCCTCATCGCCGCCATTTCGCTGCTGGTCGGCGGCATCGGCATCATGAACATCATGCTCGCCACCGTCACCGAGCGCACCCGCGAGATCGGCATCCGCCGCGCCATCGGCGCCCGCCGCGGCGACATTACCCAGCAGTTCCTCGTGGAAACAGTCGTGCTCTCCGTGGTCGGCGGCATCACCGGCATCATCGGTGGCCTTGCCTGCTCGCCGATGGTCGGCCTGCTCATGAAGTTCCTCACCAGCACCTTCCCCACCGCCATGGCCGCCCTGCCCGACACCGTTCGCACCATGGTCCCTATCATCGTCCCGCTCTCGCTCCCGCTGGCCTTCGGCATCTCCGTCGCCATCGGCGTCGTCTTCGGCCTCTACCCCGCCCGCCGCGCTGCGATGATGGATCCGATCGAGGCGCTGCGGCACGTCGCCTGAGGCGGTCCGCACGTGTTCTCACGCGGCACTGGCTTTTTACCGCAGGGCAGTGATCATTTGGGCTCGTGGCTGCGCCCCTGGCACAGGACACGACATCCGCGCGCCATGCTCCTCGTCATCGATAACTACGACAGCTTCACCTACAACCTCGTCCAATACTTCGGCGAACTGGGGGCCGACCTGCTTGTGAAGCGCAACGACGAAATCACCCTCGACGAAATTCGCGCGCTCCACCCTGAACGCATCGTCATCTCGCCCGGCCCCTGCACACCGCACGAAGCTGGCATCTCCTGCGAGGTCATCCGGCAGTTTGCCGAAGGCACGCCCATCCTCGGCGTGTGTCTCGGGCACCAGTGCATGGGCCAGGTCTTCGGCGGTGAGGTGGTGCGCGCCGGGCGGCTGATGCACGGCAAAACCTCTCCGATCATCCACCACGGCGAAGGCGTCTTCGCCGGGCTGCCGAATCCCTTCGAGGCCACGCGCTACCACTCGCTGCTTGTGAAGCGCGAGACCTTTCCCGCCGCGCTCGAGATCACCGCGGAGACGGCGGAACAGGAAATCATGGGCCTGCGCCACCGCACTTTCCCGATCCACGGCGTTCAGTTTCATCCCGAGTCGATCCTCACCGTCGAAGGCAAGAGGCTGCTGCAGAACTTCCTCAAACTTTAGCGCAGGCAGAGAAAAGGCGTGGCCGATCGGAAACCCGAAGGCCGCGGAATGCCATCATAGCGCGCCCTGCCTGACTATATCGTGAACGTCGCCGCGATAAACGTCGCGACTTCCTCGACCGACAGCGCGCTCCCGCGTTCCCGCTCCAGGCTGGTCATTTCCACGCCCGCGATGCCGCACGGGGTGATCGCGTTGAAGGGGGCGAGATCGCCGCAGACGTTGAGCGCAAAGCCGTGCAGCGAAATCCAGCGGCGCACACCGACGCCGATGGACGCGATTTTCTTCTCCCCGACCCAGGTTCCTGTGAGCCCTTCCCGGCGCTGCGCGGCGACGCCAAAGTGGGAGCAGACGCCGACGAGGAAATCTTCGAGCTTGCGAAGATAGACATGCAGATCGCGGCCGCGGCAGTTGAGATCGAGGATCGGGTAGCCGACGAGCTGGCCGGGGCCGTGGTAGGTGGCCTGGCCGCCGCGGCTGATCGTGACCAGCGGATGCGGCAGCGTCGCCGGGTCGCGCAAGCTGGAACGATCCGGCGTACGGCCGATGGTAAAAACGGGTTCGTGTTCGAGCAGGAGTAGTTCGTCCGGCTGCTCGGGCGCGGCGACCTTTTCCGCGACGATCTTTTCCTGCAAAGCGAGCGCCTCCTCGAAGCCAATG
>JBAVML010000431.1:0-7853 GCA_049690035.1 Chthoniobacteraceae bacterium
GGTCTGCGGCGTTTGCTCGATCACTTCGCCAAACTCCGCGAACGGATGGGTGGTTGCCGCGGCGAAAGTGAGATCGAGGATCTTATGCGTGGCGAAGCGGTCGATGATCGCGTCGAGGGGGCCGTCGTAGAAGATGCGGCCGTGATCGATGATGATCACGCGGTGGCAGAGCTCCTCGATGTCCTGCATGTAGTGGCTCGTGAGCATCGTCACGATCTGTTGCTCCTTGTTGTACTGGCGGAGGAATTCGCGGACCTTTTTCTGCGAAGTGACGTCGAGGCCGATGGTCGGTTCGTCGAGGAAAAGCACCTTCGGTGTGTGCAGCAGCGCGGCGATCAGCTCCATCTTCATCCGCTCGCCGAGGCTCAGTTCGCGCACCATCACGTCGAGCTTGTCCTTCACGTCGAGCAACTCCGTGAGGCCGCCGACGATCTGCCGAAAGCGCGCGGGATCGATGCCGTAGATCGCGCGGTTCAGCTCGAGCGATTCGCGCGCGGGCAGGTCCCACCAGAGCGCGTTCTTTTGCCCCATGAGCAGGGAAAATTGCCGCTTCATTTCGTCCTTCCGATCCCACGGCGTGAAGCCGAGCACCTTGGCCGTGCCGCTCGTCGGATTGAGCAGACCCGAGAGCATTTTCAGCACGGTCGTCTTGCCCGCGCCGTTCGGCCCGAGGAAGCCGACGAATTCTCCCTCCTCGATGGAAAAAGTGATGTCGTCCGCCGCGCGCACTTCCTCGTATTCGCGATGCCCGAGGCCTTTGATCGCACCCCACAGCCCCGGCGCCTTCTTGTAGGTGCGGTAAACTTTGGTCAGGCCGCGGGTTTCGATGGCGCTCACGCGAGGAAGTCGAAAGTTGAATGTGGGAACTCGGAAGTGTTGGGCACGTTGCGAAGGAAGCGGTAGAGAGAAACGCGAAACAAGCTAGAACAAGTCGCTCGGACCTCCGAGTTCCCACTTCCCATTTCCCACTTCCGCACCGTGCCCGACAGCTTCGCCCAGCAACTTTCCGAAACGCCCGACACGCCCTTCGACATCTCGCTGCGGCCGCCGATGTTCAGCGAGTTCGCCGGGCAGGAGAAAGTGTGCGCGCGTCTGGAACTGATGGTGCAAGCAGCGCAGCAGCGCGGCGATGTGCTCGAGCACATTCTGCTCAGCGGCCCGCCCGGTTTGGGGAAAACGACGCTCGCCTACATCCTCGCCGGCGCGATGAAGGTGAACATCAAATCGACCAGCGGACCGACCATCGAGAAGGCGGGTGACCTCGCCGGATTGCTCACCACGCTGGAGCGCGGCGACGTGCTTTTCATCGATGAAATCCATCGGCTCGCCCCCGCGATCGAGGAGTATCTCTATCCTGCGATGGAGGACTTCAAACTCGACATCATCATCGACCAGGGGCCGAACGCGCGCAGCGTGCGGCTGAACTTGCCGAAGTTCACCATGATCGGCGCGACGACCCGCGCGGGCATGATCAGCGCGCCGCTGCGTTCGCGTTTCGGGATGAATTGCCGGCTCGATTATTACACCGCCGATGAACTCCAGCGCATCGTCGTCCGCAGCGCGGGCCTCATCGGCATCGAGACCGATGAAGCCGGCGCGCTGGAGATCGCCAGCCGCAGCCGCGGCACGCCGCGCATCGCCAATAACCTGCTCCGCCGCGTGCGCGACTTCGCCCAGGTGCGCGCTGATGGGCACATCACGCGTGACGTCGCGGATCAGGCGTTGACCTTGCACGACATCGACCGCGACGGCTTCGACGAAATGGACAAGCGCATCCTCGAAGCGCTCGTGCAGAAATTTGCCGGCGGTCCCGTGGGCCTGAACTCGCTTGCCGTCGCCATCGGCGAAGACGCCGGCACGCTCGAAGATGTGAACGAGCCGTATCTCATCATGCAGGGCTACATCAAGCGCACCGCGCAAGGTCGCGTCGCCATGCCCGCGGCGTATCGCAAGCTCGGCGTCGCGGTGCCGAAGCGGGATGCGGATCTCTTCGGCGGGTAGCTCAGGGGTGGGGGAGCGCACTGAATTGCGGATGGTTCACCAGCGCCTGCCAGTCCGTCTCGCCGATCGGACCGCCGGCGGCACCGCGCAAAGGTGTCGCTTGGGTCGAACGCCGGACCCGCGCCAGCCATGCGATGTCGAGCGGCGCCTCGATGATCTCCAGGCGATTCGCCGCGATCGTCGTCTGATCCTTTTCGCCGGTCGCGTGGCCGTGGCCGACGAAGAACCCGGCGACGAGCAGCGTCACGCGCACCGCCGTGGAGCGCGTGTAGTTTGAAAGCAAGCACGGCCGCGCGGGATCGAGGCAGGCGTGTAGGCGGGAGAAATGGTCCAGCGTCCACAACTCGGGGTTCGCCTTGGGAGAGTAAGGATCGTAGAGGATCGCGTGCGGCGCGGGCGCGTCCGTCATCGCTTGGCGGAAATCTCCAAGGTGCAGTTTCCAGCAGACGCCACTGTCCGCGGCTTCACCCTTGTCCAGCAGCCGCTCGACCGCCCGCTGGTGGGGCACGAGATACTCGAGCGTCTCGGCATTCTTGAGCGCGAAGGCGAGGGGCGCGATCGTTTCATCGAAGCTATGCAATTCAACCCGCGCCGATCCGCGGAACGTGCGGAAAGCTTCCAACGCTGCAACCGCATTCGCCGCCGCGCCGAGGCCCACATCCCAGATGATGAACGGACCGTTCACCGCTTCCGCCCTTTGCACCAGCCGCTGCTGCTCCACGTGCAAGCTGCGGGCCTCCGTCATCGGCCCGACCACGGGATGAAACGTCTCGCCATGCTCCCGCGAGCGCAGGCTGCGCGCGCCGGAGGCGACGGTGACGATTTCGAATTGATCCGTTTGCGGCGGCATCACCGCAGCAAACCTCGTGATCGCCAAATCCACAACGTTCGTGGCAACATAGGTCATCCCCAAAAGCGATTCGTCTCCCCGTGAACCCGCAAAACCAGCAGATCGATCTCCCCGCGCAGGCGCCCGTCATGGTCCTGCCCACTCTGCTTTTTCCCCATTCGCTCATGCCGCTCTACATCTTCGAGCCGCGCTACCGGGCGATGCTGGCGGGCGCGCTCGAGGAGCAGCGGCTGCTTTGCATCGCCCTCGTCCATCGCGGGATCGAGGACTGGACTTCCACTGCGGACTTTCACCACGTCGCCGGCATCGGCATGGTCCGCGCCTGCGTCGAGCGGGAGGACGGCACTTCGCATCTCATCCTGCAGGGGCTCGCGCGGGTGAAATTCACCGGCTTCGTCCAGGAAGCGCCCTATCCCATCGCGCAGATCCGCGAGCTGCCCTCGCAGTTGGCGGAGGAATATGAGACCGAAACGCTCTCGGCAAAAGTGCTCAGCATCTGCGCCCAACTCCGCGAGCAAGGCCACGGCGTGCCGCCGGCGCTCGATGAGCAACTCGCGCAGATCGACGATCCCGAAATCCTCGCCGATGTAGTCGCGCACACCTTTTTACGCGATCCCTTCCGCCGGCAGGATGTACTGGAGGAGCTGCGCGTCGGCGAGCGCCTGCGCCTGCTCATTCGCCACCTCACGGTGGAAATGCAGTAGCGCCATCTCCCGGTGGATGGCGACTGCGCCGCGCCCGAGGGTGGTGAGCGTGCGCCCCGACTCGATGCCAGCGCGAGACGAACCGGTGCCCGGGTAAAACGCATTCGTGCCGGAGCAAAACGAGTCGATGACGGAGCGAAACGAGTCGATGCCGGAGCGAAACGAGTCGATGTCGGAGCAAAACGAGTCGATGTCGGAGCGAAACGAGTCGATGACGGAACGAAACGAGTCGATGTCGGAACGAAACGAGTCGATGCCGGAGCGAAACGAATCGATGTCGGAGCGAAACGAATCGATGTCGGAGCGAAACGAATCGATACCGGAACGAAACGAGACGTGGAATGGAGGGACGCGCTCCGTCGCGTCCCTGGCTCATCTTCCTGCACCGCGCCGGCGCACCGCCCACCTCCGACCGCCGCGTCCGCCAGCTCCCGCTCCGCCGCCACGGGCCGCAACGTCTTCAGCGCCTCGGGCGCCTTGTAGTGCCGCTTCAGCCCGCTCTCCGTCAGCGCCGCCGCCGGCGCATCGGTGACGAACCCCGCTCACGCGCTCACGCGAATGGGTGCGAAGCGGAGGAGATCGCTCGGGCCCCTGATTAAAGGCCGGCCGTGCGGCGCGGGCGAGGCCGTGTCACGCTCAGTACCAGCCCGCTAAGGAGAAAGAGCGAGGTGGTGGCGGGCTCGGGGACGGGGACGACGTAATTTAGCCCGGAGGCGGAGGAGAAGGTGTAGTTGGTGACGGGAGCGCCGCCGGCGTCGCGGACTTCGGCAAATCCGCCCCACAGCGCCGTATGCTCGAGGTCGGCCGTGGACCGGGAGGTGTAGTTGCTGAACTGGGCCGCGACGGCATTGAGGGCGCCGACCTGGAGGGTGACGTCGGTGAGCGGCACGCCGTAGGTGAAGGTAAGGATGGCTTCCTGCTGAATGCCGAGAAAGGGGGTGCCGGTGGTGTGGCCATCGGCAAAGACACGATAGGTCTTGGTATTGGTGCCGTAGCCGATGCCCACGCCGAAGCCATACTGGGCCTGGGCCCAGGTGTTGTTGGCGTAGGCGCTGCTGGGCGAGGTTCCGTTGGCCACGGAGTTGAGGGAGCCATCGATGGTAAAGCGGACGGTGACGCTGCCGGTGGTGCCGGTGAGCCCCGGGGCGTCGAAGAGGAAGTCGTCCTTGAAGGCGGCGATGCTGGTGGTGAAGCGGGAGCTGAGGGAGCTGCCAACGGGGAGATTCGTATCCGCAAAGGTGCGCAGCACGCCGAAGGCAGCGGCGCTGCGACCGATAGCAGTAGCCTGGGTATCGGCATCCGCATAGGAATCAGAAACGCTGCCGGACGGCGCGCTCTGCGCATCGCTGTCGCCGGTCCCCACGGTGGATGTGGAGCGCGCATAAACTTCCGAGGAGGCGGAGGCCAGCGGGGAGCTGCCTAGCAGAGCGACGAGTCCGAGCAGGGTGGAAAATAGGATGTTCATTCCCGCGGAGCAGGAAACAGAAGGGCGCAGAGTCGAGAGCACGATGTGTTTTTGTAGAATTTTCGCGTTCGCGTAACAGAAAGTTTCACACCCGGCAACCCGCCCACTGCAGGAAGCAGGGCTAACCCGGAACGATAAGATTTCATCTCGTTCCCAAAGTTAGCGCACGTCTTTCGCTGCGCCGAGGTCGCCGGTCCCCGTTTTGTCGCCCACTTTCCACGCGGTGGGGACTCCGGCCCGCGTTGCTCCTTCGTCCGCCCGGTGTCGATAAGCACGACCTGACTCTTTCCCCTGTTGCCTACGGCAATTCCACCTCGAACGCCGTCAGCACCGGCGGCACCGCCAGGTTGTTCGCCGCCCCGGTTTGATTGAACGTATCGAGGCCCGTTCCCCCGTCGAATTTCAGCGCCGCGCTCGCCGTCACGGAATCGTTCGGATCGATCCCAAAGGTCAGCCGGTCGTCACCCGCCCCGAGCTTGATGCTCACCGCGCCCAGCAGCGTCGTCCCCACTCCATCGTTGGATTCGATGGTCACCATGTCATCGCCCGTCCCGGTATCGATACTCAGCGCGCCGATCATCGAGTCGTCCATCGTCACAAAGTCGGAATTGCTGCCCAGCACGAGTTTCGTCGCCCCCTTCACCGTCACCCGCGAGAGCGACACCGTGTCGTTGCCATCTCCCCCCGTGACGCTGAAATCCCGGGCAAACATTCCTGCGGTCGTCGGCAACGCCTGCACCACCGAACCTCCCCCGCCATTCGCCACCTTCACACTGCCCGCGATCGAAAAACTCGTCAGCGCGCCCCCGCCGATGGTTACCGTGTCAGAGCCCGCCCCCGAGGTCACCGAAAGCGCCCCGGCAATCGTCAATTGCGCCGGGTTGAAGGTCAGGCTGCTTCCACCCGCGCCATTGCTGATCGTGACGGCATGCAGCCCACTGAAGTTGCCTGACCCGCCCCCGATCACCGTCGTGTCCATGCCATCGCCATTCACGATACTCAGCGCGCCCGCGATCCCGGCGATGACATTCACGTTGATCGCCGTCGAACTGCCCCCAGAGCCATTCTTCAGGCTCAGTCCACCCTTCGTCACTTGGAAGGAATTGGTCGAGGACACCTGAAACGCGTCGGTCCCATCTCCATTGGCGACACTCACGCTCGCAAAGCTCAGGCTGGCGCCAGAGAGAGTCGTCGTCGACCCGCCGTTGCCGTTGCTCACCTTCACATCCTTAAAGTTCACCACCGCTGCAGTGGCCGTGAAGTTATCCAGCCCCGCCTTGTTGGTGACCGTCAGCGAGCCTCCTACCGTAATCGAGCCCGCCGTGGCAAACTTCGTCTCGTTGTCTCCGTTTCCATTTGCGAGCGACACCTTCCCCGTGACGGAAAAATCCTTGGAGTTCACCTGGAACAGATGAGCGCCCGTTCCATTCGTTACCGTCAGATCACCGTCAATCGCATCCGCGACCGTACTCGCAAATCTCACTGTCGTGTTCCCCGTCCCATTCTTGATGGAGATCCCGGCGAACGAGCTGCTCTTGTTCGTGTTATTCCCCACTGTGAATTGAATGTTCCCATTTCCATTCACCAGCTTCACCGCCTTACCGATCACAAAGGAGTTCCCCGTATTCACCGTCACCCCGGTCCCATTGCCACTCTTGATCCCGAGGCTGCCGTTCACCGACACATCGTGCCCGGCAAAGTTCACGCCGAGCCCCGCCCCTCCCGTCACTTTCAGGTCCCCGCCGATCGAGACATCGTCCGCCGGGTTGGTGCCGATGTTCGAGGACGACTCTCCGCCTCCAAAGTTCAGCGTCAGCTTGCTGGAAATCACCGTCTTACCGTTCTGGATCACAAAGTAGTCATTTCCATTCCCGTTGATGAACGACACATTCCGGATCTTCGTCGTTCCCCCAGTGCCATCGAGAGTCAAGGCATTGCCACCCTCTCCGCCCTTCATCGTCAGGTCACCCGCGATATCCAGCGTCTTGCACGTCACTGAATCCGCTCCCAGCTTCAAATCGACCACCACATTCGTCACCCCCGTGAAAAGCACATCCGCCACGCCGCCGTTGATCGTCGTAACCGATGATTTGTGCACCGTCACATTCCCCGGCGCCGTGCCGTCGATCTCGAAGGTCTGGTTGTTGTCGCCGTTGTTCACCTCCGCTTCGCCCAGTTGATCCACCGTGGTGATCGTGAGCGTCCCTCCGCTGAAGACCGTCACCACATTATTCGCCGGGGCAATGCGATCTTCCAGCCGCTCAATACTGCTGTGACGGGAAACCGCCGGGGAAACGACACGAGGAGAGCGCGATTTTGACATAGCCGAAAAATAGAGACTGCAGTTCTGTTGGCGGGGCGGACATCCGCCTGATGAGGACACTAAACTCCGGTTACCGGTGATTGGCCAGACAGAGTTCGACTCAAGCGCCGAAGATTCGGCGCCTGCCGCTCAATTCGCCGAAGACGATCCGTTTCCACCAACTCACCGATGACCAATACTCCGCCCCGGGGCGAACGGCGGAAGAATCCGCCGCCTGAGCGGGAATGAACCGGCAAAGAAGGACCCAGATCTGGCAAACCGGCAACGGAACGGAATTGCATCGGCTCACAGACAACAAAAAGCACGGAAGAGTAGCTAACAATTAAATAGCTAAAAACGAATGATTTACGTTCCGCGTGATTTTCTTCCGCGGATGCGGCTGACAGCGCGTGGCACAAACCTGGCTAAGTCAAAAATACAGGAAGCAGGATGGTCCTGTGACCTAATCAACCCAAGAAAAAATCCCCCGACCCTGATGTCTAACCAGAACGCGAATTGGAATTCCGGAAA
>JBAVML010000432.1:0-2417 GCA_049690035.1 Chthoniobacteraceae bacterium
CCAAATACCCTTCCTCGCGCAATTGCGATCCGGCGAGCCGGGCCGCCGAGGCTCGCACGCTAGGCAAGGGAAACTTTTGACGCGGCTGGCGCGCAGTCTGCTAACGGCGCGGCGACGTTTAGGTCCGGCATCTGCCGTTCAAAGCGCCGCCTCGTGCCCAATTTTCTTCACACCCTTTTCCGACGGCCTGCATTTCTCGCGGGCTTCCTCGCCGCGTATGCGCTTCTCGCACCGGCTTGGGGACAAACGACGCGCTTCACCCATTTTGAAGCCCGGCAGACGCACTCCATCGCGCTGACACCGGACGGCACTCGCTTGCTCGCCGTGAACTCCCCCGCGGGGCGGCTCTCCGTTTTCGACACCAGCAACGTCGCGCTTCCACCGGTGCTTCTTTCCGAAATCGCGGTGGGTCTCGAGCCCGTCGCTGTGCGGGCGCGGACCAATGACGAGGTGTGGGTGGTCAATGAGGTAGGCGACAGCGTCTCGATCGTCTCGCTGAGCCGCGGCGCGGTGGTGAAAACACTAGCCGTGGGTGATGAGCCGGCCGATGTGGTCTTCGCGCAGGGAAAAGCCTTCGTATCGTGCGCGCGAGACTGCATGCTCTACGTATTCGATGACGACACGGACGATGAATTGGACCCGATCGAGTTGGATGGTCTCGATGCGCGGGCTCTCGCCACCGATCGGACGGGAACGAAGATCTACGCAGCCTTTCTCCTTTCCGGCAACGGCACAACCATTCTCCAATCTGCGCGAGGTCCCCCGCAGCCGGCACCAACGAACCCTTTGCTACCCGCAGCGCCGCAGACGGCGCTGATCGTAGCGACCGACGACCCTCGCATCGATTTCACCGTCCTCGATCGCGACGTTGCGGAAATCGACGCGGCCAGCGGGACGGTGACAAAATATTTCAGCGGCGGGGGCACCAATCTTTTCGATTTGGCGGTGCACCCAACCTCGGGAGACCTTTGGGTCGCCAATACCGAGTCGCGAAACCTGATTCGTTTCGAGCCCGTGCTGCGCGGCCATTTCGCCGATCACCGGCTCACAAAGTTCGACGCCGATGGCGCTTCGAAGGCGATTTACGACCTGAATCCAGGCCTCGACTACGCGACCCTGCCGAATCTCGCTGCGCAGGCGACCGCCCTCGCGCAGCCCACCGCGCTCGCCTTTTCCGCGAGCGGAAATGAAGTGTGGGTAGCAGCGTTCGGCAGCGATCGCGTGGCGAAGATCGACACGGCGACCGGGGCGGCGCTGGCGCGAGTGGATGTGCGCGTAGGCGGCGGCGCTTCGTCGGTGATGCGCGGCCCGCGGGCACTCGCCCTCCACGCCACGCAGCCGCGTCTGTATGTTCTGAACAAGCTCGCCGACACCATCACCGTGGTGGCTACGGACACGGCGACGGCGATTGCAGAGGTCGTCTTGTCGCTCGACGACGTGATGCCCGCCACGATCCGCGCAGGCCGCGGTTTCCTATTCGATGCGCGGCTTTCCGGCAATGGCACCGCGTCCTGCGCCGTCTGCCACCTTGATGCGGATCGCGATGGGCTCGCGTGGGACCTCGGCGATCCCTCCGGCGCGATGCAGACCGTCATTGGGATCAATAATTCCGCCCACAACACCGTCCCGCGCGAGCGTGCGATGCACCCGATGAAAGGGCCGATGGTCACCCAGACTCTGCGGGGCATCCCCCCCGGTGCGATTCTCCACTGGCGGGGCGATCGGGCGAATGTACAGGCCTTCAACCCCGCCTTCGACAAGCTGTTGGGCGGCTCGCAAATCGCCGCTGCCGACATGGACGCGCTCGCCACGTATCTACATGCGCTCCGGAACCATCCCAATCCGCACCGCCTCGAAAACGGCATGCTCCCGCTCAGCTTCAATGGCGGCAACCCGCGGCGCGGGCAGGATCTTTTCAATCTAGAAACGGCGCACTGCTTCGTCTGTCACGTCGCTCCCATCGGCACAGACAACAACGTAGACCTCATGACCGAAGTCGGCTCCACGCAGCCGCTCAAAACTCCCCCGCTGGCGACGACCTACCAGCGGCTGCTCCTCGATCCACGCGCGGGCAAAACGTCGTTGAGCGGCTTCGGTCTCGGCCACGATGGCACCGGCTTTGCGCTGCCCACTGTGCATCCCTATGTGCTCGATGGTGCGCTCACGACCCCGGAGGATTTTGCGGATGTCACCGCGTTTATCCTTTGCTTTGAAACGGGGACAAGCGCCGGCGTCGGGCAGAGTCTGACGGTCGGACCAGCGCCGGCGGCTGGCGCACTTACGGTGCTGGCGCGGCTCGAAGCTTTCGCACCCGGCGCAGCTGACCTCGTGGCCGAAGGCATCGTAGGCGGGGCAAACCGCCGCTTTGTCTTCTCCCGTGCACGGCAGTTCTACGTGTCGCCGGTGTTCGGCGAACC
>JBAVML010000433.1:0-7628 GCA_049690035.1 Chthoniobacteraceae bacterium
GCGCCGACCTGCTCGCGTGGCTGGACGCGGGCAAGCCGCTCGGCGACCCGAAGGACGCGCCGCTCGCACGCTCCTTTCCCAAGGACTGGCAGATCGGCGCGCCGGATGTCGTGCTCCAGATCCCGCAGCCCATTGCGGTGAAGGCGGAGGGGACGATGCCGTATCAGATCGCGACGGTGGAAACGAACTTCGCCGAAGACCGTTGGGTGCGCGCCTTCGAGGTGCAGCCGACGGCGCGCGAGGTGGTGCATCACGTGCTGATCTTCGTCGCGACTGGCGATCGCAACCGCGACGTGGAGGGCGACGGGAGTGGCGGCTTCTTCGCGGCCTATGTGCCGGGCAATGACCACGTGACTTACCCGAACGGCTTCGCCAAACCGCTGCCCGCCGGCGCGAAGCTGCGCTTCCAAATCCACTACACGCCGAACGGCACGGCCACGCGCGACCAGATGAAGCTCGGGCTCATTTTCGCGAAGGAAGCTCCCCAGCACATCATCCACGTCGCCGGCATCGGCAATCATCGGCTGAATATCCCGCCCGGCGCGGCGCATCATCCGGAATCGGCGGTGATCCCGATTCCGGCGGACGTAAAGCTGCTCGCCTTCATGCCGCACATGCACCTGCGCGGCGCGGCCTTTCGCTACGAAGCGATCCTGCCGGATGGCACGGTGCGCACGCTGCTCGATGTGCCGCGTTACGATTTCAACTGGCAGCTCAGCTATCGCTACGCCGAGCCGCCGACACTGCCTCGCGGCTCGAAGGTGCGCGCCACCGGATGGTTCGACAACAGCGCGAACAACCCCGCCAATCCCGATCCCACCAAGACCGTGAAATGGGGTCCGCAGACCTTCGACGAGATGATGCTCGGCTACGTGGAATATTACCTCCCCGACGAAAAACCGGCGGCAAAGACGGCCGCGCGCTAGCTAAAGACGAGCACGATCAACTGCGCGACGATGATGCGCAGCAGCATGGTCAGCGGATAGACCGCGGCGTAGGCGACCGACGGTGCTTCGGAGCCGATCGCGGCGTTGGCAAAGGCGAGCGCGGGCGGGTCGGTCATGCTGCCGGCGAGCAGGCCGCAGACGTTGACGTAGTTCATTTTCAAACCGAGCCGCGCGATGGCGCCGATGGTGACGAGCGGGATGAAGGTGACGAGCGCGCCGCAGAGCAGCCAGGTGAGCCCACCGCCGTGGACGAGGGCTTCGACAAAGTGCGACCCGGATTTCAGGCCGACGCTGGCGAGGAAAAGCACGATGCCAAATTCGCGCAGGAACAGATTCGCCGTGGCCGGCATGTACCAGACGAGGTGGCCGATTTTGCCGACACGACTGAGGAGGATCGCGGCAATGAGCGGGCCGCCGGCGAGGCCGAGCCGCACCGGCGCGGGCATGCCGCCGATGCTGATCGGATAACTGCCGAGCAGCAGCCCGAGCGCGATGCCGACGAAGACGGGCACGAGATGCGCCGCGTTCAGTTCCTTCACCGAATTGCCGAGGATGCGGGCCGCTTCGGCAATGTCTTCCTTCGAGCCGACGACCTGGAGCATGTCGCCGAATTGCAGGCGCAGACCGGCGACCGCGGTCATCTCGATGCCGGCGCGCTGGACGCGGGTGACGATGACGTCGTGAAGTTGCTCGAGCGCCAGTTCGCTGACGGTGCGGCCGAGCACCTCGTTGCGCGTGGCGACGAGGCGCTCGTAGATCACGCTGCCCGGGACTTTCATCAGGTCGAGTTCGCTGGCGCGGCCGACGAGGATCTGGAAGCGCTGCAAGGCATCCGCCGAACCCACCGCGAGCAGCACGTCGCCGCGGTGCAGCACCGTATCGAGCGTGGCTGCTTCCACCTCCTGCGACGCGGCGCGTTTGATCCGAGAAACCACCACGCCGAAGGCATCCGTGCCCGGCAGCGCGCGCAGAGCGAGGCCGTCGAGGTTGGCATTTTCCACGACCAGATTCAGCCGCTGCGGCGGCGCGGCGCCGGCCTTTTGTTCCGCCTCGAAACGCGCGGATTCCGTCGCGGGATCGATGCCGAAGATTCGCCGAATGAGAATCATCGAAAGAATGATCCCGATGATGCCGAACGGATAGACGACCGCGTAGCTGAGACCGGGAAGCGCCGCGTGAGCGGCATCGACGCCGGGCACGCTTTTGAGCGCCTCGGTCGCGGCCCCGAGCGCGGGGGTGTTCGTCGTCGCGCCGGCGAAGAGGCCGGCCACGGCGGCGATGTCGATGTGGAAGATCAGCCCGAGCAGCAGCGCGAGGCCGGCTCCGAGGCCCACGATGCCGGCGGAGAGCAGATTCAGCGGCAGGCCATTCTTGCGCAGCGAGGCGGTAAAGCCCGGACCGACCTGCATGCCGATGGTGTAAACGAAAAGGATCAGCCCAAACTCGCGCACGAACGCGAGGATCTCTTCGTTGATCGGCCGCGCCGCGCCGAAGTGGCCGAAGATGATTCCGGAAAAGAGCACGCCCGCGATGCCGAGCCCGATGCCGCGAATGCGGAGGCCGCCGAGCGCCAGGCCTGATGCGGCGACCAAGGCGAGCACGATGACCGCATAGGCCATCGGGATCGTGGTTGGTAAATCAGTAAGCCATTTCATAACTCGGCCGTCTCCCTCTGGACGCAGGAGCGCCCGCGGCGGTCGGTTTTTTTGTGAACGTAGGGGAACTCCCGCCGCGATGGCAAGCCGCCTCGCAACGAATCTTGCGCGGCAGGGTTCCTGCGCAAGAACGCGTAACGTTTCGCGCGCCGACAACGTCCTCACCATCGATGAAAACGTCCGCCTTTCTCCTCGCCGTGCTCGCCGCTGGTGCTTCCGCATTTGCCCTCGAGGAAGCCGCGCAGCCGGCTGCCAAACCAACCGCCGAGCAGCTCGATTTTTTCGAAAAGAAGATCCGCCCGGTGTTCGCGGACAAATGCTACAAGTGCCACTCGGAAAAGGCGGACAAAGTGCGCGGCGGGCTGCTGCTCGACACGCGGGAAAATGCGCGACGCGGCGGTGACAATGGACCGGCGGTGGTGCCGGGAAATCTCAAGGACAGCCTGCTGATCGACGCGATCCGCTACTCCAACAAAGACACCGCGATGCCGCCGGAGAAAGCGGGCGGCAAACTGCCGGACGCGGTGATCGCGGATTTTGAAAAATGGATCACCATGGGCGCGCCCGATCCGCGCGATGGCGAGGCGAAGGTGGTGAAGAAATACGACACGAGCGAGGCGAAGAAGTGGTGGGCGTATCAGCCGGTGCAAAAGCCCGCCACGCCCGCGGTGAAAGACACGGAGTGGTCGCGCGGCGACATTGACAAGTTCGTCCTCGCCGGTCTCGAAGCGAAGGATCTGAAGCCCGTGGCCGATGCCGACAAGCTCACGCTGCTGCGGCGCGTTTATTTTGACCTGATCGGCCTGCCGCCCGCGCCGAAGGAGATCGACGCGTTCGCGCGCGACACCGCACCGGACGCGCTGGCCAAGGTGGTCGATCGCCTGCTCGCGTCGCCGCAATTCGGCGAACGCTGGGGCCGGCACTGGCTCGACGTCGCGCGCTACGCGGAGTCGAGCGGCAAGGACGTGAACCTGGCGTATCCGCACGCGTGGCGGTATCGCGATTACGTCATCAATGCGTTCAACGAGGGGAAGCCGTTCGATGAATTTGTGCGCGAGCAAATCGCCGGTGACTTGCTGCCGGCGAAGGACGATCGCGAGAAGGCGGATCACGTCATCGCAACGGGCTTCCTCGCGATCGGCGCGAAAGGGCACAACGAGCAAAATCCGAAACAGTTCTGCCTCGATCTCGCCGACGAGCAAATCGACACGATGTCGCAGGCGTTCCTCGGGCTCACCGTTGCGTGCGCGCGCTGCCACGATCACAAATTCGAGCCGATCCCGCAGCGCGACTACTACGCGCTGGCGGGCATTTTCCTCAGCACCGACACCCGCTGGGGCACCGCGAGCGGCATCCAGAACCGCCACTCGAACGACTTGCTCGAGCTCCCGCGCAGCGCCGGCGTGCCGGTGATCTCGCGCACGATGTCGAAGGAGGAGCGCACGAAAAAGCAGGAGACTTTTGACACGATGCGGACGGACCTCGAGAAGAGCCTGCGCGATCGTTTTCAACGCGGCGGTCAGGGTCAGGCAAATGCTGGCGCGCAGGATCAGCAGAAGTTTTTGCGCGAGGCGACGATCACCGGATTCCTCGAAGCGGACTTGAAGTCGTTCGACGACGGAGGCCACGCGAAGGCGCTCGCGATGGGCACGAAGGACTTGCCCGCGTCGAGCGGCGGCATGTTTGGTGGCGGATTTTTCGGACGCCCCGGCCCCCCCGGTGGCGGAAATCCGATGGCCTCGATGCGCGAACGGCTGCGCGCGCGCCCACCGGAATTTGCCAGCATCGGCGACGCGCGCCTCTACGCGCGCGGCGACGTCGAGAAGCCGACCGACCGCGTCCCGCGCGGCGTGCCGGCGATTCTTTCCGCGGACCAGCCGCTAAAAATCCCGAGCGGCACGAGCGGACGCCGCGAACTCGCCGACTGGCTCGTTTCAAAAAACAATCCGCTGACCGCGCGCGTCTTCGTGAATCGCGCGTGGCACTGGCTCTTCGGCGACGGCATCGTCGAGAGCTGCGACAACTTCGGCACCACCGGCAAGAAGCCCGCGAATCAAGCGCTGCTCGACGCGCTCGCGACGAGTTTTGTGGATGGCGGCTGGAATGTGAAAGCGCTCGTGCGCGACATCGTGCTCAGCCACGCCTACGCGCTTTCGTCCACATACGACGCGAAGAGCTTCCAAGCCGATCCCGAGAACGCGCTGGTCTGGCGCGCGAACAAACGCCGACTCGATGCCGAGTGCCTGCGCGACGCGATGCTCGCCGTGAGCGGCGATCTCTCGCTCAGCGCGCACACCGCGAGCGTGATCGGCGAAAATGGCGAAGGTCCGATCGGCGGCGCCCGCGGGAATGGCAACCTGCTGATGCGTGGAACGGTGCGTCCGCCGGGCACGCCCGAGGACGCGATCGTCAACGCGAGCGGCAACTACCGCAGCGTCTATCTGCCGATCGCGCGCGACACTCTGCCAGACATTCTCGCCGCGTTCGACTTCCCCGAACCGAGCCTCGTGGCCGGCGCACGCGAGACCACGAACGTGCCTTCGCAAGCGCTCTTCATGCTGAACAGCCCTTTCGCCGCAGCGCAGGCGCAAAAGCTCGGCGAGCGCGTGTGTGCCGCGTATCCCGCGGGGCCAAACGGCGGCGTGACCGCGAATCTCGATCAGCGCGTCGCCTTCGCCTACTGGCTCGTCTTCGGCCGTGGTCCCGACCCGGTAGAACGCAAAGCGTCCGCGGAATTTTTCAGCCGCTTTCCATCGAACTACGCCAAGGGCGACAGCGCCGCGCCGGGCATGGTCGGCGCAGACGGGATGAAAGCCGCGTGGACGAGCTTCTGCCGCGCGCTCTTCGCCAGCGCGGAGTTTCGCTACGTGAATTGACCGGCGGGCCGACCCACGGGTCGAACCTACTGGATCTGCGCGGCGCTCGAGTAGCGCACCCACGTTTCCCAAGCCCGCGCCCACTCACCCATTTCCGCCCAAAGCACGGCCTGGAGATACGCCACGTAGGCGGGCCTGCCGGGAATCGCGTCCACTGCCTGGAGCGTGGCCAGCGCCTCGTCGTTCTGCCGCAGGCGGCGCAGCGTGTCATAGAGGCCGAGGCCGGCGCGGAAATCGTCCGGGTGAAAGTGGAAGGCGCGTTCGAGCTCGGCCAGCGATTTGGCCGATTCGAGGTGCGGGAGCGTCGGCGCCGGCTGGTAGCGCTCGACGAACCGCCAAGCGCGCTCGTAGTCCTGCTTCAGCGCGTAGTGCCGCGCCAGCCCCAGCCACGCGTCCACCTGCCATTCGGGATGCGCCACGGCTGCGGCCACGAGTTCATCGCGGTCTCCGTTGCGGGACCACGCGTCGAAAAGGCGCTTGCGCTGTGGGTGGGAAAGCGCTTCCAGCAACGGATCGCGTTGCCGGAGGCGCGCCACCGCCGCGTTGAACTCCAGGCCGCTCGAACCGTCGAGGTAGCGCAGGAGCAGTTCTGCCTTGGTCTCCGCGATCCGCGCGAGCCCCGCCCGGATGGCCGGTTTCTTGGCGGTCATCCCCAGCATGTGATCGAAGAGCCCCGGTGCGTCCGGTCCCGCCCGCCGGAGCGCCTCCACCCACGCCTCCACCGTCAATTCCGGCTCGTCCAGCGCCAGCCAGACCTTGCCCTCATTCAGGCAGAGCCACATCGAGCGTGGTTCAAGAAAGCGCGCGCGGTCGAAGTCCGCCACCGCCGCCTGTTTCCCGTTCGCGGATGCCGCGTGCGCCACCCCGCGCCGGTAGTAGAAGCTCCATTCCAGCGGCGCGATGCGCAGGCCTTCATTCGCCGTCGCCAGCATCGCCGGATAATCGACCGCCTCGCTCTCGCGTTCCGCCCGCGCGTCCAGCCAGGCCACCGTCGCGCTCGTGGGAAAATGCGCCAGCTTTGCCGGCCACCGCGCGGAGACCAGCCACCACGCGCCGAGCGCCGCCAGCAGAAGGCTGCCCACGCGGAAGGCCGGTGCCACCCAGGCGCGTTCTTCGCCGGTCCGTTTCGACTGCCGGGCGAGGCTGAAGAGGAGCAGCGCCGGCCATATCGACCCCGCACGGTGGCCCGACACATCCACCAGCCCGTGGAGCGCAAACGCCACCCCGCAGACCATCGCGGCCGAGCGCAGGTGGCGATCGGTCCCGGCCGCAAAGGGCAGCGTCTCGGTGAGCCACAGCCCCAGCGCCACCGCGAGTAGCGCGACCGCCGGCCAGCCCAGTTCCACCGCCGCCCACAGCCAGTCGCTCTCCGGGTGCAGCGCCCGGCTCTGCGTCGTGGCGTCCGTGCGGTGCAACGCAAAGATCGGCTCAAAATTCCCGAGCCCCTGCCCGAACCAGGGCTTCTGCGCCGCCAGCCGACAGGCATCCCGCTGGATCTCCTCGCGAAAGTCGCCGGGCGTCGCTCCCTCGTGGTGCTGAAAGCGCTTCATCGTCTCGCCGCCGAACAAAAAGAAACCCGCCAACAATACCAGCACCGCCGCAAAGCCGAGCGTCGCTCCCTTTCTCGAAGCCGAGAAACGCAGCCCCATCGCCACCCACACCGTGGTCCCGATGAAAAACAGCGCGATGCCCGCGCGGGAATACGCCGTCACCAGGGCCATGCCCAGCAGCGCCACGCCGGCGAACCACGCATAACCCGCCGGCCGCTTCCGGCTCAGCGCTTCGAAGCCCAGCGCCGCCGACATGATCCCCGCCAGCGCCAGCACGTTGGCCGTCTGGTTGCGATTGGGGAAAAAGCCGAATTCCACCGCACCCGCGTTGCCTGGCTTCGGCCACCACGGAACGGGCCACTTCGCGAGCAGCGAACCAAACGCCAGAGCCGCCAGGAAAAGGATCCCCAAAGCATACGTCCGCGCCGCTTCCCTCCGTTCTTCCCGCTCCCATCGCTGTGCCAGCAGTGCCCCGGCAAAAATGATCGCCGACCAGAAGAGTCCCATGCCTTCCACCGTCAGCCACGGCTGGGGCGACACCGTCGCCGGGAGCGGCACCTCGAAGGCCGCCGTGAGCATCTCCCGCCACCGTGGCAGCCC
>JBAVML010000434.1:0-13577 GCA_049690035.1 Chthoniobacteraceae bacterium
CCTCACGCTGGGCGTCAAACGCCGGCGGGAGGACGGCTTTCACGAAATCGAAAGTCTCGCCTGCCCCATCTCACTTTACGATACGCTGGAGATCGAAGCGACCGGTGCCGGGGGGCTTGATTTCACCTGCGACGATCCCACGCTGCCGACCGACGAAACGAATCTCGTCGTTCGCGCCGCACGACTTTTCTGTGCCTCGAGAGGCATCGAGCCTCACCTGCGGATCGCGCTCACCAAGCGCATTCCGCACGGCGCTGGCCTCGGTGGCGGCAGCAGCGACGCAGCGGCCACGCTGCTCGCTCTCGACCGGATTTTTGAAACGAAAGTCGGCGTCGAAGCGCTCGGCAGCATGGCCGCGGAGCTCGGCTCGGATGTGCCGCTTTTTCTGCATCGATCCGCCGCGCGAGTGCATGGGCGGGGCGAACTCGTCGCGCCCGCCGCGTTCCCGCATGCGCTGCCTTTGCTGCTCATCAAGCCCCCGTTTGGCGTGCCGACGCCGTGGGCTTACCGCCAGTGGAAGGATTCGCGCGAAATCCCCGGCGTCGTCTATGCGCCGCAGAAATTCTCCTGGGGTGTCATGCACAACGACCTCGAGCGGCCGGTCTTTGAAAAGTATCTCTTCCTCGCGGCGCTCAAGACCTGGCTGCTCGCCCAGGAGCAAGTCTCCGGGGCGTTGATGTCCGGTTCTGGATCGACCGTCTTCGCGGTGCTGCGCGAAAAGGATTCAGCAACGCTTCTGTCCACGCGGATCGCCGATGAGTTTGGCCCGGATCTCTGGTGCTGCGTCGCCGAGACCGTCGGCTGAAACGGCACCGCTCGAGTCACGTCGCTTTGATGTTCCGTCGGAGGAAAGTCGGCACGTCGAGATCCTGTCCATCGACAATCGTCGGCTCGCTTTTCTCGAAGCGTCCGCGCGTCACGGGCTCGAACTGCATCTGTTCCTGTTTGGCTTCCCTCGGACTCTTGCGCGGTGCCGCCGCGCGACCGTTCGGCGTGGGCGCCATCACCGGGGCGGCGAGCAATTCTGGTTCGGAGGCAGCGGGCGCGGCGACGCGCACCGGCTCGGGATTCGCAGCTTTGGCCATGGCGGGCGCGGCCACGAGTTCGTCGCGGATGAGCTCGGGTTCCACGGAACGTTCGGGCTCGCGAAGAGCCACGGGCGAGGATTCGCGCCGGGTGACGGGCTTTACCACTTCCGGTGCGGTGAACTCAGCCACGGGCATGGAACTGATGATGGTGACGCTCATCTTCTGACCGAGGCGCGGATCGACGCTCGTCCCGAAAAGGATCTGCGTCTGGTCACTCACGTGGCGGCCAAATTCCTCCATGAGAATCTGCACCTCGTTGAGCGTCATGCTGCTGCCGCCGCTCACGTTGATCAGCACACTGTGCGCATCTTCCAGTAGCCGGCCTTTGTCCATCAGCGGGCTCTTGAGCGCGCGGGCGAGCGCGTCGTGCGCCCGGTTGTCGCCTTCGCCTTCGCCGGCACCGAAGAGGCACCGAGATGCTCCACGTCCCGCTCCACGCAGGGCTGTCGAAAGATCGTCAAAACCGATGCGCACGATTCCCCTCTGATTGGCGAGCGCGGCGACGGCGCGGACGCTCTCGCTGATCGTGCGATCCGCGGCGGCGAACGCTTCCTGTATCCCGGCGCGCGGCGACACCGCGTCGCCCATCCGATCGTTTTCAAAGCAAATGACCAGATCGGATACCGACTGCAGCGCCGCGAGTGCTTCCTCCGCCTGCGCCATCCGGCGCCGCCCTTCGAAAGTGAATGGCATCGTCGCAAAGGAAACCACCAGCGCACCCTGCTCCCGCGCGACCAGCCCGACCAGCCGCGCCGCCCCAGAGCCAGTGCCGCCGCCGAGGCCGACGCAGAGAAAGACGAGCTGCGCGCCGTCGAGGCTGGCACGAATCGCATCGAGGCTCTCTTCCGCCGCGGCGTAGCCGATTTCCGGGTCGCCACCCGAGCCGAGGCCGCGCGTGCATGTCGCGCCGAGTTGCAACTTCTCGCGGGCTACCGAGCTGGTCAGCGCCTGCAGATCGGTATTCATGGCGATGAGTTCCGCGCCGGTCACGCCGTCGAGCATCAGGCGGTCGAGGGCGTTGCTGCCGGCGCCGCCGAGCCCGACGATGCGGACGCGGACGTCGGAACCCCCGGAGGTCGAGTAGTTGCGTTGGAGGTCGATCATAGTGCGGTCGATGGGCGGGTTTGTTTACTCAAAGTCCGAAAAACGAAATGCGCTCGCGGAAGCGCCGGAAGAGGCCTCGCGGGCGCGCCGGCTGGGTGGCTTCGGCGTATTTGATCAAGCCGATAGCCGTGGAAAATTGCGGGTTTTCGAACGCCGAGGTCAGCCCGGACACGGTCTGCGCATGGGTCACGTGGACGGGCATCCCGAACACTTCCTCGGCGAGATGCTGAATGCCTTTGAGCTGGCTGCATCCGCCGGTGAGCATCATGCCCGCGCCGAGGAAACGCAGGCAGTTGTCCACGTCGAGTCGCTTTTTCAGCAGTTCGAAGGTCTCGCGCACCCGGCAGTGGACGATGGTGTTCAACATCTCGCGCTCGATTTCCTTGCCGGCAAATCCGGTTTCGTCCTTGAGCTTCACGGTTTCGCCGGGGAGTGCCTTGCCAACGATCACGCTGCCTTCCTCGACCTTCAGTTTTTCGGCCTTGGCCATCGGGATGCGCAGGCCGAGCGAGATGTCGTTGGTAATGTGATCGCCGCCGATCGGCAACGCGCCGCTCTGTTTCACCGCGCCATCGACGTAAACAATGTAGTCCGTGGTGCCGCCGCCCATGTCCACCACGAGCGCTCCGAGGGTCTTTTGATTTTGATCCAGCACCACCTGCGCGGTAGCGAGTGGGGCGAAGACCACGTCGAGCACTTCCGGTCCCACTTCCTTCACGCAGCGGACGCTGTTTTTGATCCGCGTCGCCACGCCGTGGATGATGTGAAAATCCGCCTCCAGCTTGCGTCCGAGCATGCCGATGGGATTGAGCACGCCGTCCTGTCCGTCCACGTAGTAGTGCTGGAGGATCGAATGCACGAACATGTTCGGCGCGGGAATGCTCACCTCGCGGGCGCTCGACTGCACATCCTCGAAATCCTCTTCGCAAATCTCATCGCGCTCTTCCGGCAGGTTCACCGCTCCGCGGTTGTTGAACGACTCGATGTGTCCACCAGTGATCGCAAGATAAACCCCGCCGATCATGACGTCGCTCTTCTCTTCCGCATCCACGAGTGCTTCGCGGATGCACTTGCCCGCGGTTTCGAAATCCACGATCTCGCCCTTGCGCACCCCGCGCGACGGCGCTTGGCCGACTCCGAGGATGCGGATGGTGCCATCCCGCCTCGTTTCGCCGACTACGGCGCACACCTTGGAGGTTCCTACTTCGAGGCCGACGACAATGTTTTCTTTGGACATCAGTGGAGGCGGAACGGTTTTTTGATTCCTTCGGCTTTAGCCGGCGCCGGAGTGGGCGTGGCCTTGGCTTTGAGATTGTTGAAGAAACCGGACTTTGCGGCGGATGTCGGCGCGGCCGGGATCGGCGTCGCGACGGCTATCGCCTTCGGCGGTGCTGGTGGTGGCGCGATGGTGGAAGTCCTCGGTTTGTCCGGAGGTGGGGGCGTGCCGGCTTTTGACTTTGGATCGGCGGGCTTTGGCGGATCTACCGCCTCACCCTCGGCGGGCGAGGGCTCAACAAAGGTCACCGGAGTGTTGCGTTCGACGATGAGGTTCACCGTTTGGATTTCCTTTTGATCTTCAGCCGCGCGCGCCAGGTAACGGTGAAGCCGCGCGAGCTGCGCATCGATGCGATCGAGCCCGAAAACAATTTTCGCATGGCTGTGCGCCGTGACGATGAGGCAGTAACCTTTCGAGAGATCGACGTGCCGGGCCTGGAAGCGGGTGCTGTCCGAGGTCTGCCGGATCAGTTCCAGCGCCGCCTGCATTTCCGTGCTGGTGACTCGTTCTCCCGGCACCAGGTTTTCGGTTTGCACGCCGGAGATCACCGGGAAATGAAGATACTCCTCGAGCTTCGCCTTGGTCTTCATGAGCATGCCGCGCGCATCGATCAGGAAGGCCTTTTCCGAAACCGTCGGATCTTCGTCGGCCTTGGAAACGACCCACGCGATCGGCCGCCGCTCGGTCACTGTCACACTCAAGCGATTCGGCAGGGTGCGCGTCACCTCCACGATTTCGACCTGCGGCATCTTTTCGATCTCGGTGCGTGCCTTACTCAGATTGACGAGGAAGATGTTGCATCCTTCGCTCAAGTCCCCGGTCTTCAAAACCTGTTCGCGCGTCAGTGTTCCGTCGGTCACAAACTTCACCTCGGCGACCGCGTAGTCCGGGTTTTCAAAAATGAACCGGCGCAGTGCTTCCTTTCCTCCCAGCCAGCAGCCGCCGACGACCGCGGTGACGATGATCAGCCGCGAGGTGATGCGAAAAATCTTTGCGATCAATCGGCGTCGCTCCGTGCTGGCGCGGAGCTTCACGTCGAGCAGAGTGTGCTGCTTCTTGCGCTGGCGGACGTTGGTGGCGCGGCGGTTGACCGGTTGGCTCATGGCGTGGCGAAGCGGGGGAGGGAGAGTTCGATGATGCGGCGGCAGAGTTCCGGGTAGCTGATGTCCACGACGGCTGCGGCCTCCGGCAGCAGGCTCGCTGGCGTCATGCCGGGGATCGTATTTACCTCGAGCACGAACGGCTCGTCGTCCGCGGTGAGCAGGAAATCGACTCGCGAATAAACCTCCAGGTCGAGCGCCCGATGCGCGGCCAGCGCGAGCGCCTGAATGCGGCGGGTGACGTCCTCGCTCAGCGGCGCGGGGCAGTAGTGGTCCGCGCCCGCGGCGTTTGGATTGAGGAAGGGATACTTGTTTTCGAAATTGTAGAAGTCCTTCTTCGCACGGATCTCGATGATCGGCAGTGCGAGATCGCCGACGATTCCGACGGTAAGTTCGCGGCCGGCGATGAATTGCTCGACGAGCAATTCGTTCCCAAACTTCGCCGCTTCCGCGAGCTTCGGCGCCACCTCGGCCGCGTCGCGGACGATGTAGATTCCAACGCTGGAACCTTCGCGCGGTGCCTTGATCACAAACGGCAGCGGCAGGCTCGGCTGTGTGCCGTTGCTCAAAATCTCGTACTGCGCGGTCGGCACGCCACGGTCGATGAGCCGTTGCTTCGTCGCGATCTTGTCGATCGCGAGTTCACTGCCGGCGACACCTTCGCCGGTGTAGCGAATCCCGCGCGATTCGAGGATACGCTGGAGTTGCCCGTCTTCGCCGAAGGTGCCGTGGATCACGTTGAACGCGATCTCGGTGCCCGGCGGGACGACAAAGTCCGGCCCATCGACCACGACCTCGGTGACCTCCGCTCCGAGTTCCCCCAGCGCCTTCACGACACCGGCGCCCGATGCGAGCGAGACCTTGCGCTCGGAACCTGGACCGCCCATGAGCACGGCAATTTTTTTGTGAGTGAGATCAGCGGACATGGACGGAGGAGTGATTTGCATGCCCCTCGAAACGGGCGGTGCGGGGCGAATCTTGCAGGTCGTTTCGGTCAATCATGGATGCCCTTCTCTTCACCGATGATCTGCACTTCCGTCTCGAGCCGGATGCCGCGCGCGCTCAACGCGACTTCCTTCACCTTGGCGATGAGCGCGAGCACGTCGGCCGCGGTCGCACCGCCGTCGTTGACGAGGAAATTGCCGTGGATCTCGGAGACTTTCGCGCCGCCGATGCGCGTGCCTTTGAGGCCGAGTTCATCGACGAGTTTTCCGGCGGGGCACTGCTCGGGATTCTTGAAGATGCAGCCCGCGCTGGACTCGCGCGGTTGGGAGGTGCGGCGCTTTTGTGTCGAGGCTTCGAGCAACTGCTCGATCTCCGCGGGCGTGCTCGGATGGCCGACAAACGTGGCCGAGACAGCGTAGTTTTTCACTAGCGTGCCGCAGTGGCGATAGTGCACGTCCATCTCCGCGGGCGTCTTCATGTGAAAGTTTCCGTGCGGGTCGATGTAACGCACGCTCACGACCTGGCGGAAGGTCTCGCCACCCATCGCGCCGGCGTTCATGCGCAGCGCGCCGCCGACGTTGCCGGGGATTCCCTCGAACCACTCGAAGCCGCCGATCTGCGCATCGCGAGCGGCGTAAGCGAGTTCCTTCTGCTTCACGCCCACGCCCGCGGTGATCTGTCCCTCGCGAACTTCGATGGTCTTGAATTCGCCGCGCGCGAGATGCACGACCACGCCGCGGATGCCGCCGTCGCGCACGAGCAGATTCGACCCGCGGCCCATCACAAAAAGACGGATCTCGTTCAGGGTGCAAAAGCGCACGAGGCGCGCAAACGCTTCCTCCGTTTCGGGCTCCGCCCAAAATTGCGCCGGCCCGCCGACGCGCATTGTCGTGTGTTTCGAGAGCGGCTCGTACAGTTTGATCGTGCCGCGGCCCATCACCGTCTGGAGTTCGTCGAGTTGCTTCACGTCGGTGGCGAGGATCGTCGCGGCTTCGTGGATGTTGCCGGCGCCGAGGCTGATTACGCAGTCGCCGGGTTCGAGCTGGCGACCGATCTCGAGCGCGATTTTTTTGCGGTCGGGTTGGAAGGATGCGGCGTCGTGGCCTTCGCGCAGCATCTCGTCCACGATGGTCTGGCCGCTCACGCCTTCGATCGGCAGTTCGCTCGCGGCATAGACGTCCGCGATGATCGCTACGTCCGCGTGGTGGAAGGCGCGGCCAAATTCGTCCTTCAGCTTCAGCGTGCGGGAGAAACGGTGCGGCTGGAACATGCAGAGCACGCGCTTGCGGCCGGTATTGCGAGCGGTGGCGAGCGTTGCCTTCACCTCGCTGGGATGATGCCCGTAGTCATCCACAATCATGTAACGATCGCTGCGATACTTGATTTCAAACCGCCGGCGCGCACCGGTGAAGCTTTCCAGCGCCTCGGCGATTTTTGCGAAAGGAATGCCGAGTTCCGTGGCCAGCGCGATGACGCTCACGGCGTTGCTCACGTTGTGCCGGCCGGGAACATTCAACGCGATCGCGCCGAGTGGTTCGCCTCCGCGCAAGACGCGGAAGTAGGACTGGAAGTCCTTCGCGTGCACGTCGTCGAAACGGTAGAAGGCCGAGCGCGATTCGCCGTAGGAAATCGCACCGGGATGCACCGAGCAGAGCCGGGTCGCATTCGCATCGTCCGCGCAGTAGAAGACGTGGCCGCGCGTCTGGCTGAGCAGTTGATTGAAGACCACTTCGATCGCGGCGAGGTCGGCGTAGTAGTCGAGATGCTCCTCCTCGATGTTCAGCACGATCGCGTGTTCGGGATGATAGAAGGCGAGAGTGCCGTCGCTCTCGTCGCCCTCGGCGACGAAGTGCTCGCCGGCCGGATCCCAATTCGCATTCGTGCCGAGGATCGGAATCTCCGCGCCGACGTAGTGCGACGGATGCAGCCCGCCGACTTTCAGCACATGCGCCGCCATCGACGAGGTCGTCGTCTTGCCGTGCATGCCGCAGATCACGATACCTTTTTTGCAATTCAGGATCGCGGCGAGCGCGTCGGCGCGGCGCACCATGTTTCGATTCGTGCGCAGCGCTTCGTCATACTCCGCATTGCCTGGCCGAATCGCGGACGAAAAGATAATCAAGTCCGCGTCGGCGATATTCGCAGCCGTCTGGCCGAGGTGAAAACGCAGCCCGAGTGCCTCGAGCCGCGCCACTTCGCTGGTGCGCGCTTTATCCGAGCCGCTCACCTTGTGATTCAGCGCAATGAGCAGTCCGGCGATGCCGCTCATGCCCGAGCCGGCGACGCCGATGAGGTGAACCTTGAGTTCACCGCCGACGAGGATTTCCGCGAGAATTTGGCCGGTATCCATTAAGAGCAAAATTTAAGAATTGTGTCGGCGACCCGCTCGGCAGCTTGCTTCGGCGCGAGGCTCGCGCTGCGGGCAGACATCTCCGAAAGTCGGGCCGGATCATCGAGAAACCAGAGCAGTTTTTCCGCGAGGTTTTCACCGCTGGTTTCGCGCTCCTTTAATAGCGTCGCCGCACCCGCGCGTTCAAAGATATTCGCGTTCAAAGTTTGATGATCTTCGGCGGCGAAAGGGTACGGGATGAGAATGCTCGGCAGCGCGAAGTGCGAAAGCTCGGTGAGACTCGCTGCACCGCTCCGCGCAATGGCGAAATCTGCGGCGCCGTAGGCCTCCTCCATGCGGTGATGAAAGGCTGCGACGAAGGCCGGAATCCCGGCTTTCGCGTAGCTCTCTCGCATCAGCGCTTCGTCCGCCGCGCCGCTCAGATGAATGATCTGCAGCGGATGCGTGGCGAGTTTCGGCAGCGCAGTGATGAGCGCCTGATTGATGCCGCGCGCGCCCTGGCTGCCGCCCATGACGAGCAGCGTCGGGCGGCCGGGTGTGAGGTGGAATGTGGCGAGTGCCGTCGCTTTCGCGGGGCGCTCGGCCAGGGACGTGCGGATCGGGGTTCCGGTGATCTCGCATTTGCCCATCGGGAAAAATTTCACGCATTCGTCGAAGCCGAGCAGCACGCGCGTGACAAGTCGCCCGTTGAGCTTGTTTGCTTTCCCGGGAATGGCGTTCGACTCGTGGACGAAGGTGGGGATTTTCCGCGCGCGTCCAGCGAGGATCGGGGCGGTAGAAGTGAAGCCGCCCATGCCGAGCACGGCGTGCGGCTGGAAGTCGCGATAGAGCGCATTCACTTGCGCGAGGCCCGCGCGGAATTTCATCACAAACTTCACGAGCGCGATCGGTGATTTGCTTTGGATGCCGACACCGGGCACGCGCTCGATGCGAAAGTCTTTGCGGCCTTGCGTCGCGAGCGAGTCGATCTCTTTCTCCGAGATGATAAGCATCACGCGAAGCCCACGCTTCACCATCACCTCCGCGACAGCGAGGCCGGGAAACAAATGTCCGCCGGTCCCTCCCGCGGCGATGACGAAGTTCTTGATCACAGGCGGCAGGGTAGGCGTTGCTTCTTCCGAACACGCACGGGCAGAGTAGTGAGCGCTTTCTCTTCCTTCTCGGTCAGGCCCTGCCGGTAGATGTTGATCAAGATGCCGATGCCCAGCAGGCAGAAGACGAGGTTCGATCCGCCGTAGCTGATGAAAGGCAGGGGGAAGCCTTTGTTCGGCAGGACCATGGTGGTCACGCCGATGTTCACGGCAGCCTGGAACGAAATCAGCACCACGATTCCAAAACCGAGCAGCATGCCGAAACGGTCGCGTGCGCGCAGCGCGATGATCGCGCCGCACATGATGATAATGATGAAACAGAAAACGATGAGCAACGTCACGCGCAAGCCAAGCTCTTCGCCGATCACAGGCAGGATGAAATCGGTGTGCGCCTCGGGCAGAAACGCCATCTTTTGCCGGCCATTGCCGAGGCCGAGTCCTTCCACGCTACCCGAGCCGAGCGCGATCAATCCCTGCATCTGTTGGTATGCGTCGTCGGGATACTTCTCCGGATGTAGAAAAGCCATCACGCGACCGAGCCGTTCGGGCATTTTCGTGATCGCGAATCCGAGGCCGGCGATTCCAGTGAGCACCATCGGAAGAAGATACCTCCAGCGCGTGCCGGCGACGAACATGAGGATGAGCGTGGTGACGCTGAGCAGCGCGCTGGTGCCCATGTCCACTTCACGGGCGATCGGTGCGACGAGGATCGCGAGACCGACAAGCGGGAAAACGAATCCCTTCCAAAAACTCAGTGCATTCTTTTCATCCCGCGCGAACCACCACGCGAGCGTCGAGACGGCGGCGAGCTTGGCGAGCTCGGATGGCTGGAAGGAAGTTCCTCCGAAGTGAATCCAGCGCGCGGCGCCCTTGATCCGCAGGCCGATCTTGGGGGCGAAGCAGAGCAGCAACAGAACGAAAGACACCAAAAGCAGCAGCCACCACCAGCGCTGGAGCAGGTGATGATCGACGCACGTCGCAATCAGGCAGACCACCACCGCAATGCCGAGCCACATGGCCTGGCGCTTGAGGAAGAAGAGCTGGTCACCGTGATTCCCGGGGGCGAAAGCCGCCGTGCTGGACAGCATGACCAGTCCGAGCACCACCAGGCTGATCACCGCGATGACCAGGAAGTAAACGCTGTTGCGATGGACGTTCAACGGGATGTGAGCTGCTCTTCAGTTTTTTTTTGTGGGGATCTTCAGCGGCTGGCCGAGCTGAAGTTTCTTCGGGTCGGCGACCTTGTTGAGCTTGAGCAGGTCATCGACGGTGACGCCGAAACGCTTGGCAATCGAGGTCGCGGTGTCGCCCTTTTGCACTTCGTAGTTGCCCGGTGCTGCGGTGGCGGCAACGACTGGCTTTGCCGCAGTCTCAGTCGGTTTCTTCGCGACCGGATTTGGCGCGGGGGGCTCGATGGTCGCGGTGTGCTCGACAGCTTTTTTGGTCGGAACGTTGATGATCTGGCCGGGGCGCAGGGTCGCCAGTTCCTTGGGGCTGTTCACGAATTGCAACTCGGCGACACTCACGTTGAGCGACGCGGCAATCTTGCTCAGCGTGTCGTTGGCTTTGACGTGATAGACCTTTGCGTTCGAGACGGGCGCGGTGGCGACCTGTGCGGTCGCGACTGGTGCAGGAGCCGGCTTCGCCGGAGCTTCAGCACTCGCGGTTGCCTTGGGTCTTGGAGCAGCCGCGGCGGGTTCCGCAGCGGGCTTCTCCAAGACCGCTTTTGCGGAGGCGCTCGCCGGCTCCAGTCCCTTTCGGTGCGCCTTGATGCTGTTGAACGCGTAGATTCCACCGACGGCGACGACGTGCAGGATGAGCACGACGAAGAACGCGCTCGAGAGCCGCGTCTGTGGTTCCTCGTCGTCGTAGTCATCGACACCCGGCTTCATCCGCGTGGCGGTGGCGGCGTTGAGCTTCATGGCCGGCTTGGGTTTCGCGGCCTTGCGCTGGAGGAAGGCCGGACGCGTCGTCAGCAGTTTCGGTAGTTGCAGTTTCATTTGGCGGTTAGGGCGGTGACCAATGCGCGGAACTGATTGCCGCGATCGGCGTAGTTTTTGAACATGTCGAAGCTCGAGGTGCCGGGACTGAGCAGGACGACGTCGCCCGGCACGGCGAGGTCGCGAGAGAGTTGGACGGCGCGTTCCAGCGACCAGCCGGCATTGGCGACCTGGACGCGATCTTTCCACAGCGCCTCGATGCGATCGGCCATCTCGCCGAGCACGACCACGGCGCGGCATTTCTGCCCGACGAGTTCGGTCAGCGCGTCGTATTCAAAACCTTTGTCCTTGCCGCCTGCGATCAGCACGACTGGTCGCGTCTCGGACGCGAGCGCCTTCTCGACGGAATCGGGATTCGTGCCCTTCGAGTCGTTCACGAATTCGACGCCATCGAGGATGCGGATCGGTTCGCAGCGATGCGGCAGCGGCTGATATTCGCGCAGCGGCGCGGCCATTTCGGCGAAGCTCAATCCGCGCACGAAGCCCACGCCGAGCGCGGCCATGAGATTCTCCGCATTGTGCAGGCCGCGCAGCTTCGTGTCGGCGAGCGCGAGGACGTGTTCGTTGCGGAAAAAAATAACGCCGTCGCGCAGCTCGAAATCCGCGCCGCTGACGTACGCGCTAAACGTGATTTTGCGCGCGGCGAGTTCCGGCAGTTTGTCGCGGAAGTTGACCACCGCCCAGTCGTCTGCGGTCTGGTTTTCGAAGATGCGAATCTTCGCGGCGTAATACTCTTCGATCGAAGGGTAGCGATCCAGGTGATCGGGCGCGAAGCCAAGCCAGACGGTGGTTTGCGCGTGGAAGCGCCGCACCGTCTCGAGCTGAAAGGAGCTGATCTCCAGGGTCATCACGTCGAGGTTCTTGCTCTGCCGCACCCGCGCGGAAAAGGCCGGTCCGATGTTGCCCGCGGCGACCGTTTTCACACCGCAGGCGTTGAGCATTTTTTCCACGAGCTGCGTCGTCGTGGTCTTTCCGTTCGTGCCGGTGATGCCGATAATCGGGCACGCGCACATCTCGTAGGCGAGCTCGAGTTCGCCGATCATCTCGATGCGGCGTTTGATGAAGTTCTGCACCAGCGGCACCGCCGGATCGATGCCCGGGCTCAGCACGGCGACGTCGAAGTGACGAGTGGCGCTTTCGTGTTCGGCCGCGAGGCCGGCGATCACGCGGATGTCGCGCGCGCCGAGCGCGTCGATTTTCTTGCGCAGCTTATTCTCTTCAGCGGTGTCGAGGATCGTGATCATGGCTCCTTCTTCCTGCAAAAGGACGGCGGCGGATTCCCCGCTTTCGCCCGCGCCGAGCACGGCGATTTGCTTGTTGGCGTAAGACACATTCAACGCAGTTTGAGAGTGGCGAGCCCGAGGAAGGCGAACATGATCGAGAGGATCCAGAAGCGGACGATCACGGTGTTTTCCTTCCATCCTTTCAGCTCGAAATGATGGTGAATCGGCGACATCAAAAACACGCGGCGCCCTTCGCCGTACATGCGTTTGGTGATTTTGAACCAAGTGCGCTGGATCAGGACCGACGTGGCCTCGATGACAAAGACGCCACCGACCACGACGAGGAGCAGTTCCTGTTTCGTGCAGATGGCGACGACGCCGAGCATGCCGCCGATGGCGAGCGAACCGGTGTCGCCCATGAAGACTTTGGCGGGGTGACAGTTGAACCAAAGGAACCCAAATGACGCACCGACGAGCGCCATGCAGACCACGCTGAGTTCGCCCGCGAACGGATAAAACGGGATCTGCAGATAGCTCGAAATTTTCACATGTCCGCAGACGTAGGCGAGGATGGCGTAGCAAAACGCGGCGGTGGTGGTGCAGCCCGCGGCGAGGCCGTCGAGGCCGTCGGTGAGGTTCACGGCGTTCGATGCGCCGACGATGACGAGCGCGAAAAAAACGTAGGTGAAAATGCCGAGGTTCGCGATGAGCGGATCCTTGTAGAAAGGGACGTAAAGCGCGCGGGCCTGCACTTCGATCGCCGGGTTCAGCAGAAAATAATTCGCTACGATGATCGCGACGACGCCCTGGCCGATCAGCTTCGTGAGTTCGCTCACGCCCTTGGAATTCTTCTTGGTAATCTTGAGGTAATCGTCCCAGAAGCCGAGGCCGCCGCACATCGCGAGGGAGAGCAGCAAGAGCCAGACGGCCGTGTTGTCCGGCCGCGCCCAGAGCAGCGAGGAAACGAGCACCGCGCCGAGCAGCAGCACGCCGCCCATGGTCGGCGTACCGGCCTTGCCGCCGTGCAATTCGTAGAGCTTGTGGACTTCTTCCTTGGTCCGGATGGGCTGGCCCATCTTCAGCGAGATGAGGCGGCGGATGACCCAGTTGCCGCACATCAGCGAGAGCAGGAAGGCGGTCACCGCGGCCGCGATCGCGCGCACGGTGATGTATTGGAAGACGTTGAACGCCTTTAGAAATTCGGGCCCGTGCCGCTCACTGAGAAGGTGGAGATAGTACATCATGCCGTCTGCAATCCCTCCACGATGCGTTCCATTTTCGCCGAGCGGCTGCCTTTGATCAGCACCACATCTCCAGCCTTCGCAAGTTCGTGGAGAAGGGCGGTCGCCTCTTCTGCCGTCGCCACTTTTTCCACCTGCCGCACGCCGCCGCGCGCCGCT
>JBAVML010000435.1:0-2718 GCA_049690035.1 Chthoniobacteraceae bacterium
AGCAGCGGTTTCGCGGTCATGCATGCCGCGAATGGATTCGAGGCACTCGAACAAGCGCGCGCGGCGAAACCGGATCTCATCTTGATGGATATCCAGATGCCGGAGATGGACGGCTACGAAGCCGCGCGCATTCTGAGGGAAACCCCTGAGGTGGCCCATATCCCGATCGTGGCCGTGACCAGCTACGCCATGGCCGGCGACCGCGAGCGCGCGCTGCGCCTCGGCTTTGTCGGCTATCTGGAAAAACCGATCTCCACCGAAACCTTCGTCGCGCAGATCACGAGCTTTCTTCCAGGAAGGGCGGAAGTCGCATGAAAATCCTGAGCGTCGATGACAAGGACGAAAACCTCTACATGCTCGAGGCGCTGCTGCGCGGGCACGGCCATGAAGTGGACTCCGCCAGCAATGGACTCGACGCGCTGCGCCTGGCCGAGCGTGGCCGTTATGACCTCATCGTCTCGGACATCCTCATGCCCCGGATGGATGGCTTTCAGCTCTGCCGCGAATTGCAAAAGGACGACCGCCTTCGCCGCATCCCACTGATCTTTTACACCGCGACCTACACCGACCCGAAGGACGCCGCTTTTGCGCTCAGTCTCGGCGCGGCCCGCTTCCTTACCAAGCCGCTCGAGCCGGAAAAATTCATCGACGCAATCAACGAAGTGGCCGCCTCCGCCCGGAGCACCGTTCCCGAGCCGGAGGCCCCGGTCGCTCCGCTGGAAGAGGAGTCAATCTACCTCAAGGAATACAACGCCCGGCTGATCGCAAAGCTGGAAAAAAAGATGCTCGACCTCGAGGTCGCCAACAAAGCGCTCCAGGAAGACATCGACGAACGCGAGAAAGCGCATCGGGAGCGCGAGCGTCTCGAAGCTCAGCTCCGGCGCGCGCAAAAAATGGAAGCCATCGGCACGCTCGCTGGCGGCATCGCGCATGATTTCAATAACATCCTCGCGGGGATCATTGGCTTCGCCGAATTCGGCCTCCAGGAAAGCGGCAACCCAGAGGCCACCGCACAGAATTTCCGGGAAATCCTCCACGCGAGCAATCGCGCCCGTGAGTTGGTCAACCAAATCCTTACCTTCAGCCGCCACCGCGACCAGCCGCGCGCGCCGCTGCAACTCGGGAAGACCGTCGAGGATGCGTTGCGCATCCTGCGCGCCAGCATTCCGACCATGGTGTCGCTCTCCTTCGTCGGCGAGCCGGATGTTCCCGCCGTCCTCGCGGACGCCACCCACGTGCATCAGCTCGTCAGCAATCTCGTCACCAATGCGTGGCACGCGATCGGCGATCAGCCCGGCCGCATCACGTTGAAACTCGCGAAGTTCGATGTGGATGCGGACTTCTCGCACACCCACCCTGATTTGCGCCCGGGGCGTTACGTTCGCCTCTCGATCAGCGACTCCGGCCAGGGCATGTCGCCGGAGGTTGCCGAGCGCATTTTCGAGCCTTTCTTTACCACCAAGGAAAGCTGCAAGGGCACCGGGCTCGGCCTCTCCGTCGTCCACGGCATCATGCAGACCTACGATGGCGCGATCACCGTTTACAGCGAGCCCGGCAGCGGCACGGTATTTCACCTTTATTTTCCCGCCTTGGAAAATGAACCTTGGGAGGCAGGCGGCGGTGTTTCCGCGATTCCGCGCGGCCACGGCGAGCGCGTCCTCCTGATCGAAGACGAGCCGGTGCTGGCCGCTCTCGGCGAGCGCTTTCTCCGCCGGCTCGGCTACCTCCCCGTCGCCGCCACCGATCCCGCGCAGGCGCTGGCGCGTTTTCGCCAGGAGCATTACGACCTCGTCATCACCGATCTCACCATGCCGCTGATGAGTGGCGTGGAGGTCGCCCGGCGCATCTGGCAGATTCGGAACGATACCCCGATCATCCTGACCACCGGCTACAGTGCATCACTGGACCTTGCGAAGACGATCGACCTGGGCTTCCGCGATCTGCTCCTCAAGCCCTATCACATCCAGGCGCTCGGCGAATCCTTGCAACGCACCCTGGCCGCACGCCGGCACTAGGCTGCTTTCAAAGGTGGGGCAAACTCCACGCCCGCCGCCAGGCGAAGCCGATCAGCGCCACCGTGGCAAACGCCGCAACCCGCTGCATCCACCGCGGCGCGCGTTCCTTCACCCGCAGCCAGCCACCCGCGGCGCCGAGGGGCAGACCGACCACGAATCCCCACAGGTGCGCCATGAAATCGATGTTCGTCTTGTGCTCATCACCCACGCCGAGAAACGCGAGCAGCGCCAGCCCCGCGCCGATCGGCAGCACCAGTTGCCAGCGGCTCCGCGTGTGCGCCGAACTCAGCCGCGCCACGAACTCCGCGCCGACCAAGATCCCCAGCGCGCCGAACACCGCCGTGGAGGCGCCGATCGACGCGTGCGCCTCGCCGCGATAGCCCCAGGCGTTGATGGCGTTCCCGAGCGCGCCAGTCACAAGGATGCCCAGCCAGGCAAGTCCACCGCCGAAATGCGGGATCACAAACGCCGCAAAAAGCAGCCCCGTCGCGAGGTTCGCCGACACGTGCGCCACATCGCCATGCAAGGTTAGCGCGGTCACCGTCCGCCACCATTCTCCCCGCTGCATGATCGCCTCACTGAGCGCCTCACCACGATCCATCCAGGCTTCGACGGCTAGATTCTGCGTGAGAAAAAATCCGCTCATCACCCACGCCGCGACGTAGAGCGAGAGCGTCTCGATCCTTTCCGTCGGCAGGAGCTT
>JBAVML010000436.1:0-9309 GCA_049690035.1 Chthoniobacteraceae bacterium
CCCGGCGCGGCACTGGTTGTTGTTGGGAAAACGAAGCTTACTTGGAGAGCGTGTAGGTCTTGCTTACTTTTGTGACGTTCCCATCCACGTCGGAGAAGCTGAGGACGACGACGTTCCTTCCCTTGGCCAATTGCACTCCGCGGACGCTCCACAACCAGGCATCGGCGCCATTGTCGCCCGGGCCGACGCTCGCGGGCGTCACCGCGGCGCCGTTCACGGTGACGCCGTCGAGAGTGATGAGCGTAGCGTCATCAGCGAAGCCGGTGATATCGATCGTGTTCGTGCCGGTCGGCTTGAGCGGGAAGTTTGCTTTGACGATCGGACCTTTGCCATCTGGCACATAGGTCTTGGTCACCTGGGTGACATTTCCGTCTTCATCAGAAAAGGACAGCACGACGACATTCTTGCCTTTGACCATCGGCAGGCCGGTGACGTTCCAGTTCAATGAGCCGTTCTCCGCGTCGGTGGAACTGCTGCTCGCTGGTGTTGATTCAACGCCGTTCACGGTGATGGAATCGAAGGTTGCCGTGGTTTGATCGTCGGTGGCGGAACCCGCGATATTGATAGTGCGGTTGGCGGCGATCGTAGCCGGGAAGGCGGCCTTGACCACGGGCCCCACCACATCGGCAGCACCTTTCACGTTTACTTCGATCAGGTCGAGATCCTCATTGTTACCTGCGGCTTCGGAACCGAAGCTCCTGGTAACGGTGGCGCTTTCTCCCTTCAGGAAAACGCGCCGTGTCCCGGTCGCATCTCCGAAGTTGACCGTCACGTCCGTGGTATCTCCAGCGAAGGAAACCGTGGTCCCCGGATCCGCGATGCCGACATAGTCACTGGTCGCGATGTCATTCACCCCAGCCGCTTCGATGTCCGTGCAGGTGACGGTGACGGTCAGTTGCTTGTCGGTCCAGGCGTAGATCACCGCGCCGACCTGCACTTGGTAAGTGTCGCCGTTGGCACGCTCCATATCCTTGAGCAGCGGGAAAGTCGCCCGCTTGTTGCCCAACTTGTAGTCAGCCGCCTCGCCGAGCACTCCGGAATGATCGAAGTATCCCGCGGTGATCCCGACGGCGGTGTCCGCGTCGATCGCTCCGACGTCCGCGCCATTGAGGTTTGCGGTGAGGGAAACAGCGATCCGCTCGGGATTCGATTCGACATTGCGGAATGTATTGCCGTCGTCCACCTCGGTGAGAACTTTCTCACTGTAGGTGTCGCTGACCGTGATTTTGGGTTTGAACGCGCCGAGGTTGGCGAGGATGTCGTCCACTGTGGCGAAGGAGACCGTCGTGGTCGTGAGGAGGAGGAGGAGTGCTGTCCGTAGCGTAGGGTATTTCATTGAATACAGGATTATGGTAGTTATTGAAAGCATCGATGGTGCCATGCTTGTTCCCGCTTCGGCGCAAGTAACCCTCGCCTTTCCTAGGTAGTTTCCCTAGGGACTATCGACCTCGGGCAACGGCGACGTTTTGCTACTATCGAGTTCCTCGACCGCCACCAACGACGCAAGCCATGACGCAAATGCAGTATCTTCGTTCCCTTCTCCTGCTAGCCGGCGGCCTTCTCGCATCGATGCCTTTGGCAGCGTCAGCGCAGACGTTGCGCCTCTACAATTCGCCCGCCGTCGGGCAGGTTCTGGCCTCATTGCTACCCGCCATACACGAGGCGGGAGTGGACGCAGCGATCAAGGGTGAAGCGAACAGCGCCGCAGCGGTCCAGATGCTCGCCGACGGCCTGGCGGATGCCGCTTTTACGGTGCGGCCGATGACGGGAGAGGACCGCGCGATTGCCCCCGAGAAGCCGTTCGTCGAGGTGCCGCTGGCCACCCAGGCCACCGCTGTTCTCGTCTCGCGCGACGTTTGGGAGAGCGGCGTGCGCGCGCTCTCCAAGGAGCAGATGCGCCAGATCTACGAGAACGAGGTGACCAACTGGAAACAGCTCGGCGGGGTGGACCGCCCGATCAAATTCTACAACTACGAGCGCGGTCAGGGCGTCTGGGAGCAGTTCGTCGGCTGGGTCTATGGCGAAATCCGGCGCGCCCCGCTCGGGAAATTCGAGATCGTGGTCAGCGGCGAGGATGCGCACAATACCGTCGAGTTCACCGGCGGCTCCATGACCATCGCCGCCCCGCGCTGGGCCGATGGCAAGGAAGTCTTCGCCCTCGCCCTGCGGAACGACGCGGGTGCCCCCGTGGCTCCCGACCCGGCGCAACTCGTCGACCGCAGCTATCCCCTGGCGCGCCCTGTCCTGGTGGTCTTCGCCGATAAGCCGACCGGAGCCCGGCGGCGCCTGCTCGACTTTCTGCAAAGCGAGAAATGCCGCCAGCTTCTCGCCAAGAGCGGCCTCGTTCCCGTCGCTCCTTAGCTTGCGGCTAGCGGAAGATCACCGTGCAGATCGCCGTGGACGCGATCACGGCGACCGTGTCGGCAATCAGCCCCGCCGCCACCGCATGCCGCGTCTGTCGGATCGACACGCTGCCAAAGTAGACCGCCAGCACATAAAATGTCGTCTCGGTGCTCCCGTAGATCGTCCCCGCGATCCGGCTGGTCAGCGTGTCCGGGCCGAGGCGATTGATCAGCTCCACGAAGAGCCCCTGCGTCGCGCTCCCGCTCAGCGGCCGCATCAGCACCATCGGCAGCAGGTCGGCGGGAAAATGAATCGCGCTCAGCACCGGCGCGAGCGTCCGCGTGAGTAGATCGATCACCCCCGCTTCCCGCAGCATGCGGATCGCCACCAGCATGGCGACGAGGAAGGGCACGATCCGCTGCGCCACCGCGAACGCCTCCTTCGCCCCCTCCGTGAACTGCTCATACACCTTCACCCCGCGCAGCGCCGCGTAGAGCGGGAAGAACGAGAGGAGGAACGGCACCGCCAGAGTCGAGATCGCGAAAAGCGAACGGATCACCGGACCTTTGCCCGCCAGATCCGCCGACAGCGGCGGAATCGTCCATGGCACTAGGCCGCGCATGAGATCGGGGAACGCCAGCAGCAAAAACATCACCCCGAAGGCTCCCCCGAAAATCCTCAGCAGCATTCGGCCCTTCGCCGTCAACGCCGCAGCCTCGACCTTCTCCACCGCCACCTCATCCTTCTTCGTTGCCCCGCCTGCGTCCGCGGCTCTCTCGCTTCGCTCGGCTCCGCCTTCATCCTTGATGCGAAACATTGGCAGCCGCTCCAGCACCTTCGCCGAAAAAACTCCCGAGCACGCGGCGCAGCATGTCGCGAGAAACGCCGTCACCACGATCGCCGTCGGGTTCTTCGAGCCCGCCACCGCGAGCAGCGCGATCGCGGTCGTCGGCACGAGTTGAATCGATGCCGTGTTGATCGCGAGGAAAGTACACATTGCATTGGTCGCCACGCCCGGCCGCGGATTGAGCGCCTCCAGATGTTGCATCGCGCGCAGCCCGAGCGGCGTCGCCGCGTTGCCCAGCCCGAGCATGTTCGCCGCCATGTTCATCACCATCGCGCCCATCGCCGGATGCTCCGGCGGCACGTCGGGAAAGAGCCGCCGCAACACGGGCCGCAGCCCGTGCGCGATCAGTTGCACCAGGCCCGCGCGCTCCGCCAGCCGCATGATCCCCAGCCAGATCGCCATGATCCCCACCAGCGGCAGCGCGATCACCATCACCGCATCGGTAGCAGAGGTAAATGCTCCCTTCGTCACCTCCGGCAGCTTCCCCGTAAACCCGCCCACCAGCACCGCGACGACGAGCATGGAGAGCCAGATCCAGTTGAGCATGGCCGCGCAGCATGGGCACCCACGGCGCACCGGGCAAGGCGGAACGCGGCGGCCGCCAGCCGGGCAGAAAAATATGGCCCTCAGTAAGTTTCGACCGGCGACCGCTTCCCGTCTTCCGGGCTGCGCTGCGCGGCCAATTCCGCACCGAGCGTGTCCACGCGCAGCTTCCACACCTCCTCATCCCGCCGCCGGAACTCCTCTTCCGTAAAAGGATCCGCGGGTACGAGCTTCGCCTTGAACGCAGCCACGCTGGCCAGCGCGCGATCCAATTCCGCCCGCGGCACGCCGGACAAAAACCCGTGCGCCAGCGCCACCATCTCCACCCGATGACAGATCATCGCGACATCGTTCCCCGCATTGATCGCCGTGTGAATCACCTGCTCCAGCCCGCTCTCGCCTTTGCCGTAAGGCTCGAGGATCGCGCCCATGTCGAGGTCGTCCGTCATCACCAGTCCGCGAAAAGCGAGTTCACCGCGCAGCAGATCGGTGATCACCCGCCGCGACAGCGATGACGGCACGCCCGAGGCATCGAGCGCGGGGTAAAACGCGTGGCCGATCATCATCGAGTCCACTTCGTTGCCATTCGCACTCTCCTTCGTGGAAAAGTGGCGGAAGACCGCGAGCTCGTGAGCCTCGAGCTCCGCGCGCGAAAGATCGATCGTGGGCAGCTCGTGATGCGCATCGAGGCCCGCCCGCGAGTAACCGGGAAAATGTTTGCCGCAGCTCCGGATGCCTTCGCCACGCAGCCCGCGATTGAAAGCGCCCGCGTTGCGGATCACCTGCGCGACATCGTTGCCGTAGCAGCGGCCACGCAGCGAGTTGTCCGCCTCGTCGTCGAACGAAATATCGAGCACCGGGCAGAGATCGAGATTGAAGCCGAAGATGCGCAGTAGCCGGCCAGTGATCCGCCCATGCCGCTCAATGAGGTCCACATCGCCCTTGTCCCGCAGTTGATTCGCGTTCGGCGGTTCGTTCCCGACCAGCTTCAACCGCGACACCCGCCCGCCCTCCTGGTCGATGGTGATGATCGGCTCGATCTCGCTCAACTCGCGCAGGTCATCGATCAACTTCCGCAGTTGCCCCGGCGTCTGAATATTCCGTCCAAAAAGGATGAACGCTCCCGGCTGGATACGGCGAAACGTCGCCGCAGTGGCGGCATCGAGTTCCGGTCCGGGCACACCCGTCATGAGCAACTGGCCAAGGGAGGATTGCGACATGGTGAGATGCTTAAGACACCTCCGGGGGCTCGACAATCTCCCCGTCAATCTTTCACCGGGGGAAACTGGGCGCGACCCAGGCCCCGAGGGAGCCAAACCAGCTCAGGCACTCAGGCTTTCCCTAAGGCCCACCCGCGACACCCCCTTCTTAACTTGCGGGTGCGGTCTTCCGGCGCAGAACCATCATGGCTGCAAGCGCGCTTCCGAACATTCCCAGTGCAGAGCCACTATCCGGGACGGACTGAGCCGGACCCGGACCAACAGGAGTGCCCGGAGTGCCGGTGAAAAGGGAAGTTCCGGAAATTCCATAAGTCCCACCACGCGAGGGGATCGAGAGGCTGCCCGTGAGCCCGCCGATATACCAAACCTCACTCCCATAGTTGGGACCATCGTATTTCGCTAAAAGATATTCGTAGCCTCCAGTACCCAGATCAATCGTGACGGTATCGGAGGCCGTAGTTCGCGAGGCGAATACGGCGGCGTCCAACGAACTGAAGGAATTCAGCGAGCGCGTAAAGGTGTTGCCGTCGATGTTGGTGGTCGCCCCGAGGGACATGGTGATCAATTGATTGAGATACGGGGCGATATAAGGATCACCCGCGGGGATTCCGGGATCCACAAAACCCAATTCATGGGTGTCACCGATGGTAAGAATCGAAATAGCGCTGGCACGGTTAATCGCCGTCAGGAAAATGACGGCACCGATTACTTTAGTATAAAATCTCTTAAACATACCTTTCTTCCTCTGCAAATACCTCTGCCGCGCTCGATAAACTTCCGGGCGGCGTGGCGGTGAGCCGGGGCGGGGGACTTGGCCACAGTCGAGGGAGCCCGCCACGATCGCCACGCTTCTCCTTGCTTCCAAGGAGACGGAAGTGCGAGGTGCGGAATTATCCGCGCTTCGGATCGAACGCCCTGCGGAGCGAATCGCCGAAAATATTGAGCGAGAGGACCAGGCCGAAGAGGGCGGCGGTGGCCGCGCTGATATTCCACCAGACGAGAGGATCGCGGCCGAGTTCGGTGCGTCCGGCGTCGATCATGATGCCCCAGCTCGAGGTGCCGACCGGCGCGCCGACGCCGAGGTAGCTGAGGATCGCCTCGGCGAGCACGATGTTCGAGAAACCGAGCACGAAGCTGATCAGGACGAGGTGCATGACGTTCGGCAACAAATGGCGGACGACGATATTGCGGTGCGACTGGCCGATGGCGCGCGCGGCGGCGACGTAGGGGCGCTCGCTTTGGCGCATCGTTTCACCACGAATCAGGCGGCAGAGCCCGACCCAGCCGGTGACGCCGAGGGCGAGGGACATGGTGCCGAGACCTTTCCCGAGGACCATGAGGATGGCGACGAGCAGGAGGATCTCCGGGATCGAAGCGAGCGTGCTGTAGATGTACTGGATGACATCATCGACCCAGCGCCGGAAGTAGCCGGCGAGCACGCCGAGCAGCGCGCCGAGTGGGACGTAGATCGCGCTGGTCAGTCCGCCGATGACGAGCGCGGTGCGGCAGGCTTTGATCATTTGCACGAAGACGTCCTTGCCGAGCACGTCGGTGCCGAGCAGATGCCGGCCGTTGAGCTTTTCGTGCCGCACCGAGCCCAGCAGTTCGTCGGCGAGCGGCGCGCTGTAGCTCTTCTCCACCGCGACGCCGCGGGTGAAAATGTCGATCATGCTTTGCGTGTCGGTGCCATGCGGAATGCGCAGGGTCTCCAGCGCGCCGATGAAGAGATAGAGCAGCACCACGCCGAAAGCGATCAAGCCGGTGCGGTCGCGCTTCAGGCGCGTCCAGGCGCGGTGCCAGCGTTCGTTTCGCGCCCCGGCGCGGACGAGAAAGAAGACGAGCGCGAAGGCGCCGATGACGAGGAGATCCTGCGTGAGCCAGTGGTCGAGGAAGTTCACGAGAGGCGGATGCGCGGATCGGCCAGCGCGTAGAAGACGTCGGTGAGGGTGAGCGCCACGAGGTAAAGAACCGAGCCGAGGAAAACGCTCGTCATCACCACGGGTTGATCGCCGGTTTGAATTCCCTGCACGAGGACGGCGCCGAGGCCAGGGATGCCGAAAAGGCTCTCAATGAGCAGCGAGCCGAGCACCAACCGCGGCAACTCGGCGACGACCAGCGTTATGATCGCGATGAGGCCGTTCTTAAAGACGTGGATGCCGAGCACGCGGGCATTGGCCAGCCCCTTGGCCTGGGCGGTGCGGACGTAATCCTGCCCGATCTCTTCGAGAAAAATGGCGCGGTAGAGCCGCGCGTCGTGGCCGAGATTGATGAGCATGAAGATCACGATCGGCAGGGCGATGAAGCGCGCGACGCCGAAGCCATCGAAGCTGAAACCGTAGGCCGGGAAATAGCTGAGACCCAGCGCGAGGAACGCCTGCGTGAAGATCACATAGACCATGGTCGGGATGCTCATCAGCGCGACGCACGCGACGGTGAGCCACCGATCGACCGGCGAGTCGCGCACGAAAACCTGGAACAGCGCGAGCCCGACCGAGGCGAAAAAAGCGGCGACAAAACCGGGCACCGTGATGCAGAGCGACGGGCCGGCGCCCTTCAAAAAAATATCTCGCAGCTCGCGGCCGGTGACCCAGCTCGTGCCGAATTGCAACGTCACGAGATCGCCGACGTAGTGGACAAATTGCGTCGGCAGCGGCCGGTCGAGTCCGCGGTTGTGAATCCACTCGCTGCGCACCGTTCCGGTCGCTTTCGGCCCGAGCACGCGCGAGGCTTTCGCGTCGGGAGACATCATCACGTTGTCGAGGAGGAAGGTGATGAAGATCACGCCGAGGAGAATCGGCACCGCGTAAAGCAGCCGGCGAACGAGATAGCTAAACATGGGCGCGGCGGTTCCAGCGCACGGCGTAGATCAGGCCCGCGGCGACGAGCGCGCCGAGCGCGATCGGCGGCCACGCGGGCTTACGGTTCCATTCGCCGCGGAGCTTCTCGCGCAGCACGGGATCGACCTGGTGATATTTATTGAAGCCGCCCTCGATCACGGGCGTGTTGTGCGTCCAGCGACCCCACGGTTGGGTGGCGACGTAGAAGGCCTTGTCGAACTGCCAGATCACCGGGCAATCCTCAGCGAGCAGCGCGTTCATTTTCTGAATGATGGCGAGCCGCTCGGGGCCGTCGTCCATCGTCGCCATTTCCTCGTAGGCGCGGTCAAACTCTGGGTTGTTGTAACGGCAGTAATTGGCGCCCTCGCGAGGGAAATTTTTGCTGTAGAAGATCATGAAGAAATTCTCCGGATCGGGATAGTCCATGGCCCAACCCGTGCCGGTGCTCAGTTGGAAATCGCCCTGCTCCATCCGCTCGAGCGCGCGCGCGGCGGTCAGCTCGTTAATTTTTACCTTGATGCCGATTGCCTCGAGCATCCGCTGCTCATACTCCGTGCGCTGGCGCAATTCCGTGCCCTCGACGGACGCATCGAGGGTGAGCACAAGCTGCTCGCCAGTGCGCGCGTCGCGGCCATCCGCGTAACCGGCCTCGGCGAGCAGGCGCTTCGCCTTTTCCATGTCGTAGCCATTCGGATTAACGTAGTTCGGATCGTAGCCGAAGAGCCCGCGCGGAACGAGCTGGTTCGAGACCGGCGCGACGCCGCTGTAGAAGATCTGCACGTACGCGCGCATGTCGCAGGCGCACGAGAGTGCCTTGCGCAGCTTCGCGTTCGCGCCGACCACCGGGTCCTGCATGTTAAAAGTGATGTAGAAAGTTCCCGGCAGCCCGACCAGCTCGAGCTCCATCCCGCGCGCGGCGTATTTGGGCGTGAGCTTTTGGTCCGCGGTGACGATTGCCGCGAAGGCGTCCTTGTTCGCGGTGATGCCGTCGAGATAACCCTGCCGTCCGAGCACGAAAGCGGGAATGGTCTCGGTCACGATCGAGATGCGCAACTCGTCGAAGAGCGGAAGCGGCTTGCCGGCAAACTGCTGGAGCCACTCGGCCTTCTCCGGCGGGAATCCGTCGCTCGGAAAGACACTCGTGTGGTAGCCCTCGATTCGCTCGTAGCGCACGTGGCGGCGCGGCGTGTATTCGCGCATGCGAAAGGGGCCGGTGCCGACCGCGTAGAAGCGGAAAGCCGGCCGCACTTTCCCGTCATGAACCTTGCCGTCGTAGTACTCGACCGCTTCGCGCGCGACCGGGCTGAGCGCGCACGGCAAGGCCATCCAGTAGCGAAGCTGCGGATACGGCGCCGTGAGGTGGATGCGGAAGGTATGCGCATCGATCATCTCGAAACCGCTCACCGGTGTCGCGTAGTCGAACTTGCCCGTCTTCGCGATGCCGTTCGCGCGCGCTTCGCTCAACCCGACGATCCGCTGCTCGAGCGCGCGAAGTACGGCGACTCGACCTTGGGATCAG
>JBAVML010000437.1:0-2485 GCA_049690035.1 Chthoniobacteraceae bacterium
GCTGGCTGGTGCGTGGGGGGAAATAGCACACTCGGCCCTCCATGGCCGAAGACCCCTCCATTTACCAGATCATCACCCGCGCGCCCGGCCCCGCCGGCGCGCTGCCACTCACCGATGACCTCCTCCGCGGCAGCCCCAGCGGCGATATTTTCGGTCTGACACAAAATGTCGGCATGGGCTGGGAAGCCGCTTCGGCAAATGATCGCGCGTTCCTCATCCTCAGCACGGCGGGCGGACTGCGCGGGGCCGATGGCCGGCCGATTGCCCTCGGTTTTCACACCGGGCATTGGGAAATCTCGCTGCAAGTCGAGGCCGCCGCGCGCGAGTTGCGTGCCCTCGGCGCCGTGCCCTTCGCCGCGGCGTGCAGCGATCCGTGCGATGGCCGCACGCAGGGCACCACCGGCATGTTCGATTCCCTGCCCTACCGGAACGACGCGGCCGTCGTCTTCCGTCGGCTTATTCGCTCGCTGCCGCGCCGCGCCGGGGTGATCGGCGTCGCCACGTGCGACAAGGGTCTGCCCGCGATGATGATGGCGATCGCGGGCATGCGCGATCTTCCCGGCATTATCGTTCCCGGCGGCGTCACGCTGCCGCCCACGAATGGCGAGGATGCCGGCGCCGTGCAGACCATCGGCGCGCGCTACTCGCGCGGCATGCTCACGCTCAAGGAAGCCGCCGAGCTGGGCTGCCGCGCGTGCGCTTCACCCGGCGGCGGATGCCAATTCCTCGGCACCGCAGCCACTTCTCAAGTCGTCGCCGAGGCGCTCGGCATGGCGTTGCCGCACAGCGCACTAGCACCGTCGGGACAGCCTGTTTGGAAGGACATCGCCACCCGCGCAGCGCGGGCGATCCGCGTCCTCGACGAGCGCGGACTGAAGACGCGCGACATCCTCACCGATGCCGCAATCCGCAATGCGATCACGGTCCACGCGGCCTTCGGCGGCTCCACAAATTTGCTCCTCCACATCCCCGCCATCGCCCATGCCGCAGGCCTCTCGCGCCCCACCGTTCAGGATTGGATCGAGATCAACAAACGCACGCCGCGCCTCGTCGATGTGCTGCCCAACGGCCCCAAGTATCATCCCACCGTTCGCGTCTTCCTCGCCGGTGGCGTCCCGGAAGTGATGCTGCACCTGCGCGGTCTCGGATTGCTCGAACTCGGAGCGCGCACTGCCACCGGCGCGACTCTCGGAGAGAATCTCGCAACGTGGGAAACTTCCGAGCGGCGATTGCGTTTCCGCGAGCTTCTCCGCGAGCGCGACGGCGTCGATCCCGACGAAGTGATCATGTCGCCAGAGCGCGCCCGCGAGCGTGGCCTCACCGGCACGCTGGTCTTCCCGCTCGGCAATCTCGCGCCGCAAGGCAGCGTCATCAAAGCCACCTCCATCGACCCATCGGTGGTCGGCGCGGATGGCGTCTTCCGCATCGAAGGCCCCGCCCGCGTCTTCACCAGCGAGGCCGCGGCCATCGCTGCGCTGCGCGCCGGCAGCATCGTTGCCGGCGATGTCATGGTCCTCTGCGGCATCGGCCCCATGGGCACGGGAATGGAGGAAACCTACCAGGTCACCAGCACACTGAAGGCGCTGCCGTTCGGCAAACACGTCGCGCTGCTCACCGACGCCCGCTTCTCCGGCGTCTCGACCGGCGCATGTCTCGGGCACATCGGTCCCGAGGCACTGGCGGGCGGGCCGATTGGTAAGGTGCGCGAAGGTGATCGCATCCGCGTCATCGTCGATCGCAGCGCGATGACGGGCAGCGTGGATTTCATCGGCGAAAACGGGCGCACCTTTTCCCCCGACGAAGGCGAGCGAGTGCTGGCCGCGCGAGCTTCGCGCGAGGATCTCGCGCCCCATCCCGCACTGCCCGACGACACGCGCATCTGGGCCGCACTGCAAAATGCGAGCGGCGGGACGTGGGGCGGCTGCGTCTATGACGCGGAGGCGATTCTCGCGCGAATGGGGTGAACGTTCGCCGAGTGCGCTTACCGTGGCGTCTCGTTTAAGTAGATCTTCACGTTCTTCGTCGCGCGACCGGAGGCGACGATGTCGAGCTTCCCATCGCCATTGAGGTCGGCGAGAACAAGGTCTTCACAGGCCATTCCATCTGGGTCGATCACCGTCTGCTCCCATTCGGTGCCATGCTCGTCCTCGGGCGCCCACAGGGCGACGCCAACCGTGCTCGCCGCATCGCCGGCCTTGCCCCGCCAGCCGACGACGATCTGATCGCTGCCGGTGCCGAGGAGGTCGCCGCAGGCGAGGGCGTGGCCTTCGCTGAGCTTGGTGGTGAGGGAAATGCGGACGGTCTGGCCAGCGCGCGCATCGCTGACCGGCGCGGTGCGGTAGATGGCGAGTTCATTGCCATGCATGGGCTCGACGGTGGCGACGAACCAGTGGCCTTCGGGCACCTTGCCCTCGCGCACTTCCCCCGCTCCGCGGAAACCGGCGACGGGCCGCAGCGGCGCGCCCTGCCATGCGGTGCCGAGTTC
>JBAVML010000438.1:0-2245 GCA_049690035.1 Chthoniobacteraceae bacterium
CGAGGGCGTGGGCGAGGAGTCGGTTCGCTTCCTCAGCGAGGCCGGGGATCGCCAGGCAATCCTCGGGAGTCAGCGTCGATTTCGCGGGCAGATTGCGCGCGGAAAGGACGCGGTAAACGAGCGCGGCAAATTGCCAGCCCGGCTCATCCACGGCGGGCGGCGCCCCTTCGATCGCCGCCACTTCGCTGTGCGTGAGCAACTGCGGCAGCAGCCGCGGCTCGGCCATGGTGAGAGCGGCGGCGCCGGCTGGCTGGCGGAGGAAGACCCGGTGCGCCTCGAGTTCCGGCGCGGGGAGACCGGCAGCGAGGAGCGTATCGCAGGCGCTGGCAATGGCCTGCAGCAGCGGGCGGGCTTCCGCGAGGCGCACCGGGCCGGCTGCTTTGGAGGCCGTGAGCAGGTCGGTGCCGGCGGGAGCTTCCAGCACGATGATGGTGCGATCGGTGTGCGCGCGCAGCGCCATGGGTTGCAGGACGGCGGGCAGGGGACGCCGCTGAAGGAAGCCGATGTTCTTTCGCGCGCGCTCGAGCATCTTCCCGTGCGCAACGATGACAGGCTTGAGAAAGTGCAACCAGACCGTGCTCTGGTCGGTAAGCGAGGTGGCTTCGTAATCGGCACCCGTCGGATTGCCACCGCGCTGCCCTTGCAGCGTGTAACATTCCTCCACCGGGGCATCGATCGCCTCGAGGGCCGCGGGCTCCGGCGGTCCCGCGTCCTGATCGTCCTCTCCCGTGCCGATGACATAGGAGGACGAAGGCCCCGCCGGCAACCCCAGCCCGGCGGCGCACTTGCCGAAGGCCGCGACGAGCTGGGTCGCATTCGCGAAACGGTTCTCCGGTCGCTTTTCCAGCAGCCGGGCGACCACCGCGTGAAAGGCCTGCGGCAGCTTGCGCGGGAGCCGCGGTGCATAGGAGTCCGCCTTGAGGCGTGCGGCCACGATCGCCGCCGAATTTCCCTGGTCCGGCGCCGTGCCGAGGATCAGAAACCACAGCGTCATGCCGAGCGCGAAAAAATCACTGCGCGCATCGAGCGGCTGCACCAGGAGTTGCTCCGGGCTCGCGAAAAGCGGGGTGCCGATGAAGCGCTGTTCGATCGTCGGCATGTCATCGGGATCGATCGGCACCGCATCCTCGGCAGGCGCGGCGATGACGAGACCGAAGTCGATCAACTTCGTCACGATCGGGCCGTCCGGCAAAGCGAGCATGAGATTGGAGGGCTTGAGGTCGCGATGAATGAACCCGGCCGCGTGCGCGCATTGCAGAGCGCTGGCCACTTGCAGCCCGATCTGCACGGTCTGCACCACGGAGAGCGGCCCGTTGCGCTTCACGTAATCCGCGAGGTCCCCGCCACTGCAGTACTCCATCGCGTAATAGAGGATACCGTCGGTTTCCCCGAAATCGAGGATCTGCGCGATGTGGGGATGCGAAAGCTTCGCCGCCGCGCGCGCCTCGTGGAGAAATCGTTCGCGGGCCTTTGCGTCAGCCAGGAATTTGTCGTTGATGATTTTGAGCGCCACCGTGCGCTCCAGGAAAACGTGGCGTGCCTTGTAGGTCCGCCCGAACGCACCCTTACCCAGGAGGAATTGCTTGCCCTCCTCCGTGCGGAGAATTTCGAAGCTGCCGAAGCGCACCCGGTGCTCGAAGGAATCGGCACTCGTGCTGTTGGAGGAAGGTTCGTCGGACATCAGGAATCCCTGCATTACCGCAAGGATGCGGCTGCCTCCAGTTCATTCCCGCTTGCCGCGGGCTTGGACCCCCTAAGGAGCCGTTTGGTTGATCCTCAGGCGAAAAAAGTACCGGTTCCCCGTGATGCCCACCGGTCGAATCGTTACCCTCCACGTATCTCCCTCCACCTGCTGCCCGACGACGTCAAAGTTCAACGGAGGCCAACTGGCGCTCGTTGCAAGATCACTCCCACCGATGAGTTGGTAGCCGAGATCGGTGGCGTGGCTGTTCCACGTGAACTCCAGACGTTTTTCGCCATTGGCTGCAATGGTTTGTTTCAACGGTCCGCCTTCGGAGCCAAGAGAATTGCGGCGAAGCGCATACTCCAAGCGATTGTTGACTCCGTCTTGATCGGGATCAGCGGTGGGGCTGGAGTCTGCGCCAGGCGCGCCCAGAAATATTTGAGCGGCCCAATTGGCGTAGGTGGTTGGAAGCGGCGAAGCGCCGACGTTGACGGCGAAGTTATTGAAGACCAAAGAGTTCGATCCAAAGTTCGGGTAGATACCGAGCGATGTAGTCGTGTC
>JBAVML010000439.1:0-4189 GCA_049690035.1 Chthoniobacteraceae bacterium
CGAACAAGGAGCGCTCCTCGTCAACGCGCCCGCGCGGATTGCGGCGATGCAGGCGGAGGAGAAAGCCTTGCAGGCGAAATACGAAGTCCTCGCCGCGAAAGCCGGTGCGCTGCGCGAGGAGCAAAGCGGGTGGACGCTGAGCTACAGACTCCCAGGCGGTAGTGAGCGGACGATGCCGATCGGACAACTCGTGTCATTCTACTATCCCAATCAGCTCACGTTCGCGCAGCGGGTCGGCTGGTTCCTGCACAACTTCTGGGTGTTCCTCACCGAAGCGCCACGCGAGGCGAACACCGAAGGCGGCATCTTCCCCGCGATCTTCGGCACGTTCGTGATGACGCTGCTGATGAGTCTCGCGGTGGTGCCGTTCGGGGTGCTCGCGGCGATCTATCTGCGCGAGTATGCGCGGCAGGGTTTCTTCGTGCGCGCGGTGCGGATCGCGGTGAATAACCTCGCCGGCGTGCCCTCGATTGTCTTCGGCGTCTTCGGGCTGGGTTTCTTCGTTTATGCGGTCGGTGGCGGAATCGACTCATGGCTCTACGCCTCGCGCCTGCCCACGCCGACCTTCGGCACCGGCGGCATTCTCTGGGCCGCGGCCACGCTCGCGCTCATGACCGTGCCGGTGGTGATCGTGGCTACTGAGGAAGCGATCAGCGCCGTGCCGCGCGGGATGCGCGAGGCGTCGCTCGCGTGCGGCGCCTCGAAGTGGCAGACGATTCAGAACATCATCCTGCCCAGTTCCATCCCCGGCATCCTCACCGGCCTCATCCTCGCCATGGCACGCGGTGCCGGGGAGGTTGCGCCGCTGATGCTCGTCGGGGTGGTCAAGCTCGCCCCGAGCCTGCCGCTCGATGCCGTCGCGCCGTTTATCCACCTTGATCGGAAGTTCATGCACCTCGGCTTTCACATCTACGATCTCGGCTTCCAGTCGCCCGACTCCGAGGCCGCCAAGCCGATGGTCTACGCCACGACGCTGCTCCTCATCGGCCTGGTAGTCCTGTTGAATCTTGGCGCCATCCTTCTCCGCGAACGCCTCCGGCGGAAATACAAGACTGGTGCGTTCTAATCCGCATGCTAAGTAAAACTCACCGACCCAAAACCATGTCCACGGGCCAGACGCTGCCGCAATCCGATCTCGATACCGAAGGCGAAGATGCCGGCGCCTCACGGTACATCCACATCCAGAATTTCAGTTTCTTTTACAGCGGAAAGCAGGCGCTGCACGGAATCGAGCTCGGCATTCCGGAGAAGAAAGTGACGGCGTTCATCGGGCCGTCCGGGTGCGGAAAATCCACGCTGCTCCGCAATCTGAATCGGATGAATGACCTCGTGGACAACGTGCATCACCAAGGCGACATCGTGATCAACGGTCGCAGCATTTACGATCCAGACGTCGAAGTGATCAGCCTGCGCAAGCGGATCGGCATGGTCTTCCAGAAGTCGAATCCCTTCCCCAAATCGATCTACGAAAACGTGGTGTATGCGCTCCGCGTCGCCGGGCAGACCGACCGTCGAGCGCTCGACGAAACCGTCGAACAATCGCTGCGCGCCTCCGCGCTCTGGGACGAGGTGAAAGATCGCCTGCACGAAAGCGCGCTCGGGCTTTCCGGCGGACAGCAGCAGCGGCTGTGCATCGCCCGCGCCATCGCCAACAAGCCGGAGATCCTGCTCATGGACGAGCCGTGTTCCGCGCTCGATCCGATCGCCACCGGCAAGGTCGAGGAACTCATTCACGAACTGAAGAAGAACTACACGATCGTGGTGGTGACGCACAACATGCAGCAGGCGGGGCGAACCTCGGATCACACCGCGTTCTTTTATCTCGGGAAATTGATCGAGTTTTCCCGGACGGAGAAGATTTTCACCAATCCCACGCAAAAGCAGACGGAGGATTACATCACGGGACGGTTTGGATGAGTCGCCGCTTGATCGGGGGATTGACGCCGCGCCGCGGCCGTCCCAATTTCGTCTGACGCAATTTTGACGTTAGATATTGATCAAAATCAGGCCTAGACTTCGTGTAGATAAATGAGCCACTTCTGGGAACAGCAACTCGTCGATATTCGTGAGCAACTGCTCATGATGAGCGGCCTGACGGAGCGCAATCTCTCCGTGGCGATGCGCGCTCTCCTGGATCGCGATGATCGGCTTGCCGACGTGGCGGAAGGCGAGGATGCGCAGGTCGATCAGCTCGAGGTTTACATCGACGAACTGGTGATCACCTACATGGCTACTCATGGACCGATCGCCCGCGATTGCCGGCTGATGCTCACGGCGTCGAAGATTTCCAATAACCTCGAACGCATCGCCGACCAGGCGACGAAGATCGCGCGGCGGGCCCGGAAGCTGAACGCCGAACCACTGCTCCACCCTCTGATCGAAATCCCGATGATGGCCGATATCGCGCAGGAAATGTTGCGTGATTCCATCACCGCCTTTGTGGATGAAAACCACGAACTTGCGGTGGAAATCATCGCTCGTGATCACTCCGTGGACAGCATCAACAAACAATTGCAACGCGACCTGACCGAAACCATGATCGCAAATCCGAATTCAGTTACTCGCGCGCTCCATCTGATGACCGTCGCCCAGGCGATTGAACGCGTGGCCGATCATGCCACGAATATTGCTGAGGAGGTCTTTTATCTCTACAAGGGTGAAGACATCCGCCACGAGCCGTCGCTCAAGCAGGGCGGTCGCTCCGACGGGCCGCCCACAAAGTAACGTTCGGGCCTCAGTTCGGCAGGGCGCGATTTTAACGAGTGGGTTTCTTGTCGAGCGGACTCTTGTAATCCTTCAGTCGGTCCTGGAATTTCGGCGTCGCCGTTGGACGCGCCGCCGCTTCCGCCTCCCGCTTCTGCTCGACTTCCTCTGGGGAAGGCTTCTTTTCACATCCCGCGCCGACCAGCAGTAGAAGGGCGAAAGCGAGGAATCTCATATCCTCGTGTAGCATCCCCGAGAAGATGCCGCAAAGTGCAAATCCAGGCATTCATCCGCGTTCTCGCTTGTGGTTTCGGGGATCTCTGCGCAAACTCCCGGCCTCCCTCCGGCCCCTCCCTGTCTCATTTTTTTGAAGCCCTCGCCATGAAAGCGCACCTCCGCCATCTTGCCTTCTGTTTGATTGTTCTCATCGGTTCAATGCTCCCGATGGCAGCGCACGGTGCGGGGCCGACGCTCGGCCCGGTCCGCGGCAAGGTTGTCTTTGTCAACGTCCCGCCGGGCTTCAAAAGCGTGACGCTCCAGCAGCGGACAGGGATCAAGGCGAAGCCGTGGAAAATGCTCGGGAAAAGACAAGCGGACCCCGCCGGCGGGATGATCGGATTCATGCTGAAGTCCGCCGTATCGCCGCGCGCGCTGATCGCGACTGGGGAACGCGTGACGCCGGAGACGAGCGACAGCGGGGCCGGCGCCCGCCTCTTCCTCGCGGATCCAGCCCTGGTAACGAGCAGCGGCATGACCGGCACGGGCGGTGTGATGTCCGGAGCCGTCGCGCTTAGTGCCGCGAAAGCGGATGCGGTCACGGTGAGTGGCAGCGCCAGCCCGTCGGTTTCGCGTGAAGTGGTGGAGTCCGACATCTGGCGGGTGGACGGCAAGCGCCTTTACTTTTTCAATCAGCTCCGCGGCCTCCAGGTTTTCGACATTTCGGATCCCGATGATCCCACGATGCTCGGCCAACTCCGCGAGCCAAACCGCGGCGAGCAGATGTACCTCCTCGACCCGGAACACGTCGCGTTGCTCACGCGGCCGTCCTACTATTTTTCGATCGCGTTAGCTCCCGTCAGGCTCGTTGGGAAATCAGCTTCTACATCCTACACTCCGGGAAGTGGCGCGATCGTCATCGCGGGCGTCAAGCGTGGCAAGCCGGTGGAACTCGCTCGCGTGTCTTACCCGGGTTACTTCGTGGAAAGCCGGCTCGTCGGCTCGGCGCTTTACGTCGTCTCGCAAGTTTACGACAACAACCAGAGCGGCCTACAGGTCACCTCCTTCGACCTGAGCGATCCCGTTCACCCGAAGCAGGCCGACACGTTGAGCCTCGGGAGCTACGGCAGCACGATCGCCGCCACCGACCGGTTCCTTTTCGTGGTGGGTTATGGAAATGACTGGCGCCGTTCGAAGATCGACGTGATCGACATCTCGGCGCCGGATGGCACTCTCGTCCGTCGCGGGAAAATCGAAACCGCCGGGCAGG
>JBAVML010000440.1:0-7417 GCA_049690035.1 Chthoniobacteraceae bacterium
GTCGCCTGGCACCACAGCGGCCTCAGCTACGCGCAGCGCGCCGGCCTCATCGAGCCACTGGCCAAGGCTGGCCAGCTCCGCGCCGTGGTCGCCACAATGGGCCTCGCCGCCGGCATCAACTTCTCCATGCGCTCCGTCGTCGTCACCGACACGCGCTACATGATCGGGAATTTCGAGCACCAGGTTTCGCCCGATGAGCTGCTGCAAATGTACGGTCGCGCCGGACGCCGCGGCCTCGACGACGCCGGCTACGCGCTCATCTCCTCGCGCCCGCCGCGCCTGCACGATGGCCGCCCGCGCCAGCTCCGCCGGTCTTCGCTCGTTGATTGGCCCACCACGCTCGCCGTCATGCACGCCGCGGCGCAGCGGGGCGAAGAGCCGTTCGCCGCCGCCCTCGAGTTGAATCAACGGCTTTTCACCTCGCAGCCCATTCCCCTCGGCATCGAACATTCCCGCGAAACCGGGCCGATGCCGTGCGCTCTCCGGGTCGATGCCGAGCGCGCCCGCTTCGCCCGACGCGGCATCGCGGAGATGCAAAATTCGCACGGCGAATGGGAGCCGATGCCCGACGGCCCGTCGCCCGCCACGCTTGGCCAGGCCTTGATCCGCGAGGGTGAGCATTGGCGGCCTGCACTTTCCATCCCGCGCACGCTCGAAGGCCGCGGTCTCGGCAATCTGTGCAAACTCAGCGGCGGCCGCGACAAACTCTACGGCCGTGAGCTCCCGCTCGGCACCCGCCGCTCGGATGGAACGCTCGCCCTCACACCCACGCTCAAGCGCGCCCTCGGCGTCCCGCGCGTCGCCGCCGATCAGTTTGACTCACAAATCGTCGCGCGCCTCCCCGCGCTCTCTGGCGGCGGTCGCCTCGCCTCGTTTACGCCTCGCGGCGATGTGCTCGTTGCCCGCATCACGTACGCGGACGTCGCCATCCCCGCCTGGCGCGACTCCCACGGCGCGATGCTGCTCGATCCACCGCAGCGCCGCGAGCTTCCCCCACCCTGCCGCGGCTGCCCGGAGCTTGAGCGCTACTGCGCAAAGGTCGAGATCACCGCGTCGTCCGCCTACCTCTGGCGGCGCCTCGGCCTCGTCGCGTTCGATGGCACGCCGACGCGACGCGGCATCGTCTTCAGCTTCTTTCATCACGGCGAAGGCCTCGCCATCGCTGCCGCGCTCGAGGATGAAAGTTACGCAATTCCCGAGCTCATCTTCGACCTCGCTAACCTGCGCGCCGGGCCACGTTTCGCCGGCGAAGATTCGCCGCTCGGCGGCCGGCTCGGCGCGCTCTGCCAGCGCCTCTACGAGCGTGCGGATGTGCCCGGCTATTTGGAAATGGGCGTGCCGCTCACCTACGGCGACGGCGCCAGCGAAGTCGTCCGCGAGATCATCGCCCACGGCACCGCGCGGCAAAAGCTGCTCACCGAGTTCCTTCGTCCCGGCGACATCGAGCGCGCGGTCATCGAGTGGCGCAGCCTGCTGCGTCACATCGTCTGGGCGCCCGACTACGACTGGCCGCGCTGGCGCGAACTCAAGGCCGCTGCCGCGCAGCACATTGACGATACCGCGTCACCCACGATCCTCGCGCTCCCGCCGCTTACTGCCGCACAACAGCGACGCTAGCGCGGATCGCTCCACACAAACTTCACCGGCAGCGCCACGTCCGGATGCAGGCTCTTCGCCACCGGGCAAGTCAGCGCCGCGCGCTCCACGGCTTCGCGATGCGGATGCGACTCTGAGAGCGGCACGTGCAATTCCACCGTGAGTTGCGCGATGCGGCGCGGCCCGTCCTTCGACATTTCCTTTTCCACCGCGACCGCCATCCCGCGCAGGTCGATCTCGTGGCGCTGCGCGTAGATTCCCATCGTCGTCGCCATGCAGGTGGCGAGCGCCGTGGCCACGAGATCGGTGGGCGAATACGCCTCGCCCTTTCCCATATTGTCCGCCGGCGCATCGGTGAGCAGCTGGCTTTGCGAAGGCCCGTGTGTGGACTCGCAGCGCAACCCGCCGCGATACGTGGTGGAAATGTGAACGCTCATCACCTCGTCCTTCCGTGAAACCGCTCGCGCCGTCCAGCACGCACTTTGCCGACCGCGGCGCTTTTCAACTCGTCAAGACATGACGATCGATCCAGCATCCGCACGAAATATCTCCCCGGCCCATCCGGGTCATTTCGATCCGACTCGCATGTTTCGTCGTACCGATCATCACGCATGTTTCCCTGGATCCGGGGCTCGGCGCGCGGTCCTCGCCGCCGCCGTCCTTGCGTTCGCCGGGTGCGCTTCGCCCACCTACGAAGAACTCATCAAACGGGCGGAGGCATCCAAGCCGCCGGAAACGAGGGTTTGCCGCGTGGCGCTCTGGGTCGATCGCGCGGGGAAAATCACCCGAGCCGAGGTGGTTCAGACCTCGGGCGATGCGGACTTCGACAAGATCGTGGAAGCGAAGGTGCTGCTATTGAAGGTCACCCCGCCGCCGCCGCCGGACACGCCCATGCCGATCGTAATCAACATCGGAGGCCAGCGACAAGCCGCCCCCGCAAACTGAACATCCGGAGGGTTAATCGCTCAACCCCCGCGCTGAAATCGGCACGCGGCGTGCAGCATGGCGTGAACTCCCGGTTCGACCGCCCGGAGGTAGCCGGCGGCATCGCGCCGCCAGTATTCATGGACAAAGGGAAGGTGTTCGTCGGCAAGTTCGTCGGGGCGCGAGGGAGCGGCGGGATCGTAGGGAAGCTCGAGGGTGATCATCGCCGGCTGCGAGCCGTCGGGATATTGCAGGCCGTAGCCGCACCACTGGCCGAGCGAGCCGGGGCAGGCGGCGTAGGTCTGCTGCAGGCGGCGCTCGCCGCGGCCGATTTCGGAGACGCGCAGCCGATAGGGCGCACGCTGCTCGGGCGTGAGGGCATTCCACATGGCCGTAGCGAGCGCGGTGGATTGCGCGCCGTCGGCGTCGATCTCCGCGAGCGCCCAATGGAGGCTCACGATTTTCGCCGGATGCCAGCCGAAGATGAAGTCGCGCAGCAAGCAGCTCTCCGGCTCCGACCACGGGCCGGGGCCAGGCGGCTCCTCGCTGTCGCGATGCCAGTTGAAGCCGCAGTTGCGATTGAGATCGACGCCGCGTGCGTTGTAGCGGCTGTAAGCGGCGAGACCGTCGGGATTGGCCGGCGCGATGATGGCGGTGGGAAGATCGGTGAGCCCATTTCCGATGTGCGCGTCGCGAAAGCTTTCAAGGGCGCGCACGGTCGCGGGCTCGTCGCCATGCTGTCCGCCGATGAGCAGGGTGAAACCGCGCGGCGGTGGGGCGGCGATGTCGAAATTCGCCTGCACGATCACGTCGCGCCCCTCGACGGAGCGGCCGAGGATGCGGGTGAAGAATTGGCTCCCTGACATGCGCGAATGGCGGCTACGCTTTCAGAAACTGCGCTGCCGTGAAACCAGATTCCTCCATTCACTCGTGAAGCTCACGTGGGTCACCCGGGAACTGCATCCGCGGAATGTCTTCCGCATCAGCCGCGCGCGGCGGCGCGAAGTGCGCAATGTCTTCGTGCGGCTGGAGCGCGACGGCATCGCGGGCTACGGCGAGGCTTCGCCGAATGCCTTCTACGACGAGACTTGGGAAGGCGTAGCGGAGAAGCTGGAAGCCGCGCGCGAATGGTTGGGCACACTGCAAATCCGCGCCGTGTCCGACATCGAGCAGGCGTGGGAGGAAGTATGGCCGCAGGTGGCGCCATCGCGCGCAGCGCAGTGTGCGATCGATCTCGCGCTGTGGGATTGGCTAGGGCGCCGCGAGGGAAAGTCGGTGGCGGAGCTGGCCTGGGACGAGCCGCCGCGGGCGGTGACGACGTTCTGCACGATCGGGCTTTCGACGGCGGAGGAACTGCCCGCGAAGATCGCGGAGCTGGCTGATTTTCCCGCGATCAAGATCAAGTCCGACGCCGCGGCGAGTCTGGAAACGGTGTGCGCCGTCCGCGCGCGAATCGCGGCGACGATCGCGGTGGACGCCAACTGCGCGTGGAGCGTCGAAGCCATTCCCGGACTCGCGCTCGCACTCGCGGAGCTCGGCGCGGCTTTCATCGAACAACCGCTCGCGCCCGCCGACGATGACAACGTCCCCATGCACTGCGCGCTGCCGATCCTTGCGGATGAAAGCTGCGTGACAGAGGAGGACGTGGACGGCGTCGCGCAGACGTTCGATGGCTTCAACATCAAGCTCGTGAAGTGCGGCGGCCTCACTCCCGCGCGCCGCATGGTGCAGCGTGGCCGCGCGCTAGGACGAAAGCTGATGGTCGGCTGCATGCTGGAAAGCAGCGCGCTCATCGCCGCCGGCGCGGTGATCGCGCAGCGGACGGATTACGCCGATCTCGACGGCGCGTGGCTGATTGGCGACGACCCGTTCAGCGGATGGAAATTCGATCGAGGAGTGCTCTCGCCGCCAACAGTTTCGGGCCTCGGCGTCGAGCCGGTCAGCGGGTTGTTCGCACGGTGACGGCGTCAGGGCAGCGAAAAATATTCCGCGCTCTGGTAGTTGCCCTCGGCCAGCTTGACGATCTGCATGAGCACATCATTGGCGAGCGTGCTGGCGCCGAAGCGGAAGAGATCGGGCGTCATCCAGTCGTCGCCGAGCGTCTCGGAGAGCATCACGAGATAGGCCAGCGCTTCTTTCGCCGTGCGAATGCCGCCGGCCGGTTTCATGCCGATGCGTCGGCCGGTGTCGTAGTAGAAATCGCGGATCGCCTCGAGCATCACGAGCGTGACCGGCAGCGTCGCGGCGGGCGTCACTTTGCCGGTCGAGGTCTTGATGAAATCCGCGCCAGCGCGCATCGCGATGTCGCTGGCGAGCCGCACTTCGTCGTAGCTACCAAGCTCGCCAGTCTCGAGGATCACCTTCAAATGCGCGGCGCCGCACGCTTCCTTCACCGCCGAAATTTCATCGGAGACGCGTGCGAATTCTCCCGCGTGAAACGCGCCGCGGTCGATGACCATGTCGATTTCATCCGCCCCCTCGCTGACCGCGAAGCGGGTATCGTCGAGCTTCACCGAAAGCGGACTTTGGCCGCTCGGAAATGCCGTGGCGACCGAGGCGACATGAACCCCGGAGTCGCCGACGAACAACCGCGCCGAGCGCACGAGATTTGGATATACACAGACCGCGGCGCAGTGCGGCACGCCGTAGCGCGCGTCGATGGGCTGCACAGCTTTGCGCACGAGGTAGGCGACTTTGCCGGGCGTGTCTTTGCCCTCGAGCGTGGTAAGATCCATCATCGACACGATGAGCCGCAGCCCCTCGGCTTTTGCCGTTGTCTTGATGCTCCGCTTGGTGAAAGACGCGGCGCGTTCTTCGACCATCACCTGATCGATCGTCGGCGAGTCGGGGAGCTTGAAGCGAGAGCTGCGGACGAGCGTTTTCATGAGAGGCGGACGATGTCGCGGAGGAACTGGAACCAGATGAAAAAAAGTCCGCGCCACGAGTATCGTATGGCGCCGGCGGGATCGCGTCGGAGCACGCCGCTGGCGAGATTGTGCGCGACCTGAGCGCGGAGATCCTTCTGGATTTCCTCCTGTATCTTTTCCGGATCGAGCGGTTCGAGATCGTCGAGGTTGACGCGATTGAGGCTGAGGAACGCTTTGTGGCTCTCGTAGATTTCGAGGAAAGTCTGGTCGCCGCGCAGGCGATTGACGCGCCACTGCGGGACGAGTTTGAGGCTGTAGGAAAAGGGGTAGTTCCACGTCGTCCAGATGCGGCCATCCTTCGCGCGCGACGAGATGCTCATGTAGAAGAAGGCGACGTCATGCTGGTCGATGAGGCAGATCGCGGCCTGGGTGCGATCGACGGGTTTATAAAAGAGGCGGAAGAACTGATCGTAGTCGTCCCAATCCCAGCCGGCGTCTTCCACGTGCTCGAAGCTCTCGCCTTCCATTTCCTCGGTGAGGTCGTGAAGGGCGGGGAAGATCTCGGCGTTCGGCGGCGTTTTGTGCCGCAGGTCTTTCTCCGGCGGCAAAGTGAGCTTGCGAATGCGGGTCAGAATTTCGAGCCACGGAAGGAGCAGCCAGCTCGACGCACAGAACAAACCCACCTGCCAATAACCGCTCATCAGCCACCCGACGAGGAACGAGGTGGTGACGATCCCGAACGCGCCGAACTTGCGCAGGAGCGGGTGATGAAAGCTCCGCAGGCTCAGACTCAGCGCGGCAACGCCGAGGATCAAAAGCAGGTTCGAGAGCATCAGGGGACGAGGCTGTGCTTTCCGACGAAAACTGCAAGTTCGTCCGGTCCGAAGTCGGGCAGCACGTCGCCCGCCGCGGTGACGAGCGTCGGCGTGCGGCGCTGGCCGGAGAGGCGAATCATTTCGGCGAAATCCGCCGCGTCAGCTTCGACGTCGATGAGATCGTAGCGGTAGCCGCGCGCATCGAGCCACTCCTGCGCCGCCACACACCACGGGCACCATGTCTTCACATAAAGCTTGAGCGGCACGGAATGCATGAGTCTGGGGCAGCGAGCCGCGGCGGTCCTATTCCTCGGGCTTTCCGGCCGCGGCGGCCTGCCATTTCTTCGACTTGCCGTCGATGTAGCTGGCCACATTGCGGCGGTAGGCGGCGAGCACTTCCTCGGTCAGCTCCTTCTCATCCAGGACATGCACATTCGCGGCGGGGATCAGGAAGGTGGTGCCGGCGAGCTGCAGCACGAGCTTGGTCTGCTGCTCCTTGAACATGACCACCGGAAAGGCGTCGCCTTTGTCCATCATCCACTTGGCGCCGTCCGCGAGCTCGACCGGGGTGTCCTTCGTGAGCATGGCAAAGAGTTGCGGCTTCTTGCCGGCGCCGTTCGCGGATGCGAAGGCGAGCAGGAGGAGGCTGAGAAGAGTCGCGAATTTCACTGGGCGGAGAGGTTGAGCGAATGTCACCAAAAATCAACGCTGAGTCGCAAGCCGCGAATCGGAAGGCGGAAAATTGGGCTTTGCTTTTTTCCCCACAGACCTAGCCTCACGGCTAAATCAGCTCATAGCCGAGACCTCGGAGTTGGGGAGATTGTCAGTTGAAGATTTTTTTCAGCGACGACTTGAAACCGATGACCGGGCACCGTCGCCGAAGTTTTGCAGAGCAGCCAAACCGACAACCCAAATGGGCAATAAACTATACGTGGGGAACCTCTCGTTCAACACCACGGAGACTGACCTCCAGGACCTCTTCGGTCAAGCCGGCACCGTCTCCGAAGTCATGCTGATCCAGGATCGCTTCACCGGAAAATCACGCGGCTTTGCCTTCGTGACCATGGCCAGCGACGAGGATGCGAAAAATGCCATCACCCAGTTCCACGGCAAGCCGGTCGATGGCCGGCCCTTGACCGTCAATGAAGCGCAGCCGCGCGAAGATCGTCCGCGCGGCGGTGGCGGCGGTGGCGGCGGTGGCGGCGGTGGATATAG
>JBAVML010000441.1:0-22641 GCA_049690035.1 Chthoniobacteraceae bacterium
GGGCGTGCTGACGACGCTGGTGCAGTTCACAGGTACGACGGGCGGATTCCCCGGGACGAACCCCAACACCACTCTCCTCCTGGCGAGCGACGGCAATTTCTACGGCACCACGAACAGCGGCGGCACGGGCGGCTTCGGCACGATCTTCAAGATGGCGCCGGATGGCACCTTCACGTCGTTGTTGAGTTTCACCAACACCAGCGGCGCGAACCTGGGTGCAACACCCACCACCAATCTGATTCAGGGCAGCGATGGCAACTTCTACGGCACGACATCGGGCGGTGGAACGGGCGGCGGCACGGGCACGGTCTTCAAGATCACCCCTGCTGGGGTGCTCACGAGCCTCGTCTCATTCACCGGCACAGCCGGTGCAGCACCCGGCACGAATCCCCAAGGCACACTCGTTCAAGGCGGCGATGGTTACTTCTACGGAACGACAAATCTCGGGGGGCTCTACAATTTGGGCACCGTATTCCGGGTCAGCACGAGCGGCATTTTCCAAAGTCTCTACGCGATCGGATCGAGCAATGACGGTGGTTCGCCGAACATCAGTGGGTCATCCTTGTACCCCGACAGTTACCGACTCATCGCCGGAGCCGACGGCTACCTCTATGGCGTGAACACTTCGTCCGTCTTCCGGGTGCATCAGCAGCCCGCGGTGCAGTCGATCGCGGCGACGAATATCACTCCTTCGGGGGCGACGCTCACCGGCAGCGTGACGCCAAATCAGGATGCGGCGAGCGTGTATTACCAGTACGGCCTCAACACCACATACGGCTCACAAACCACCGCGCAGAACCTCGTCGCCGGGACCAGCCCGGTGGTGATCAACGCGACGCTGAGCGGTCTGCTCCCCGGCGTGATCTATCACTACCGGATGGTGACCGTGACTCCGCAGGGGACGTTCTACACGGCGGACCAGACCTTCGCGACGCCGGGTGTGCCGCTGGCCATTACCGGTTCGTTCCCGAGCGCAGCCCAGATCGGCTTCGCGATCGATGGGGTGGTCAACCCGCTCGGCACGAGCACGAGCTATTATTTCGAGTACGGCCCGGATCTGACCTACGGCACCTCCACCACGACCCTGAACGCAGGCAGCGGCATCGCCAACGTGCCGGTGGGCGTGACCGTGAACTCGCTGGTGCCTGACACGAAGTATCACGTCCGCCTGGTCGCCACGAACAGCTTCGGCACGACTTATGGCGATGACCAGATGATCCACACGTTCCCTCAGCCGATCATCTCCGTCGCGACCGAAGAGGAAGAGGAGAACAAGGATCCGGACGAAATGATCAGCCCGGCGGCACTCGCCAGCGCCACGCTTCAGACGGTATCCCAGTATCTGAATACTGGCACCGCACCGCTCGCGGGACTGTTCAAAGCCGCGGACGGGAATTTCTACGGTACGCTTTCCACCGGAGGCACCTTCGGCAGCGCGGGCACGGTGTATCGCATGTCGCAGGGCGGCACGCTCACGACGCTGGCGAATTTCTACAACAACACGAACTTCGCGCTGAGCGGCAACAACCCGCAGAGCAGCCTGGTGCAGGGCGCCGACGGGAATTTCTACGGCACGACGAACACGGGCGGCGCCAATGGAGTCGGCTCCATTTTCAAGATCACACCTGACGGTCAGGTGACAATTCTCGTCAGCTTCAACGGCATAAACATCCCGCGGGGGTCGAACCCGATCAGCGGACTTACGGTAGGCAGCGACGGAAATTTCTATGGCGTCACGCAGAGCGGTGGCTCGTCTAGTGCAGGCACGATTTTCATGGTCACCCCGGCGGGCGTATTCACCACGCTGGTGAATTTCACTGGCACCACGGGTTCGTTCCTCGGATCCAGCCCGAGAGCGGCGCTCACCCTCGCTGCGGATGGGAATTTCTACGGCACCACAGCGACCGGCGGCGCGGGCGGCTTCGGCACCATCTTCAAGGTTACGCCGGCGGGCGCGCTCACCACGCTGGTGCAGTTTACCGGCACCACCGGCGCTTATCCCGGATCGACCCCACTCGGTGCGCTCGTGCAGGGCACTGATGGCAGCCTCTACGGCACCACCAGCCTCGGCGGCGTGAACAATCTGGGCACGGTCTTCAAGGTCACGACCGCAGCCACGTTCACCTCGCTCGCCACGTTCAGCGGCGCGTCCGGCGCGACGCTCGGATCGAGTCCGAAAGGCGCACTCGTGCAAATGCCCGACGGCAACTTCTACGGCACGACGCAGACCGGCGGGGTGAACAATTTTGGCACTGCGTTCTCGATCACCCCCGCCGGCGCGCTGACCACGCTCGTAAATTTCACCGGCAGCACCGGCACCGCGCTGGGCGCCACACCGCAGGGCGCGCTCGTCGCCGGCACAGACGGCGCACTTTACGGCACGACGAACAGCGGCGGACTGAACAACGTCGGCTCGATGTTCAAGGTGACCACGGGCGGCCTTTTCACCACGCTCGTGAATCTGACCGCGGCGCCAAACATCGGGCGGCTCGTGCAGGGCTCGTCCGGCAGCCTCTATGGCGCGACGCTCGGCGCCGGGGGCGCGAATGGCTACGGCACGCTCTTTGTCGCGCCGATCGGCGGAGCACCGAACACGCTCAACACGCTGGCCCCTGTGTCCGGGACCACGGCATTGAACGCACGCGCCGGCATGTTGCTTGGGCTCGATGGAAACTACTACGGCACGACCGTCGCGGGCGGCGCTATCAATTCCGGGTCCGTGTTCCAACTCACGCCGGCCGGTGTCTACACCACACTCATCAGCTTTACCGGCACCGCCGGGACGAACCCCGGCTCAAGCCCACAAGCCGCGCTGATCATCGGCAGCGACAACAACTTCTACGGCACGACGTCCGGTGGCGGTGCGAGCAGTCTGGGGACCGTCTTCAAGACGACACCCGCCGGGGTGCAGACCACGCTCATCAACTTCACCGGCGCCAGCGGCGCGAATCTCGGCTCCAGCCCACAGGGCCCGGTCACCCTCGGCGCCGACACCAACTACTACGGCACCACCACCGCCGGCGGCAGTGGCGGCAGTTTCGGTACCGTCTTCAAAATGACGCCCGGCGGTGCGCTCACCACGCTCGTGAATTTCACCGGCACCACCGGCACCGCGATCGGTTCGTCGCCGCTCGGCGTGCTCGCGCAGGGTGGGGATGGCAACTTCTACGGCGTCACCAGCAGCGGCGGCGCAAGCAACTTCGGCAGCGTCTTCAAAGTCACCCCAGCCGGCGTCTTCACCAGCCTCGCCAGCTTTACCGGCACCACGGGCACGATGCCCGGCACGACACCGACCGGCGGACTTTTCGCCGGTCTCGACGGCAGCCTGTATGGGGTCACGGCATCCGGCGGGATTTACAACGCAGGAACCATTTTCCGCGTGGCGCCAGATGGCTCCGTCACCTCGATCTACACCTTCACCGGCCGCGACGAGGGTCTGACGCCGAATAACGGCCTGGTGCTTGGTTCGGATAACTACCTCTACGGCGGCGACGCGCTCGCCATCTACCGCCTGAATCCTCCCCCGGTCGCGCTCGTCGCCCCCGCGACGGACATCACTGCCACCAGCGCCACGCTCAACGGCTCGATCACGGGAAACAACTACCACGGCGAGGTCGGGTTCGAGTACGGCCTCACGACGGCTTACGAAATCGGCGGCACGCCCGAGCAGCCATTCGATCCGGGATTCACCGCCGAGAGTCTCTCCGCGACGATCACCGGGTTGCAGCCCTTCCTTACCTATCACTACCGGGTCGGGGCAGGCACCTCCGTGGGAGATTTCGACAGCCAGGATATGACCTTCTCCACGCCGAACACCGCGATTTTCAACACCGCAAACGACGTGCCGGTGACCACCGACGGCTTCAATGCAGCCGGCCTGCCCCTCGGAATCGCGCTCGGCTTTGCGCCGGCCAACGGCACCGTGCTGACGCTGGTGAATAACACCGGCTTTACACCCATCGGCGGCATCTTCAATGGCGTGCCGAATGGCTCCGTCGTCAGTGCCACCTTCGGCGCGCAGACCTACTTCTTCGTCGTCAATTACGCCGGCGGCGACGGCAACGACATCACGCTCACCGCGGCTTCGCAGGCGATCACCTTCCCAGAGATCCCGATGAAGCTGACAACGGATGTGCCCTTCACGCTCGGGGCCACGGCGAGCAGCGCGCTGCCGGTGAGCTACACGGTCGTCGCGGGAAATGGCTCAGCTAGCGTCGCGGGCAGCACCGTCACGCTCTCGGGAGTTGCGGGAGTCGTGACGATCAGAGCCACGCAGGCCGGTAACGGCACCACCATCGGTCCTGCCTTGCCAGTCACACGGACCTTCGCCGTCACGACGGGTGCAGCCTTCACGCAGATCAGCAGCAGCAAGACCAACTCGAGCGGCTTTGCCCTCGGCATCCGCGCGGGCGGCACACTTTGGGGTTGGGGCAATAACGCCAACGGACAACTGGGTAACGGAACCACCACCAGTTCGACGACGCCCGTCCAGATCGGCGCGCTCACGACTTGGCAATCGGTCAGAGCCGGCGCCAGTCACGCCGTCGCCGTCAAGACCGACGGAACCCTATGGGCATGGGGCGCGAACACGTTCGGTCAGGTCGGCGATGCGTCGAATACGCAGCGCACTTCGCCCGTTCAGATCGGTGCCGGGACGAACTGGGCTTCTGCGTCCGCGGGAAATCAATTCACGGTCGCCGTCAAGACGGACGGCACGCTTTGGGCCTGGGGCTACAATGTGGATGGGGAACTCGGGCAAGGAAGCGCGGACTCGCTGACCACGCACACTGCACCAGTCCAGGTCGGTACCGCGACCAATTGGTCTTCCGTGTCTGCGGGAAACACCCACACGCTCGCCCTCAAGACAGACGGCACGCTCTGGGCTTGGGGTCTCAATAGCAGTGGGCAGATCGGCAACAATGCGCTCACAAATGCGACAGCACCCGTGCAAATCGGTACGGCCACGAACTGGAGCAATATCTCCGCAGGATATTTGTTTAGCGCCGCGACCCGCACCGACGGCACGCTGTGGCTATGGGGCAACAACCTCGACGGTCAACTGGGCGACAACACGTTGATTAACCGGATCGTGCCGACCCAACTGGGCAGCGGCACGAATTGGCAAAACGTTCACGCAGGAGGCTATCATGTCGTCGCCTTCAAAACCGATGGCACCTTCTGGTCCTGGGGTTGGAATCTCTACGGACAGCTCGGCCAGGGCTTCAATGACATCGCGCCGCGAGGCAACACGCCGGCGCAGATCGGCACGGCCACCAACTGGTCGCTTCTCGCGCCGGGCTATGACTTCAGTCTGGCCACCAAATCCGACGGCACGCTCTGGTCGTGGGGCGACAACAGCAACAACGAACTCGGCTACCTTGGCCGCGTGCCGCTGCCCGTCGCCGCACAGTTGGGTCCGATCGCGGTCGCCAGCGGCGGCAGTGGTCACAGCGCGGCGATCGAGCCCGATGGCACATTGTGGCTCTGGGGCAGCAATTCGAACGGCCAGCTCGGCATCGGTTCCAGCGACGGGGGCCAGCATCCCGTGCCAACCCAGCCCGCGCCCGGCACTACCTGGGTCAGCGTCGCGACCGGAAACATCCACACGGCCGCCATCAGATCGGACGGCACACTTTGGACTTGGGGCTACAATTTCTATGGTCAACTCGGAGACGGCACGACTACCCAGCGCCCCAGCCCCGTGCAGGTCGGCACTGATACAAACTGGGTAATGGTCGCCGCCGGCTACTTCCACACCATCGCGCTAAAGGCCGACGGCACGCTCTGGGCTTGGGGATATAACTCGGACGGACAACTCGGGAACGGCGTCGCCGACGGGACCACCCCACACCCGATACCGACGCAAGTCGGCACCGCCACCAATTGGACCCACGTCGTCTCGCACGGCTACCACATCATAGCGGCGCGCAGCGATGGCTCGGTCTGGGGCTGGGGTTACAACTTCTACGGACAGGTCGGCAACGGCACCACCACGACACCGGTCAGCACTCCAGGGCAAATCGGGACCGCCACGAACTGGAGCAGTATCGCCACCGGGCTCTACCACACCACGGCGATTCGCACCGATGGAACGCTCTGGGCTTGGGGCCGAAACCTTGAAGGTCAGATCGGGGACGGCACGACCACCAATCGCTCCATCCCGCTGCAGATCGGCAGTGCCACGAATTGGAGCACGGTGGCGGACGGCTACTACCACACGGTCGCCACGCGGACCGACGGCTCGGCCTGGACGTGGGGCCTAAATGCGAATTCGCAGCTCGGCAACGGCGCCATCGGCAATCGCAGCACACCGGCCCAACTCGGCACGTCCACGGGGTGGGATAATACCTTTGAAAGCGGATTCCAAACGTTCCTTGGCACCATCGATGGCTCACTTTGGAACTGCGGTTTTTCCAACAGTGGAACTATCGCCTACGCTTGGCGGAATCAATTTATCCCCGACCTCGTCCTGCCCGCCCTCAGTTCCGCGCAGACCATCACGCTCCCCGCGCCAGGCGCCGTCCCAGTTGGCAGTACCATCACCCTCGCCGCCACCGCGAGCAGCGGGCTGCCAGCAAGCTATATCGTTTCCGGTCCCGCCACCTTGAATGGCGCTCAGCTTACCGTCACCGCTCCAGGCCTCGTCACCGTCGTCGCCTACCAGCTGGGCGATAACTATTGGCAGTCATCCGACGTCGCGGTGCAGTATATCAACGCACCGGCACCGGTCGTGACGGGCGTTGCTTTCAGCAATGTCACCAGCAACAGCGCCACCCTCAACGCCACGATCAATCCCAGCGGGACGAGGACCACGGCAAAATTCCAGAGCGGAACGACCACCAGCTATGGAACTGACACCGCGATCAACCTCGATCCCAACAATGGTGTAGCGGATCAAGCCGCGAGCACCGTGCTCACGGGACTTACACCTGGGGTGATCTATCACTTCCGCGTCACCGCGACTAATGCTGGCGGAACGACCGAGAGCGCAGACGTAATGTTCACCATTACGAGTCCTAGCGACGCCAGACTATCCAGCCTTATTCCGAGCAGCGGAATGCTCTCGCCTGGATTCACGAGCGCGAATCAGAACTATACAGACAGCGTTTCGAATTCCACCGCTAACCTCACCGTCACGCCTACGGTGATCAACCCGAACGCCACAATCCAGGTACGCGTAAATGGAAGCTCGTTCAGTTCCGTCGCGTCGGGGACCGCCAGCGGTTCGCTCGCCCTCAATGTCGGCGCGAACACCGTGGAGGTGCTCGTAACCGCGCAGGACACGGTGACCATGAACACTTACTCCATCGCCGTAACCCGTAGAACTCCGTATCAAGATTGGGCCTTCGGCCTGGGTCTCACAGGTTCGGGCTTGGATCCTAGCGCCGATTCCGACAACGACGGTCTGAAGAACGTCCAAGAATGGGCCTTCGGCACTAATCCAACCTCGGGTGCGGGCGGTGTCATCCGGGTGAATGCCGGCACCATTCTTGCCCACGGCAGCCCGACGGTGCTCGCGGTGCCGGACGGGCTCGGCGGGTTCTCCTACTTTGCGCTCTTCGCCCGTCGCAAGGACGCCGGCACCGCAGGTCTCACTTACGCGGTGCAATTCAGTGACGCCCTCTCCGGTTGGAATGTGAGCACCGTCGCGCCGACCGTCATCGCCGAGGACAGCGAAATCGAAGCCGTCACGGTGCCGTTCCCACCGGTGATCGGTCAGCCACCGAGGGCGTTCTTCCGGGTCAAAGTCAACGAACTCTGAGGCGCTCGCCTGGGCTGAGTCGCTGAAGCACCAAGCGCCCGCGATGCGTCGCAGCCGATCACATCTCTCCGGCAACCGCTTGGAAGAGTCGTCGGGATATCGTACGCAGGTCAGGACCAACGCACCGCTCGGCTAAGCGCAGCCCCGATCAGGAGCGTCAAACTCGGACCTCGCTATTGGCTACTGAGCAACTGCCGCAGCACGAAGGGCAGGATGCCGCCGTGGCGGACGTAATCGACCTCGATCGCGGTATCGATGCGGCTCTTGAGCGTGAGTTTTTCCTCGGTGCCATCGGCGCGATGGATGACCAGCGTGACGTCACTCATCGGCTTGATGTCGTCGTCGAGGCCGAGGAAGTCGAAGGTCTCGGTGCCGTCGAGCTTGAGGCTCGCGGCGTTGACGCCGTCGGGGAATTGCAGCGGGACGAGGCCCATGCCGCAGAGATTGCTGCGGTGGATGCGCTCGAAGCTCTGCGCGACGACGGCTTTCACGCCAAGGAGGCGCGTGCCTTTCGCCGCCCAGTCGCGCGAGCTGCCCGTGCCGTATTCCTGGCCGGCGAAAATCACGAGCGGGACGCCGCTGGCTTGGTATTTGATCGAAGCATCGTAGATCGGCATTTGTTCGCCGGTCGGCTGATATTTAGTCACGCCGCCTTCGATGCCGGGCACCATGAGGTTTTTGATCCGCACATTCGCAAAGGTGCCGCGGGTCATGATGCGGTCGTTGCCGCGGCGCGAGCCGTAGCTGTTGAAGTCCTCGTGCTCGACGCCGTGCTGCGTGAGATACGCGCCGGCCGGCGAGGTTTTCTTGATCGCACCGGCGGGTGAAATGTGGTCGGTCGTGACCGAGTCGCCGAAGATGCCGAGCGGGCGGGCGCCTTTGATCTCGTGGATGTGGCCGGGCTCCATCGAGAAGTCGGTGAAGAACGGCGGCTCCTGGATGTAGGTGCTCGCTTCGTCCCAGGCATACACGTCGCCCACGGTGCTCGGGATCTCGTTCCACTTCGGATTCTGCGTGGCGAAGTCGGTGTATAGGCGGCGGAAGACTTCCGGGCTGAGCGCGCTCTGCATCGCGTCCTGCACTTCCTTCAGCGTGGGCCAGAGGTCCTTGAGGAAGACGGGCTGCCCGTCCGCGGCGATGGTGATCGGCTCGCTGCTCAGGTCGATGTCCACGCGGCCGGCGAGCGCGAAGGCGACGACGAGCGGCGGCGACATGAGGAAGTTTGCCTTGATGTTTTGATGCACGCGCGCCTCGAAGTTGCGGTTGCCGCTGAGCACGCTGGCGGTGATGAGATCGTTCTTGGCGATCGCTTCCTCGAGTGCGGGATGCAGCGGGCCGCTGTTGCCGATGCAGGTGGTGCAGCCGTAGCCGACGGTCTGGAAACCGAGCTGATCGAGGAAGGGCTGGAGGCCGGTCTTGGTGAGGTAGTCGGTGACGACGCGCGAGCCTGGCCCAAGGGACGTCTTCACCGCGGGGTTCACGGTGAGCCCGCGCTCGACGGCTTTCTTCGCGAGCAATCCGGCGGCGAGCATCACGCTCGGGTTGGAAGTATTCGTGCAACTCGTGATCGCGGCGATGAGCACGGAGCCGTGGCCGATATTGGTGTCCGCGGGGCGGTACGAGGTGCGGGTGATCTCATCCGCCGGCGTCGGCGCGGGACGATTCGTGATCATCTCGGCGACGTTCTGCGGTGCGCCTTCGCGCATGTGATTTGAATCGGTCTTGCCCTCCGTGGAGAAGGGCTCGGGCGCGGCGGTCGGCGCCGTGCCATTGATATGCACAGCCACTTTCTTCGCGAGATCCTCGGCGGTCTTGCCGTAGCCGCCGTCGGGCAGCGCCTTGGTGAAAAGGCCGGTGAAGGTCTTCTTCAAGTCGGGCAGATTGATGTGATCCTGTGGTCGCTTCGGCCCGGCGACACCGGGGACGACGGTGGAGAGATCGAGCTCGAGATCGACGCTGTAATCGATCTGTCCCTTGACCGGGATGCCCCAGAGTTCCTGCGCCTTGTAGTAGTTTTCGAACGCGGTCACCGCCTCCGCGCTGCGACCGGTGCCGGTGAGGTAACGCGTCGTCTCTTCATCCACACCGAAGAAGCCCATCGTCGCGCCGTACTCCGGCGCCATGTTCGCGATCGTCGCGCGATCCACCACGGGCAGCGACTTCGCGCCGGGACCGTAAAATTCCACGAACTTCCCAACCACCTTTGCCTTGCGCAGCATCTGCGTGATGTGCAGCACCACGTCGGTCGCGGTCACACCTTCGCTCACCGCGCCGGTGAGATGCACGCCGACGACTTCCGGAGTTAGAAAATAGACCGGCTGCCCGAGCATGCCCGCTTCCGCCTCGATACCGCCGACGCCCCAGCCGACCACGCCGAGACCGTTGATCATCGTCGTGTGCGAGTCGGTGCCTACGAGCGTGTCGGGGTAATACACGCCGTCTTTTTCGAGCACGCCCTTCGCGAGATATTCGAGATTCACCTGATGCACGATGCCGATGCCCGGCGGCACGACGCCGAAAGTCTTGAACGCCTGCTGGCCCCATTTGAGCAGCATGTAACGCTCGCGGTTGCGCTTGAACTCGAGGTCGAGATTCATCTGCAACGCCGACGCCGAACCGAAAAAATCCACCTGCACCGAGTGATCGACCACGAGGTCGACCGGCACGAGCGGCTCGATCATTTTCGGATCGCGACCGAGCCGCGACACCGTGGAGCGCATCGCCGCGAGATCGACCAGCAAAGGGACTCCGGTGAAGTCCTGCAGGACCACGCGCGCCACCACGAAGGGAATTTCCACCGGCTTCGGCGCCTTCGCGTTCCAGTTGGCCAAAGTGCGGACGTCGTCCGGGTTGACCTTTTTCCCGTCGCAATTGCGGAGCACGGACTCCAGCACGATGCGGATGCTGATTGGGAGCCGAGAGATCGGCCCCACCCCTTGTTTCTCCAGAGCGGGCAGCGAGTAAAGGCTGCCCTGTTTCCCTGAACCAATATCGAATCCCTGTTTGGTATTGAATGCGTCGCTCATGTTGGAAGAGCAGAAAAGCGAATGCGAGCGACAGCCGCAAGCACGGGCTGCATTCACGTCGCTGGACGCGCGGTCGGAGCGCCCACGAAATTCAATTTGGCCACGGATTGACGCAGATTTTCACGGCTGGCGGAACTGCCTTTCAGCGCATCCGCCCGGATCCGTGGCTCACATCAGAGCAACCTGATCTGCCCACTTTGAGCGTCGGCGTCGTCGCTCCCAGGCTTAGGAAGGTCACGGCTGGGAAGATCGAGCAGCGTCGCGAGGCGGTGCGCGGTCTTCGGGGCGAAGCCTTCGAAGTGATTGTTGACCTGCACAAGAACGCTGGCGACGTCGGGCAGGCGCTGACGGAGCCGGGTCGCCCAATTTTCCAGCGAGGCATCTCGCGGCCACATCAACTCGCGGTACGCGTGCAGGGTGCTGCCGGCGCCGGCATATTTTTTTTCCAGATCGCCGAGCAGCCGGAGGTAAACGAAGTCGGTGGTCTCGGGCAGGATTTCGAACGCGCCTTCCTGCTGATGATCGAGTCGAGTGACATCGGTCCAGACCCAGCAGACACGGTGTTCTTCGAGCAAACGCGTGATCCGCGGATGGTGCCAGTCGTGGTGGCGGAACTCGATGGCGAACCGAGCGTGCCCCGGCAGGTCGCGGAGGAATGCCCGCAGCGCCTGCTCATCCTGACGCGGGCGAAACGAGGGCGGCATCTGGATCAGTACGCACGCGAGCTTTTCCCCGAGCGGCTGGAGATGGCGGAGGAAATCGGCGAGCGGCTCGGTGCAATCACGGAGCCGGCGTTCGTGGGTGATCTCGCGGGAGAGCTTGCAGGCGAAGGTGAAGTGCGGCGGCGTCACTTCATACCAATGCAGCGCGACCTTCGCTGCGGGCGCGGCGTAGTAGGTGGAGTCCACTTCCACGGAGCGAAAGTGCTGCGCGTAAAAGGCGAGCCGCTCACCCGGCGGCAGATGCTCCGGATAGAAGACACCGCGCCAATCGTCGAAGCTCCACGCGCAGGTGCCGATCTTGATCTTGTCGAGTGGATCCAAGGTGCGGGACGATACCGACGCCGAATTGCCACGAAAGGGATTTCTTCCGCCCCATCCCTTCGACCGCGTGGGCGGAAAACTGTCTGCGCCAGCCGCTTGACGCCTCTCCGGAGGTTCATTAGCGTGCGCGTCCTTATGTCGAAACCCGCGCTTCTCCTCACGCTCGCGCTCCTCGCGTCGGCGTGCCTGCGCCCCAGCGATGCGGCGGTAGTCTATCGGTCCAACGAAGGTTGGAGCGTGGAGGGCGAAGACGTGAAAATCGAGGGCAGCGCCGGTGAGCAGATGCGCAAGGCAGAGTCGCTCGAAGCTGCCGGCGATTCCGCCCGCGCGTTCAACGCCTATCGGGCGCTGGTGAAGAATTTCGGACAATCCGCCCTCGCTCCCAAAGCGCAGCGCAAGGTGGCGATGCTCCTCGAAGGCCACGGCGAGTATGACAAGGCGTTTGATGCCTACTCGGTCTATCTCACCAAATATCCGAAGGGCGACGACTTCGACGCGGTGGTCGAGGCGCAGTTCAAGATTGCCAAGCTCTTTCTCGAAGGACAAAAGCGCAAAGTCTTCGGCGTGCCTTTTGCCCCATCGATGACGCGGGCGCAGGAAATGTTCGAGGGAATTTTGAAACGCGCTCCGTTTAGCAAGTTTGCGCCGCTCGCGCAGTTCAATCTAGGCCAGTGCTTCGAGAAGCAGGGCAAGTATCCGGAGGCGATCGCCGCCTACCAAGTGGTGGTGTCCAAGTATCCGAACGACGCCGTGGCCGATGACGCCCAATACCAGATCGGCTACGTGCTGTTGCGCGAGGCTCGCGAGGGCTCCTACGACGCCGCTTCGCAGCAAAAGGCCCGCGAGGCGTTCGAGGATTTCATCACCCGCTATCCCGACAGCGAGAAAGTGCCGCAGGCGCGGGAGAACATGAAGTCGATCGAGGGAGGGACGACCAAGGGCGCACTGGACATCGCAAAATTTTACGAGAAGACGAAAAAGTACAAGGCCGCCGTCATCTACTACAACGAGGTGGTGAGGAATCAGCCCGACTCGCCGGAGAGCGCAATCGCCAAGGCGAGCATCGATCGGCTCAAGGCGCAGTTCGGCGAAGACGCGCTGAAGGCCGGCCCCGAGAAAACGGAGACCGGCGCCCGCGCCAAGGAACGCCGCAAAATGCAGGCGCGTGTAGATACTGTGTCGCGACCAGATTATGTCGGCCCGACGGTCGTCGTCCCCGACGTCGAAACCGGTCCCGGCAAACCGAAGCTGCGCACTTCACCTGATGGCATCGCTCCGATTCCCGCGGTCGAGCCTCCCCTCCCCTCGGGGAAAGAGAAACTTCCGAACCAGGACACAGGGCTCCCAAAACCTCCGCAATGAGACTCGCTTTCCTCTTTCCGCTGGCCGCCCTGCTGTTCAGCGGTTGCGCGGGCTATCAAGTCGGCCCGATTAAGCCAAAATCGATGCGCGAGGTGAAGACGATCGCGGTGCCGAGTTTCAAGAACGACACGCTCGAACCGCGGGTCGAAGTGCTGCTCGCCAACTCGATCATCAAGCAAATCCAGCAGGACGGAACTTACAAGGTCGTCCGTGAAGGCGATGCGGACGCGACGCTCGAGGGCAGCCTCGACGAGATCATCCGGCGTCCGGCACGCTCGGTTCGCGGCAACGTGCTGCAGACTCGTGAATACACGCTTCTCTTGCGCGTTCGCTACCGTGTCATGGATCGGAGCGGTCGCGTGCTCGAGCAGCGCACCGTCACCGGACAGACGAGTTTCTTCGTCTCGGGGACCGACACGCTCGCCGCCGACGTCAATCAGGACGAACGCCAGGCGCTCCCGCTCGCAGCGGAAGATGCGGCCGTGCATTTGGTGAGTCAGATCAGCGAGGGCTGGTAACGGCGCACCCGCGCCGCGCATGCTTTATCTCGTCGCCACGCCGATCGGGAATCTCGGAGACATCACCCTTCGCGCACTGGAGGTGCTGAAGAGCGTGGACCTGATCGCGTGCGAAGACACTCGGCATTCGGGCAATCTCCTGCGGCATTTCGAGATCGCAAAACCGCTGGTCAGCTATCACGAACACAACGAAGCGCGGCGGACGGCGGAATTGATCGAAGAACTCGCCGCAGGAAAAAATATCGCCATCGTCACCGACGCCGGACTTCCGGGCATCAGCGACCCGGGCCACCGACTGCTCCGCGCCTGCATTGCGCGCGGCATTCCTTACACCATCCTGCCCGGGGCCAGTTCCATCCTCACGGCACTCATCGGGAGCGGCTTCGATGCTGAGCGTTTTTACTTCGGCGGCTTCCTGCCCGTAAAGAGCGGGGGCCGCGAACGGGATCTCTGCGCGGCGGCGGCGCGGGCCGAAACCTCCATTTTTCTCGAGTCACCGCACCGCCTGCTCAAGACGCTGGAAGTCTGCGCGACTCACTTCCCCGAGCGCGAACTCTGCGTCGCTCGCGAACTGACAAAGCAGTTCGAGGAATTCCGCCTCGGACGGGCGCCGGAACTCATCGCCCACTACAGCGCGAAAGCCGTGAAAGGCGAAATCGTCTTCCTCATTCGCGGCAGCGACGCCGCCTGAAGGCGGGAAGCCGCGCCGGCGTTGCCACCGCTGCAAATGCTGCCGATGATAGCCGCCATGTCGCTGAGAAACCTGAAATGGCTGCTGGCGGCCCTCCTTACCGGAGCGACGATTTACTGTCAGGCCGTCGAACCTTCCCAAACCGTGACAACCAACGCCCTCGCCACCGAAAAATCGCCCTACCTCCTCCAGCACGCGCACAACCCGGTGGAATGGTATCCGTGGGGCGAGGAAGCTTTCGCCAAGGCGCGCCGGGAGAATAAGCCGATCTTCCTTTCGGTCGGATATTCCACCTGCCACTGGTGCCACGTGATGGCGCACGAGAGCTTTGAAAATCCAGCGATCGCGAAGCTGATGAACGAGCATTTCGTGAACGTGAAAGTGGATCGCGAGGAGCGGCCGGATGTGGACCGCGTTTATATGACCTATGTCCAAGCGACCAGCGGCGGGGGCGGCTGGCCGATGAGCGTGTTCCTCACTCCGGAGCTGAAGCCCTTTTTCGGCGGCACCTACTTTCCACCCGAGGATCGCTACGGCCGACCGGGATTTCCCACGCTCCTGCAACGGCTCGCGGAGGCGTGGGAAAAGGATCGCGAAACGGTGACCACGGCGGCCGCGAACGCGATCGAGACGCTCCGCGAGTATTCGAGCTCCGGCGCGACGAAGGCGGACGCGATCGGCAAGGAAACGCTCGCCGCAGCCTTCGCGCAGTTCGCGCGCACCTTCGATGACGAACTGGGCGGATTCGGCGGCGCGCCGAAGTTTCCCCGACCCGTCGCGCTGAATTTTCTTTTTCGCTATCACGCTCGCGAAAGCGCGGATTCGAAGGATGGAAAACTCGCGGCTTCGATGGCGCTGCTCACTCTGCGCAAGATGGCCGAGGGCGGCATGCACGATCAGCTCGGCGGCGGCTTTCATCGCTACTCGGTCGATCGCTTTTGGCACGTACCGCACTACGAAAAGATGCTCTATGATCAGGCGCAACTCGCGTCCTCCTACATCGACGCCTTCCAAATCACCGGCGACGCGCAGTATGCGACGACCGCGCGCGATATCCTCGACTACGTCCGCCGCGATCTGACCGACAAAAGCGGCGGCTTCTTCTCCGCCGAGGACGCCGACTCTCTCGTCGAAAATGGCAAGCCGGAACACCGCGAGGGTGCATTCTACGTTTGGACGAAGGAGGAGATCGCCGCCGCGCTCGGTGACGAAACGACCGCCATCTTCGATCGATTCTACGGCGTGGAAGAGGGCGGCAATTCGCCTGCGGGCAGCGATCCTCACGGCGAACTGACCGGAAAAAACACGCTCATTCGCCGCATGACCGAGGCCGAGGCCGCGAAGGCCGCCGGCAAAACCGAGGCGGAGATCGAACTCCTGCTCGCCAGCGCGAAAAGCAAGCTGCTGGAAGTCCGCTCCCGCCGCCCGCGCCCGCATCTCGACGACAAGATCATTACTGCCTGGAACGGATTGATGATCTCCGCGTTCGCTCGTGCCGGCCAGGCGCTTGACGAACCCGCCTACATCGGAGCCGCGCAGAATTCTGCCCGCTTCATCCGGCAGGAACTGTGGAAAAACGGAACGCTCTTCCGCAGCTACCGACAAGGCGCGAGCGCGGTAAAGGGCTTTTGCGATGACTACGCGTTTCTCATCGCCGGGCTGCTCGATCTCTACGGGGCGGACTTCGACATCGGCTGGTTGAAATGGGCGCTCGAACTTCAAGCCCGCCAGGACGCGCTCTTCGGCGATGAACACGGCGGCTATTTCAGCGTCGCCGAGGGAGACGCGAGCATCCTGCTGCGCATGAAAGAGGACTACGACGGCGCGGAGCCATCGCCAAACTCCGTCGCCGCCCTCAACCTCCTCCGCCTGGCTCAACTCACCGAACGTCCGGAGCTTCGCGACCGCGCTACGAAGACCCTCGACGCATTTTCGGCACAGCTCACCAAAGCCCCGACCTCGGTACCACAGATGCTCGCTGCGCTGGATGCCTCCCTTGCCATTCCAAAGCAAATCGTGATCGCGGGCCAGCTACGGGCAGAGGACACCGTTGCGCTGCTCCGCGAAATCCACGCCCGCTACTTTCCGAACACCCTCCTCCTCCTCGCCGATGGCGGCGCCGGACAGAAATGGCTCGGCGAGCGATTGGAATTCCTCCGCGGAGTCGGTCCGATCGACGGCAAAGCCGCGGCGTTCGTCTGCGAAAGATTCACCTGCCAGCTCCCGGTAACGGATCCGAGAAAACTGCGCGAGCTGCTGCTCCAGACAAAGTAGCCCCCCTGCGAGTCGTCGGGGCAAAAAAATTCAGCCCCCCGCGCCCGAATGGACGCGAAGGGCTGATGTTCCCCCCAGAACAATCTTCTAAATACGTCCTGACAATGACGCAGCCGCCCGACCTGCGCAACCACTTTTCTCAATTATTTTAATGCTGGGCGATTCTCTTCCACTTTCATGCATGGATAAGAACCCCTAATTAAAGCGCTACTCTCCCCGCCGGAGCGATGATCTTCACCAAGAGCTGGCTCAGTGCCACCTCCGCATCCAGCGACGAACTGACCAACTGAATATTCGCCTCCAGACACGTGTCCAGGGCCTCCCGCAGCTCCCCCACCTCGTATCGATGCGCATGGATCGCCGCGAGACCGAGCGCAAACGCATTGATCCCTCCGTCCTTTTTTCTGGGCAAATGTGCGACTGCCTCCGCCGGGAGGCGCTCGAGTGTCTTCCCAAAAAAGAACGGTTGCGCCGGTTTGCTGAGGCGATGGCGCGTCATCAGGTCCTTCACAACTAGAAGATTCCGCACCGTGGGAATGATGGCCGCATACATGATCCCGATTGGCGTTTCGCCTTGGAAAAGGAGCTGATCGAGCAGCCCGAGCGCCCGGCTCAGATCGCGCTCGGCGATGGCATTCCCGATCTCGAAGACAATGCCCGCTCGCGAGAGCGGCACGAGCAGACGCACATCGTCGATGGCGACCTTCCGCCGCTCGGGACCGAGATAGAGGTCGAGCTTCACCAACTCGTTCTCGATCACCCGCCGCTCCCCGCCGGTGAGGAGCACGAACAGCTCCGCAGCCTCCATCGTGAGCGACAGGCCATGCTCCCGCGCCATGGCGTCCACCAATTCCGCGGCTTCCTCTTCCCAGCCCGCCTTGCTCGCGTCCACCTTGTCGAAGACCTGCACCTTGGCCAGCCTCGTCAGCGTCTTGTAGAACGTGCGGCGCTTGTCCACGCCCACCGCGCTGAGCAGGAAGCGCGTCGATTCCGGCAGCCCCGCGGACAGCGTCTCGGCGAGCTTCTCCAGCGCCTCGACCACCGCCTGCGAACGGCCGAGCTGGTCATCGGCGAGAAAATTGACGCTCTTGAGCCAGACCAGTTTCTCGCCTCCAAAAAAGGGAAACGTGAGCAGCGCCTCGACGGTCGCATGAATTCGCGTCGCCGCATCATCCGCGTATTGCACCGCGCCATCGATGGTATCGCAAGCAAAGTCACCTCCTCCCTCTGGCGTCAACTCCATCGCCAAATCCCGCGCGACGCGTTTCACCTCGCCGTCGTCGGAGCCGAGGATGGCGTGGATCTGCGCCTGCGCCTTCGTCTTCGCCGCAGCCATCAGCAGACGACGCCCGCCGGGGTCGGTGCGAGCGGATTAGGGTTCGGAAGCGCCACTTTCATTCGTGGCGTAGGTCTTAAACTCGCGCTCCAGCGCATCCAAGCTCGGAAACCGCGCACCGAAGCCCTTGCTCAGCGCCGTGTCGAAACGCGAACCCTTCGACAGCGCGTCGAACATCGTCGCAAAGCCCGGCTTGTTCGCCGCGCTGAGGAACCGCGTCAGCCTTTCCGACTCCGAATAGAACGCATGCACCTGCTCGACCTCCGCCGGGTAAGCCACCGCGCTCGTCAATTCCGCGAGCGGAATAAAGCGCTCACCATTCACCGCCGCCGACACCGGCCGCGCACGGTAGTTTCGCGCCCGCTGAAACGCCGCGTAGCAGCGCATCGACACATACTCCGCGTAGCCCTCGTTCATCCACAGCGGCACATTCGCGCCGAAGAAACGATCCACCACCAGATGCGCCACCTCATGCCCGAGCGTGTTGCCCTTGAAGCGAAACTGCGGATCGCGCCGGATGAAAAGTTCCCCGCGCGAATGCACCCCGCCGGTCCAGGGATCCAGCGCCCCATTGCGCTGGAATTGCGCCCAATCCTCTGCCGACTCGAAGACAAAGATGTGCGACTTCCGCTCCCACTGCGTCGTGTCTTTGCCGAGCTCCTGCGCGATCACCCGGTAGTAAAATTCCGCCTCCACCGACACCGGCGCGACCACGAAACCGTGGAAGAAATGATAGATGAAATTCGGCGTCTCCGCGTGTTTCCAATCGGCAGCACGGATGCCGAGCGCCGCCTGCCCGAGCGTGCGGAGCTGCCGGTCGGAGAGCTGTTGGAACGGGATCTCAGTGAGCGCGCCATTCGCGGCCTGCTGCGCTTGGGCGAGGGTGGCGGTGGCAAAGAGAATGAGGAAAAGGAAGATTTGCACGCGCCCAAATGATGCAGGCGGCGTACCGCTCCGCTGCTGCGTTTCGTTTCCACACGTCGGACCGGCCAGCGGGTTTCCTCCGGTTTTCAGCCCTCGCGAACCCACCTCACTGCGAAATTTGCCGCAGCGGCTTTGCCTTCTTTACGCCTGCGGCGGCAAGGGGGCGCGTTAAGCCCGCGCCTTTGGTCCGCGTCCCTTTTTGGCGTAGGTCACGGGACGCTTCTTCGGTTCGATCTTAGAAATGCCGGTTCCCGCCTTCAATTCAGCAATCTGGTCGCGCAGCAGCGCCGCCTTTTCGTATTCGAGATTTCCCGCCGCGATGACCATCTCCTGCTCCAGTTCGCGCAGCGTCTCGCTCAGCGAGAAGTCGCCGCCGCCTTCGCGGATGACGGAGGACTCGACATCGCGCGCGCGGAGGATGGTGTGCAGACTTTCCTGCACCGCGCGCTGCACGCTGCGCGGGGTGATGCCGTGTTTTTCATTGTAGGCGAGCTGTTTCGACCGGCGGTATTCGGTGATGGCGAGCAGGGCTTCCATCGACTTGGTGACCACGTCGGCGAAGAGATAGACTTCTCCATTCACATGGCGCGCGGCACGACCGGCGGTCTGGATGAGTGAAGTCTGCGAGCGCAGGTAGCCTTCCTTGTCGGCGTCGAGGATGCACACCAGCGACACTTCGGGAAGGTCGAGGCCTTCGCGCAGGAGATTGATGCCGACCAGCACGTCGAACTCGGCGGCGCGCAGGGCGCGGAGGATTTCCACGCGCTCGATGGTGTCGATGTCGCTGTGCAGGTAGCGCACCTTCAGGCCCACATCGCGCAGGTAGTCGGAGAGATCCTCGGCGGTGCGCTTGGTGAGCGTGGTGATGAGGATGCGCTCCTTCGCCTCGATGCGCTGGCGGCACAGCTCCAGCGTGTCGTCGATCTGATTCTTGAGCGGCTTGATGGTGATTTTCGGATCGAGCAAGCCGGTCGGGCGGATGATCTGCTCGACGACGAGCGGCGAGCGCGGCGTGGTCACGTCGAACTTCTCGATCGGCATGTCGGTGCGCGAAATCTTCGCAGGCAGCGCGGCGCCCGCGATGGCGAAGGGCACGTCTTCCTCCTGCCCGATGCGGTCGCGCTTGTGCGGAATGTAGCCGGTGTTGCCGACGGTCGAATTCGCGATCTCAAACTCCGCGGGCGTCGCGCTGACGTAGATGATCTGGCCGGTGCGCTCCATAAATTCGGGGAAGCGCAGCGGGCGATTGTCCAGCGCGCTCGGCAGGCGGAAGCCGTAGTTCACGAGCACGGTTTTGCGCGATTTGTCGCCCTCGTACATCCCGCCGATCTGCGGGATTGTGGCGTGCGACTCATCGACGATGAGCAGGAAATCGCGCGGGAAAAAGTCGAGTAGCGTGAAGGGCCGCGACCCGGGCGGCCGCCCGCTGAGGTGGCGCGAGTAGTTCTCGATGCCGCTGCAAAATCCCATCTCCTGCATCATTTCCAAATCGTACTCCGTGCGCATCTTGATCCGCTGCGCCTCGAGCAGATGACCGTGCTTTTCAAAGTGAATGATCCGCTCCGCCAGCTCCTCGCGGATCGTCCCCATCGCTGTGCGCATCTTGTCCGCGGGCGTCACGAACTGTTTCGCCGGATAGAGCGTGATCATCGTGAGCTGCTCGTGCGCGTGGCCGGTCAGCGGGTCGAAGCGCGTGATGCGATCGATCTCGTCGCCGAAGAACTCGATGCGGATCGCCTCCTCGTCGAGGTTCGCCGGATGCACCTCCACGGTGTCGCCGCGGACGCGAAATTTGCCGCGCGCAAAGCCCACGTCATTCCGATCGTAGAGCATGTCCACGAGCTTCGTCAGCGCCGCCTCGCGGGTGAGTTGCTGCCCCACTTTCATGGTCAGCAGCATGTTCATGTAATCCTCCGGCGACCCCAAGCCGTAGATGCACGATACGCTGGCGATGACAATCACATCCTTGCGCGAGAGTAGCGACGAGGTGGTCGAGAGCCGTAGCCTTTCAATCTCCTCGTTAATCGACGAGTCCTTCTCGATGTAGGTATCGGTCCGCGGGATGTAAGCCTCGGGCTGGTAGTAGTCGAAGTAGCTCACGAAATACTCCACCGCCGCGTCCGGGAAGAACTGCTTGAACTCCGAGTAGAGCTGCGCGGCGAGCGTCTTGTTGTGCGAAATGACCAGCGTCGGCCGCTCCACATTGCGGATCACATTCGCCGCGGTGAACGTCTTCCCCGAGCCCGTCACGCCGAGCAGCGTCTGATGCCGGTTTCCGGCGAGCACCGACTTGGTCAGCTTGGCGATGGCCTGCGCCTGGTCGCCCTTGGGCTGGTAGTTGCTCGCGAGTTCGAAAGACATGAGCGGTCACGCTAACACGCTCGTGCCTGGCTGTCAGGCAGCGCTCCAGATGCACGCGCACGGAAATTGCGTTTTAACTCAATCATCATTTGCGGTAAGAAGGCGCTCATGAACGACGTGCCGCTGGAGCGTTTCCATCCTCAGTATCGCGAATTGCACGCCGAGCTCCTGGCTCGCCCGTTTCCGGTGGTTTCGGGTCAAGTCATGGTCTCGCATCGAGCCATCTTTTTCACTCCGGGGGAAGCGGCTGCGCACCGCGCGGCGGTCGCGGCCTTCGCCAACGCGCCCGGGATGGTGGCCGAGCCGGAGCAACATGGGTTCCAAACTCTGCACCTGGGTACGGTCGATGTGCGCATTGAAAGACATACCGAGTTCACTTCCTTCATGGCGATTGCCCCGCAGCCCGGCGCCCCGTTTGCCGAGTCGGCTGGCGATCGGCTTCCCGCCGGCTGGCTGGAAGCCATTCCAGGCCGCGTCCTCGCGGCGGTGGAGATCGCCAGCGAGGTCGTGCCGCTTGATGAGGCCGGCACCTCGCAGACCATGGAGCGGGTCGCGCAGCATTTCTCCATGGAACGGCTCGTCGGCGGCTGGGTCGTCGAACGGGTCGCCTCGGTGTGGAGCCACTTCCGGTTCGATGGGCGCAGCGCCACCCGTTTTCTGGTCCAGGGTCATCGTCTGGCGGCGGGGCGTTACGGCCGGCTCTTGCAGCGCCTGGTCGAGATCGAAACCTATCGACTCGCCGCGCTGCTGAGCCTGCCCCTGGCGCGCGAGCTTTTACCCCAGATCGAGGCGCTCGAGACGGAGCACGTCGCACTGGTGGAACGGATCGGCGCCATGGATGCCGGTGATGAACGTGAGCTGCTCGGCGACCTGACCAATCTCTCGCTTGCCACCGAGCGTCTTCAGGCACGTTGCGGTTCGCGCTTCAGTCTCACGGAGTCCTACGCGCGCATCCTCTCGGCCCGCGTGCGGGAGCTGCGCGGAGAACAAGTTCCGGGCTATCAGACGATCAGCGAATTCTTCGATCGGCGTCTCTCCCAGGCGTGGCACGCGTGCGAGCGGGCGGAGGCTGGACTCGCCGCGCTGTCGGCGCGTTTGCAATCGACGACGGGGCTCTTGCGCACCCGCGTGGAGGTGAACCTGCAAAGCCAGAACCAACTGCTGCTGGCCAGCGTGGACCGGCGATCCGCAGCGCAGTTGCGGCTGCAGCATAACGTCGAAGGGCTCTCCGTGGTGGTGCTGACTTACTACCTTGCCGCGCTGCTGAAGATCGTCCTGGAGGGTGGCAAGGCCGCCGGCATCGGGGTGAATGCAACGCTGCTGGTCGCGCTGGCCCTGCCGCTC
>JBAVML010000442.1:0-17188 GCA_049690035.1 Chthoniobacteraceae bacterium
GGCGAGAACCGTGCGTTTCAGCGTGATCGCCTGATGATCGAATTGCGGGGTGGTGAAGTGGAACGATTTCGTGCCCGTCGCATGATACGCGGCGGAGACGAGTGCCGCTCCCGTCGGAGCATCCACGGTCACGTTGGTCGTCCCGCCTTCCGCACTCTCGATCGCGGTGAGCGCGCTGAGCGGCGCGGTGCGAAATTGATACCCGCTCGCGTTCGGCACGGCGTTGCACGTGTAGGCCGCGCTGGCGCCTACGATCGGCTGCGCCGGTCCACTCGCGACGGCGAGGACGGTGTCGGCGCCCGCCTGCTGCGGATCGAAAAGCGTGACCGTGTAGGAAAAATTGCGGCTTTGTCCGTTGATCACGACGCCGTTCACCGCCACTTGCACGGCAGTGTCCGCGGCGGGCGGCGGACCCGGTGGCATCTCGGCATTCGAGTTCAGATGGTCCCACGTCCAGACGAGAGATGCTTCGCCTGCACCCGGTCCGCGGTTCTCGATGGCGACCGCCACATTTGCGCCCCCGCGCTGCATCGTCACAGTGGCGTTGGAGAAATCCGCCCCCGGATAGGTAAAAGACCAGCGCGGGAAAACGAGCGAGTAGGGGACGAAGCCCGGCGGCGGCCACGCGACGAATTCATCGCGCACCGCCGGGCGCGTCGTCCCGTAGTCGGGCGTCGCGACCCAGAGCGCGTTGGCCGACTCGTAGGCGTCCGTCGGCGGAATGTCCCCGCTGCCCATTTTCCTGGTCTGCGGATAGAGAATCCACCGCCGGTGCCCTGCACTCGCATTCGGGCTGCCGAAGTCCTCGATGTATCCGGTGACGGCCGCGGGACCGAAGGAGCCGAGGAAGATGTTCGAATGTCCCGCGGCGTCGGCGCCATCCCCGGTGTAGTAGGTCCACGTGGTTGGCGGCGCGTGGCTGAGGCTGTTGTTCGCGCTCATCATCAGCGCCGCCTTTTGGTCCTTGGTGTTGTAGGTCGTGTCGAAGGTGATGCCCGCGGATACACCGGCCATCGCTCGGAAGTAGTTCACGCGGCGCTGCACGGCTTCCTTGAAAGTCGCGCTCGTTGTCCCTGCGTTGCCCGTGGCGACGTTGCCATTCCAGCCACTCGGCACATTCTCCGAGGCCGCATAGACGGTGCGGAAGAAGATGCGGGAAGCCTCGCGGCTCGCGGGATCGACGACGAATCCGCTCGGCACGGCCTCGGCCACGAGAGCCAACTGCGACTTCGCGGCGGGCTCGGGCGCCGGTGGAGCTTCGTTCAGTTGCGGCCTGCCGGCGAAGCTCGTGGCCGCCAGGAGCGCTGCGGCGAAGACCGGCGCAGCCATCCGAGGCAGAGAGAAAACGAGGACGCGCGCCAGTGGCATGAACCGCCGAAGTGCCGCAGCAAGCTTGCCGTGTCAAGGCTCGCCCCGCGGCGAGCGCGTCCTATTTGTCCTCTTGCTTCACGCCACCGCCCGCGGCGGCATCGCCGATGCGGACCATCACTTCGTTGCGGCGGAGAAAGGTGGGCGTCCACGGCGGATCGTAGTAGGCGAAGATCGGCTCGCTCTTTCTGCTGAACTTCTTCCCGTCAAGCCAGGCGTTGAGTTTCTCGATCGCGCTTTTCTCGTTACCCGCGGAGCGTCCGCCGTCGAAGCGCAGCACGGCGTAGCGCGCCGCCGCGATTTTCTCCAGCGTGACGCTCTCGCCCGCCGGCTTCGGCACGCCTTTCTCCACCGCTTTTGCCGGCATGATGAAGCTCATCGTCTTGCGGTCTTTCGCCGTCTCGATCAAGACCGGCGCGGTCATCGCGATCTTTTCCGCCGCCTCGTTTTTCCCGGTGATGAAGCGGAAGAGCTGGCCGAATCCACCATCCATGTTGCCGTCTCCCATCGGCGTGGTCGCCACGGTGAGCGCGGGGTAATCGCGAATCTCGAACTTTCCCTCGGTACGAATGACCTTGTAGTCGGGCGTCTCCGTCGCCGCGCGTGAAGTGCTGACCAGCCAGAACGCGCCGAGCGCGGTGGAAACGACGATGGCGATTGCGATAACCATTTTGGAACGTCTCATGGATGCGCGGTGAAGTCTGTGGGCAGGCCGATGGATTCCCAAGTGGCACGTTCACGTTCGGCGTCGGTGAATTTCCGGCGGGCCTTCTCGTTCGCATATTTGCCGAGGACGAGGCGCAGCGGCGGCCCGTCCGATTCGACGGCGGCGACGATCGCGGCGGCCGCCCTAGCCGGATCGCCGGGCTGCTTGCCTTCCATGGTTTCGAGAAGACGCGCGAACTTGCCGCTCGTGCGGTCGTAGTCGGCGAGATGCTTTTCCGCGCGTTCGAGCGAACGCCCGATGAAATCGGTGCGGAAAGGCCCGGGCTGCACCATCGTGACCTTGATCCCGAGCGGTTTCAGCTCCGCCGCGAGCGATTCGGACACGCCTTCGAGCGCCCACTTCGTCGCACCGTAAATCGAAAAGCCGGCGTAGTTCGAGATCACCGCCGCGGCGGAAATGTTCACGATATGTCCGCGCCGCTGCGCGCGCAGGATTGGCAGCGCGGCGCGGATGACTTCCAGCGCGCCGAAGAAATTCGTGGCGAAGTTCCGCGCGATCTGGTCCTCGTCGAGTTCCTCGAAGGCGCCGACCAACCCGTAGCCGGCGTTGTTCACGACGACATCGAGCCCACCGAAGACCTCCGCCGCTTCGGTCACCACACTCTTCACCTGCTGGGAATCCGTGACATCGAGTGCGAGCGCGCGGCACGTGGCGGGATACGCTGCGGCGAGTTCCGCCAGCGCGGCCGGTAGGCGCGCCGTGGTGATCACGCGCTGACCTCGTGCGAGTACCGCCGAAGCCAGAGCCCGGCCCAAGCCGCTGGAGCAGCCGGTGATGAGCCAGACTCGTGGGGGCGGCGGTGTGTCGGTGTTCATTGGGCCCGATGGTCGGTCCAATGATTCGCTGCCGTCAGCTACGCGGACGCCTCAATTGTGGTTTCCACGGAGGGAGATGTTCCGGAGCCCGGCTCGCTCTGGATCAAGATCTTGTCCACCGATGTCCGATCCATGTCGATGATCTCGAAGCGCAGACCGGAGCAGGAAAAGCAATCGCCCTCGCGCGGATGGCCGGCGAGTTGATCGGAGACGAACATGGCGAGGGTCGCGCTCGCGTCGGAGGGGGGCGGCGTGATCTCCACGCCGAGCATTGGTCCGAGTTTGGCGAGATCGTGTTGGCCATCGACCAGCCAGGAACCGTCCGGGCGCTGCCGGGCCTCGGGGCGCAGACGCTCTTCGAGCGAAGGAATGTCGCCGACGATGGCTTCCAGCACGTCCACCAAAGTCACCAGCCCGACCGCGCGGTCATCGGTTTCGCGCACCACGGCAAAATGCACGCCGGTGCGTTTGAACTGGTTCAGGACGTCGAGCACCGGTTCGTCAGGCGCGACGAAAAGCGGCGCGGTGACGAGGTCGCTCACCCGCACCGGAGCGCCGGCGGCGAGGTTGGCGTAAACGGCTTTCACCGTGACCACGCCGACGATGTGATCGCGATCCTCCGCAAAGACGGGAAAGCTCGAATGACCGGACACGACAACCTTGTGCCAGAGCGTTTCCTGCGTGTCGCTGAGGCGGAGGAAGACGAGCTTCGCGCGGGGCGTCATGATCTCGCGCACGGGCCGTCGGTCAAAAGCGAGCACCGACTCGACCATGTGCGGTTCCTCCTTGTGAAAGACGCCGCTCTCGCGGCCCTCCCGCAGCAGCAGATGCACTTCTTCTTCCGAGACGTGCGCCGGTTTTCGCGCCTCGATCCGCAGGAGCCGGAGCAGCAGATCGGTCGCGCCGCCGAGCATCTGGACGAGCGGCTGCGTGAGCTTGCTGAGCCATTCGATCGGTGGCGCAAGCCGGCAGGCGATCGTGGCGGGTGCGAATAGCGCGATCCGTTTCGGCGCGAGTTCGCCGACGATCACCGAGAGAAAGGCGAGGGCGAGCACGACGACCATCACACTCACCGCTTGGGCATACGGCTCGAGACCGGGCAGGGGCGTCAAAGTGTCGGCGAGTTCCGCGGCGAGCGTGGCGCCACTGAACGCGCCCGCGAGGAGCCCGCTCAGCGTGATGCCGATCTGGACCGTGGGCAGAAAGCGATTCGGCGACTCGGCCAGCCGGAGGGCGGCGGCAGCGCCGGGCACGCCGTCGGCCACCATTTGCTTGAGCCGCGATTTTCGACACGAGACGACCGCCATCTCGCTCATCGCGAAGACTCCATTCGCGACGAACAACGCGAGCACGATCAGGACTTCGACAGCTACGCTCATCAAGACTGCACAGAAGCCGGCTCAGGAAGCGGCGCGGCCTTCACCGCTGTTTTTTTGGGCCGCAGCAGCGAGACGATGATCGAGGCGGCGAGCACGGCCACAATGACGCCGAGCGAAACGTGCGTGTCGATCTTCCACTCGGTGTGGCCCAGCAGCATCTTCACGCCGACGAAGCTTAGCACCACGCCGAGGCCGACCTTGAGGTAGTGGAATTTGTCCATCACCCCAGCGAGCGCGAAGTAGAGCGAGCGCAGGCCGAGGATGGCGAAGACGTTCGACGTGTAGACGATGAACGGATCCTTCGTGACGGCGAAGATCGCGGGGATGGAATCCACGGCGAAGATGAGGTCGGAGAATTCGACGAGCAGCAGCACGACGAAGAGCGGCGTGGCCATGCGGACGCCATTTTCGCGCACAAAGAAGCTGCCGTCGCGGTAGCAGTTCGTCACCGGCATCAGCTTCTTGAACCAGCGCACCAGCGGGTTGCGTTCGGGGTGAATTTCCTCCTCGCGCTTCACGATCATCTTGATGCCCGTGAGGATGAGGAACGCGCCGAAGACGTAGATGATCCACGTGAACCGTTCGATGAGCGCCGCGCCGAGGAAGATCATAACCGCGCGCATGATCAGCGCGCCGAGGATGCCCCAGAAGAGCACCTTGTGCTGATACAACGGCGGCACCGCGAAGTAGGAGAAGAGCAGCGCGAAGACGAAGACATTATCGACGCTGAGCGACTTCTCGATGACGTAGCCGGTGAAGAATTCGAGCCCCTTCTGGTCGCCCATAAAATGCACGACGCCAAGGTTGAAGAGCAGCGCGAGGCTGACCCAGACGACGGTCCACGCGATCGATTCCTTGAAGGTCACGACATGCGCCTTGCGATGAAACACGCCGAGGTCGAGCGCGAGCATGAAGAGGACGAAGACGTTGAAGCCGATCCAGAGCCAGAGGGTGTCAGTCATTGAGTATTTTTTGGGTTAAGAGAGGTAAGAACGCGGCCAGCCGCGATCAGGCGCCCGTGGCGAACACAGTGTCGCCCAAGGGCAGTTTCGTCGCTTTGCTGAAGGTCTGGAACGCTCCTGCGTTGCGCAGCAGCACGGTGTGCGCGACGGCGATGTCATCGATGAGACCGATCGACCCGAGGGTGTCAGGGATCAGGTCACCCTCGCGGGCGAAATAAGAGACGGCAAAGGCCGCCTCAAGCGCCGCGCCATAGGGCATGCTGCGATACTGCTCAGTCCACACGAGTTCGACGACCTGCGAGAGAAAACTGAGTTCCCGCTCGGCGTCGGGGTAGCCGGCGTCGCGCAGATGAGCGAATCGTTCGCGTAACTCCGGCAACTCAGAGACGAGCCGCTGGACGTCGTCCGGAGTGAGCCGCGATGCGCCGCGCGTGATGAGTTCGATGAAGTCTGCTTCGGTGAGTTGGTTGGTCTTGGTTTTCATCATGAAGACGGGGTTGGTGCGCTGGCCCTCCGCTGCGTGGTGCAGCGGAGGAACCGGGCGCGGGTTTTGGGTTAGTGGTGAACGTGGGAGGCGGTGCGCGGCAACGGTGGCGGCACGGTTGAATGCTGGCTGCGGGCCGCGCGGATCATCAGGAGTTCGCCGACGTTTTCTGCCGTAAGCAGGCCGACGAGACGGCCATTGCGCACGACGGGCAGGACGGTCCGGCCCGGCTCCGCCTGAAAGCGCGCGCCGTCGAGCGGTTCGTCCGGGCGCAGCGTGCGGAACTCGCGCTCCATGGTGTCGTGCGGCGGGATTGTGCGGAAGTCGGTGAGCATGGCTTCGCGGACAGGTAATCCGCCGATGGCCGCTTTCATGTCTGTGGCCGCGGCTTCCTGCGTCGCGCCGATCCACACGAAGACCGCGATGAGCAACAGGAATGGATTGGAGAACAGTCCGACGATGCCGAACGCGAAGGCGAGCCCCTGGCCGATGGTCGCGGCGATTCGTGTCGCGCGGGCATACTCCAGGCGCAACGCCAGCAGCGCGCGCAGGACGCGGCCACCATCCATCGGGAACGCCGGGATCATGTTGAACAGCACGAGGAAGACGTTCACGGCGAGCATGCGCTCGATGAAGCTGCCGCTGGTCGTGCTCAGCGCGCTGAGCGGTTCCCAGGTGCCGGTGAACGTGAGCCACACGGCGAGCGCCGCCGCGATGACCACGTTCACCGCCGGGCCGGCCAGCGCGACCCAGAGTTCCTGGAGAGGCTTGTCCGGCATCCGTTCGAGCCGGGCTACGCCGCCGATGGGCAGCAGCGTGATGTCGCGCGTGGCGATGCCGAAGTGCCGAGCCGCGAGCGCGTGCCCATATTCATGCAGCAGCACACAGGCAAAGAGCGCGACGAAGAAGCCGACGCCGTCAATCACGGCGGCGGGCGAACCGTGGGCGAGCCAGTGCGCGATGCCGATGACGCCGAGCAGGAGCAGGAAGGTGACGTGCAGGAACACGTCGATGCCGAGCATGCGGCCGAGGTGAACGGACCATTTCATATCAGGTGTCTTTTTGAGTTTGGGTTCCGGTGTTTCAGTCCGTGGGTTCGGGCTCGATGGTGGCCCAGTCGATGCCGCGCGCGGCGCACTGCTGCTCGAAGACGGCGGCATGGCGGTTCAGGACGATTTCTGTCACGGCGATATCGTCGAGGTAGCCGACCTGCGGCATGTCGTCCGGCACCAGGTCCATGTCCTTTGCGGCGTAGAGCAACGCGAAGGCCGTTTCATTGCGCGCCGCCTCCGGCAGCCAGCGCACGGCTTCGGCCGGCTGCGCCGCGTCGGTCTCGAAGAGGTTCGCGAGAAACTCGAGTTGCCGCGCGAGTCGCGGATGTATGGGGCGCAGTTGCGCGATTTTCTCGCGCAGTTCGGCGAGGCCAGCGGCGAGGCCAGCCGAATCTTCGCCGCCGACGAGTCGGCCGCCGTGCTCCACAAATCGGTAGAGGTTCAGCCCCTCGTCCGAGGCATAGTTCATGTAAGCCGTGAGGCTTGGATTTGGTTTGTTCATGGTTTTGACGGTCATGGATTGCGGATGGGTAAGTTGGTGGTTCAAAGCCGTGTGCCAGCCGATGTGAGCTGCGCGGGCGCGGTCTTCTTGAGTGGGTTTGGCACGCGCCGGGCGCGCTTTTGATGGCGGTGGTCGATCCGGGCCTCGAGCTTGCCGAACATCTTTCCCAGCGCGGCGCGCAGCGTGTGATCGACGGCTTCCGCGAAGACGTCCGGACCCGGAGTGACAAGGTGGGCGGTCACCAGGAACGCCGGGCTCGCTTCGAGCCGACGCTCGATGAAGATGCGAGCCTCGTCGATCTGAAGAGCCTCGCGCAGGGATTCGAGGCGTTCTTTGACCAGCGCGGTGAAGGATGGGGACGGTTCATGGTGGCGGTGAGTAAGGATGAGTTTCATGACGCGGCCAGCTTCGCCGGGGCATCGGGATTCGACAAAGACACATACTCGCATCTACCGTGAGCTTTTATGGAATCCGCGAACCCGGCCCACGACTGGCTGAACTATCACCACTTGCGCTATTTCCACGCCGTGGCCCGCGAGGGCAGCGTGAGCCGCGCCTCGGAGAAGCTGCGCACCTCGCAGCCCTCGATTTGCGCGCAGGTAAAGCAGCTCGAGGCGGCCCTTGGCGAAACGCTCTACCGGCGCAGCGGGCGCTCGATCGTGCTGACCGACTTTGGGCGGCTGATCTATGGCTACGCCGATGAAATCCTCGCGCTCGGCCGGGAGTTACTCACCATCGCCAAACGTGCGCCGAGCACCCGCACGCTGCGCTTGCACGTGGGGGTCGTCGATTCCTTCCCGAAGCTGCTCAGCCTCGACATTCTCCGCCCGGTCTTTGAGCACGAACCGGCCGTTCAAGTCAGTTGCCGCGAGGGAAAACTTGATGACTTGCTTGGGCAGCTCGCGGCCCACCGGCTGGATGCCTTGCTGGCCGATGAACCGCCGCCGTCGAGCAGCAAGGTCAAGACCTTCACTCATCCGCTCGGTGTGAGCGGTCTGACCTTTTGCGCTGTGCCGACGCTTGCGCGAAAGCTGGCCGGCCGTTTCCCGAGAAACTTGCAGGGGGCTCCGATCCTCCTGCCCACGCAGAATACCGCGCTGCGCCGCGACCTGGAGAAGTGGTTTCGCACGGTGAAGATCGAGCCTGTGGTCGTCGGCGAATTTGAGGACGCCGCGCTGGCCAAGATCGTGGCGACCGAGGGCATTGGCGTCACGGTCGTGCCCACCATCGTCGCGGCTGAGGCAATTGAGCGCTACGGCTTTGTCTCGCTGGGAAAGACGGAGGCGTGCGAGGTGCAGCTCTACCTGATCACGGCGGAGCGACGGATCGACCATCCCGCCGTCACGCTGCTGGCGAGGACCGTCGGGGCCCGGCGGAGGAAGCCGTCGGCGGGGGGCAGGAGCCGGTCGGCAGCGAGGTGAGCGGCTTCTACTGGTTCCCGATCGGGCGCTCGCGTGCGCCGGCGGCTTCGACGATCGGCCAGCTCGCGCGGAGTTCATCGGCGTAAGGGCCGATCTTTTCGACGGGGATGGGCTCGAAGCCGATCTTCTCCGCGGGTGAGCCGGGGCGCGGGCGATAGTCGTCCTTTTCCGGCGCGACGAAGAGCGGGTCTGCGATGAGGGAATGCGGGTCGTTGCCCAGCGCCTGCCACGCCGCCCAGTCGGTCATGGGCTCGGCTTCATGCAGTTCGATGTCGTCCACGAAAAGCGCGCCATCGGCCTCCTTATAGTCGATGCGGACGCGGAAGTTTTTCATGCGCGGGTCGTAGCCTTTTTCGTTCGGCGCCGGGATGCGGAAGGTGGCTTCCAAGCTCTTCCACTCGGGACCTGCTTTCACCTCGCCGCCGGGGCTGCCGTAGAAATGCGCGGCTTGGCCATTCGCCGGCGGTGTCCAGCTTTGGAGAAGGATGGCGGCTTTCGCGTCCGGCTTGGTCGCGCGATAGCGGGCGCGCAGACGGTAGGTGTGGCCGGGCTGGATGGTGGTGAATTCCTTGCCGCCGACGATGGGGTATTGGTCGCGCGGTTTCGGTTTGCCCGCGGCATCGAGCGCGAGCGCACCGTCGATGCGTAGGACGCGCCGACCTTGCTCCTCGACGAGCGCGGCGTGCGTCTTCCCGTTGGGATTGATTTGCCAGCCCCAGCCGATCGGGAGCTTGCCAACCTCGCCGTCCTCGAATCCTGCATTGGCGACGAGGTTGTCGCCGATGTCCCGACCGGCTTGCCCGTAGCCGGTCTTCACGTCGGCGCCGCCCGCCCAGAGGAGATTGTGATCAAAGGTGTTCTTCGCCCACACGCAACGCAGGACGCTGTAGGCGGGGACGCCGGCCGGGCAGACGAGGATGTTTCGCTCGAAGACATTTCCCGTCATCACCAGGCCGTCGGGCTGGATCACGTCGCGCGGATGGATGTCCATATTCCGCATGCCTTTCCACGCGGGCGTGCCGGCGACGGACTCGTAGGCGGCGACCATTTTGTCAAAGTTGTCGCGCCAGAAATGGCCGTCGATCGTCCAGCCGTGGAAATCGACCTGCCATTGCGAGCTGCCTGCCCAGATGTTGTTGGCAATGACGTTATCGCGGCCGCTGTGGCAGTGGAGCCCGCCGCGCGCGCAGCGCAGGACGATGTTGCCGATCACGTCCACGCCGCCGGAGTTATCATCGAGATAGACGCCCCAGGCGAAATAGGGGGAGATCCATTTCTTGTCGCCGATCTGGCCGTAGCCCCAGATGTCGGAGATGAAATTATAGGCGATGCGCGTGCCGCGCGGCGTGAGCCAGTCGCGCCCGCCGGAGTAGATGCCGCCGACATCCTCGGTCTCGAGGGCGACGTGCCGGATGCGGTTGAACTCGATGACGTTGTTGTTGCCGCCGTGCTGGATGGCAAAGCGCGGCCCGTCGTGGAAAAGATTGTGCGCAACGCGAATACCGACGCCGCTGAGATCGACGCCGTTGCCTTGCTTAAAGTATTCGCCGAAGTGGTGGAGGTAGTTGTTCTCCACGACGTGGCCGGCGGGCGTGAGCGTCTTGCGGTCGCCGCCGGAAAGCGTGATGCCGCTGCGGCCGACGTGCGAAATGTCATTGCCGATGACGCGCATGCGCGAGCCGCCGTTGATCGAGATCGCGTTGCCGTTGAAGCCGCCGACATTGCGGATCGTGTTCGCGGTGAGGAGGCAATCGGACGATTCGCTCGCCACGATGGCGGTGCCTTCGCAAGCCTCGAAAGTCAGCCCGCGGATGGTGATGAACGCCGCTCCTTTTAACTCCATGATCGTCTGCGTGGCTGGCGCGACCACGCTTTCGGCAGCCTCGCGGAAGCCGGCGGGCGGCCACCAGTAAAGCGTCTGGCTGCCGCGATCGAGGAACCACTCGCCCGGCTGGTCGAGTTCCTCGAGCGCATTCTGCAGGAAGTAACGGTCGCCGCGGCGGATGGCGTAGGAACCGTCCTTGCCCAGCGTGATTTTGCTCGCGGCGCGGTCGATCGATTTGACCGGCAGGAGATTGTTCCACCAGTTGTAGCGCGGCGAGACCATGAGCTCGAGGTCCTCGGGATGCGCCCACGGACGCGCATCCTCGGGGCGATAGGTGAGCGTGTGTTTATCCTCGCCAGGGATGTCGTTGTACATCGGCCACTCTTCGCCGCCGGCATAGGCGTGCCCGCCGGAGATTGGGTAGGCGGGATCGAAGTTCGGATACCGGGCGAGGTGCTGTCGCTCGCCAGCGTAGATGAGCTGGCGGAAGTAAAAGCCGCCGAAGCCGAGCGCGGCGACGTCGGTTTGAAGGATCTCGCCTTTCCACGGCTTGAAGCCCGTGATCGCGCGGCCGCCGATGACCCGCACTTTTTCTCCCGCCGCCGCGCGCCAGGTGACGGGAGCCGCCGCAGTGCCCGAGTCTTCGCGGCCGAGTTGGAGCGGCTTGATCGCCTCGTAGGTGCCTCGGTGAAGGTGAACGGTGACCTGCTCGCCGGGTGCATCAGCGCGGCTCTTGCGCACGGCAGTCTTGGCGCGCTCGAGCGTGAGGACGGGACCGTCTGTGGAATCGGCCGTGGGCGATGGGAGCGTTCCAGAACAGGCGTCTTTGCCATTCGTCGCCACGTGAAGGTCGAGCGCAAAGGTGGATAGAGGTAACGCGAGAGCGACAAAGCGGAGGAGGAAACGCATGGAATGAGAAGGGAACTTGAGCCGCAGAGCCTAGCGGACGGAGGCGAGTGAACGCAATCGAGCCGGGGCGCCCAGGGATTGCGCTTGTCACCGCGCCCTCCTGTCCCGTCTGTTTCCGCCCCACATTCCCATGGCGTCCAACTACACCGAAGCCAGCATCAAGACCCTCAGCTCGCTGGAGCACATCCGCCTGCGGCCCGGCATGTACATCGGCCGCCTCGGCAATGGAGCCCACGCGGAGGACGGCATCTACGTTCTGCTTAAGGAGACGATCGATAACTCCATCGACGAATTCATGATGGGGCAGGGCAAGCGCATCGAGGTCGAGATCACCGATCGCAGCGTAAAGGTGCGCGACTACGGCCGCGGCATCCCGCTCGGCAAGCTGGTGGACTGCGTCTCGATCATCAACACCGGCGCGAAGTACGACAGCGAGACTTTCCAGAAGGCCGTCGGCCTCAATGGCGTCGGCCAGAAGGCGGTGAACGCGCTCTCCGTCAGCTACCGCGCGCAGGCGATCCGCGATGGTGAGACGAAGGTGGTCGAGTTTGAGCAGGGGAAACTGAAGACGCAGTCGCGCGTAACCAAGACCGAGGAGCGTACCGGCACGCTCGTCGAGTTCACGCCGGACGAAGCGCTCTTCGGCAAGGACTTCAAGTTCCGCCCCGAGTTCGTCGAGGACATGCTCTGGAACTACGCGTTCCTCAATCGCGGCCTCACGCTCACCTTCAACGGCCAGCGCTTTAAGTCCGAGCATGGGCTCAAGGATCTGCTCACCAAGGAACTCAGCGGCGAACCGCTCTATCCCATCATCCATCTCGAGGGCGAAGACATCGAGGTCGCGCTGACGCACGGCAATCACTACGGCGAGGAATACTGGTCGTTCGTGAACGGCCAGCACACGACGATGGGCGGCACGCATCTCGCGGCGTTCCGCGAGGCGTTCGTCGCCACGATCCGCAATCACTTCAAGAAAGAGTACGACGCCGCCGACGTGCGGCAGTCGATCGACGCCGCGATCGTGGTGCGCGTGCAGGAGCCGGTCTTCGAGTCGCAGACGAAGACCAAACTCGGTTCTGCCGCCCTTGGTCCGAAAGGTCCCACGATCAAGGAATTCGTCGGCAAGTTTCTCCAGCAGTCGCTCGACACCTACCTGCACAAGCACCGCGAGACGGCCGAGATCATCAAAAAGAAGATCGAGGAAAACGAGCACGAGCGGAAGGAACTCGCCGGCATCCGCAACATCGCCAAGGAACGCGCCAAGAAAGCCTCGCTGCACAACAAGAAGCTCCGCGATTGCCGCCTGCATCTCGGCGACAAAAACCCGCGTGCCGAGGACAGCACGCTCTTCATCGTCGAGGGCGACTCCGCCGCCGGCTCGCTCACGTCCACGCGCGACGTGCAGACGCAGGCGGTCTTTGCGCTGAAAGGCAAGCCGCTCAACACCTACGGCCTCACGAAAAAAGTCATCTACGAGAACGAAGAGTTTCACCTCCTCCAGTCCGCGTTGAACATCGAGGACGGCCTCGACGGCCTGCGCTACAACAAGATCGTCATCGCCACCGATGCCGACGTGGACGGCATGCACATCCGCCTGCTGCTGCTCTCGTTCTTCCTAAAGTTTTTCCCCGACATCATCCGCAACAACCACCTCTTCATCCTCCAGACCCCGCTCTTCCGCGTGCGAAATAAGAAGACGACGCGCTACTGCTACAGCGAGCAGGAGAAACAGGCCGCCGTCACCGCGCTCGGAGCGAGCCACGAGATCACGCGCTTCAAAGGCCTCGGCGAAATCTCCGCCGGCGAGTTCAAGGATTTCATCGGCGAAAACATCCGCCTCGACCCCGTGAACCTGCACCACCTCCACAGCAGCGACGAACTGCTCTCCTTCTTCATGGGCAAAAACACCATGGAGCGGCAGGAGTTCATCATCGAAAACCTGCGCGTGGAGAAGGATCTGGTGGAAGCGGTGGCGTAGGGATCATGCGGCTCGGGACCGCGCTAAATTGGCAAGTATCGCAGAAACGCCGTTCGTTGATGCAACGTGTAGCGAAATCGCGTCGTCAGCACCGGGCTGAGGGGAGTAATCTGCAGCCATGCGAATCGAACCTCTCGAAGCGCGGATCGCGCCCGCCGTATTTTTCACCGTCGCCGATGTGGATGGCGATCTCGTCACGATCAGCATTTCCAAGGGCAGGCCACCATCAGCGGTATTCCAGGGTGATGCGAATCTCGACTTCTCGCCGGATGGGCCGTTCGTCCTGCTCGGCGGCGGGCGCTCGCTGCGGCTGGAGTTGCAGGGAAATCCGGTCTTCAACGGCGCGAACATCATCATCACCGCGAAGCCGCAGGACATCGATGGCGACGGGAAGCTGGATGGCGATGGCCGCGTGGATGTGGGGCAGATCGAGGCGAGCGGCATCGACCTCGGCTCGGTGACGGTGGATGGGAACCTCGATCAGATCTTCGCCGGCAGCGGCAGCGCGGATCCGAAGAAGGGGCTGGCTTCGCTGAAGACGCAATCTCTCGGTCGCCTCGGCACCAGCAACGGCGCGGCTGGACTGGCGGTGAGCGTGGACGGCAGGCTCGGTGCGCTCAATGTCGTGAACGACGTCGTGGGCACGCTCATCTTCGCGAAGTCCATCGGCACGGTCTCCATCGGCGGCTCCCTCATCGGCAATGGGGACGTCGATGGCGGCAAGATTCTCACCAGCACCGCTGGTGGCGCGAGCGGGGCGATCGGCTCCATCACGATCAAAGGCAATCCCGAAGGCGGTGGCGGCCCGAATTCTGGCAGCATCCAATGCGGGGGCCCGCTCGGCTCGGTCACCATCGGCGGCTCGGTGATCGGCGGCGTTGGCGGCGGATCGGCCGATATCCGGGGTTCCAAGACCATAGGGCCGGTGAAGATCGGCGGGAATCTCGAAGGCGGCTTGGGCACGTTTTCGGCATTTATCAACGCCACCGGCACGATCGCGTCGATCACGGTGGGCGGCTCGCTGCTGGGGCTGAAGCAAGACTCGGGAGCCATCGAGGGCGGTGGGGCCATCGGGCCCATCAAGATCGGCGGCAGCGTGATCGGCGCGCAGGTGGAGTTCTCCGGCGCCAGCGTCGTGAACTCGGGCAGCATCCAGGCCGGAGGCGACATCGCCTCCATCCGCATCGGCGGCTCGCTCGTCGGTGGCGCTACCTTCGATACGGGGGTCATCGTCACCAAAGGCACGCTCGGCCCCGTCACCATCCTGGGCGACATCCTGGGCCACGATGGCGAGGACACCGGGAATCTTTTCCGCACCGGCATGATCGACGCCAAACGCATCGTCAGCGTAACGGTGGGCGGCTCCATCATCGCCGGGCGCGATGACGGCGCGGGCGGGCTTTTCCTCAGCGGAGTCATCCGCGCGGAGGACGACATGGGCGCCATCACGGTGAAGGGAAGCCTCGTCGGCAACGAAACACAGTCCGTGCTCATCATCGCGCGTGGCCAAGCCACGCAGGGCACCACCACGGACGTCGCCATTAAGAGCATCACCGTGGGAGGGCGCGTGGAATACGCGCAAATCCTCGCCGGCTACACCGTGGGCAACATCTCGCCGCCGGAGTCGGTCAATGGCGACGCGCAGATCGGCACCGTGAAAGTAGGCGGCGCCTGGATCGCCAGCCGCCTCGCCGCGGGCACCAATCGCGGCGTGGACAAGATCGCAGGCACGGATGACGACACGTTCAACGGGGCCGGCAGTGCGTCCATCTTCAGCAAGATCGCCAGCATCACCATCGGCGGCGCCGTTTTCGGCACACACTTCGACCTCAGCACCACCGACAGCTTCCGCTTCATGGCGCAAAAAATCGGCAGCTTCAAAGTAGGCGGCGTCGCCTTCCCTCTCACCATCGGCGCAGACAATCTCTCCATCGGCAGCACGGCGGATACTCATGTCTTTGACGCGTTTTGAGCTCTCCGTCCCGCTGATTACCAGCTTGCCAAATAGCGCGCGGCAACGCTGTTTCCCAGCTCCGCAAATTTCTACCATCGTCCCGCTCCCGCTCAATGCCGAAGAAGAAGAACCCCAACGACCAAGAAGACCAGCCGCAGCTCCCGCTGACGAATGGGGATGCTGCTCCGGCTACGCCAACCTCGGACATCACCGAAGTCCCCGAGGCCGAGTCCGGCGAAGATCTCGCACCGGCGGAGGTCGCGGTGGAACCCGTGCCAGAGCCGCGGGTGGGCAAGGTGCAGGATGAACAGGCGCCGCTGGCGGTGGCTTATCGCAATTGGTTCCTCGACTACGCGAGCTATGTGATCCTCGACCGCGCGGTGCCGCACATCGATGACGGCTTGAAGCCGGTGCAGCGCCGGGTGCTGCACACGCTGTGGGACATGGGTGACGGGCGTTTCCACAAGGTGGCGAATGTGGTGGGCGCGACGATGAAGCTGCATCCGCACGGCGATGCATCGATCGGCGCGGCGCTCGTGTCCATCGGCCAGCGCGGGTGGCTGATCGAGCCGCAGGGCAACTACGGCAACACGCTGACGGGCGACGATGCGGCGGCGCCGCGTTACATCGAAGCGCGGCTCACGGCCTTTGCGAAGGATGTGCTTTTCAACCCGAAGACGACGACGTGGCAGCTCAGCTACGACGGGCGGAACAAGGAGCCGATCACGCTGCCGGCGAAGTTTCCCATCGTGCTGCTGGAAGGTGCGGATGGCATCGCGGTGGGGCTCTCGACGAAGATCCTGCCGCACAATTTCAACGATCTCTGCCGCGCCGCGATCAATCATCTGCAGGGGAAGACGTTCCGGATTCTGCCGGACTTCCCGACCGGCGGGACGGCCGATTTTTCCGAATACAACGACGGCGAGCGCGGCGGGAAGGTGAAGGTGCGCGCGAAGATCGAGGTGCAATCGAAGACGCTGCTCTGCATCACTGAGCTGCCCTACGGCGTGACCACGGAGTCGCTGATCGAGTCGATCCTCGCGGCGAATGCGAAGGGGAAGATCAAGATCAAGCACGTGGACGACAACACTGCGGACAAGGTGGAGATCCTCATCCATCTGCCGGCGGGCGCGGAGCCGAAGAAGGTGGTGCAGCAGCTCTACGTCTTCACGAGCTGCCAGGTGCAGCTCAATCCGGCAGCGTGTGTGATCGTGCGCAATCCGGAGACGGGCGACGACAAGCCGCACTTCCTCGGCGTGAAGGAGATCCTCAAGACGAGCGTCGAGGCGACGCGCGAGCTGCTCAAGCGCGAGCTGGAAATCAAGCTCGGCGAGCTCGAGCAACAATGGCACTGGGATTCGCTGGAACGCATTTTCATCGAGGAACGAATCTACCGGAACATCGAGAAATCGAAGACGTGGGAGAGCGTGCTGGAGGAAATACAAAAAGGCTTGAAGCCCTTCATCGGCGCGCTGCGTCGCGAGGTGACGGAGGAGGACATCACGCGCCTCACCGAGATCCGGATCAAACGCATCTCGGCCTACAACCGCTTCCAAGCCGACGAGGCGATGAAGAAGATCGAGCAGGGCATCAAGGAGACGAAGGCGAATCTCAAGAACCTCTCGGGCTTCACGATCGAGTGGTTTTAGATGCTGCAGGCGAAGTACGGCAAGGGCATCAAACGCCGCACGACTTACGATGAGATCGCACAGATCGATGCCTCGGCGGTGATCGCGGCGAATCAACGCCTCTACGTCAACCGCAAGGACGGCTTCATCGGCCTGAACTGGCGCCAGCATGATTTTGTGACCG
>JBAVML010000443.1:0-1547 GCA_049690035.1 Chthoniobacteraceae bacterium
GGATTTGCACGACGACCTCGGTGCCGGCCTGACCGAAATCAGCCTGACGAGCGACCTCGCCACCAATCCGCAGCTGGCCGAGCACGAGTCCCGCCAATACACCCGCGAAATCGGCGCCCGGGCGCGCGAGTTGGTGCAGAGCATGGATGAAATTGTCTGGGCCGTAAATCCACGCAACGATTCCATCGCGTCGCTTTCCGTCTATGCCTGCCAATACGCGCAGCATTTGGTGAAGCCGCTGGGCATTGCCTGCCGCCTGGACGTGCAACCGGGATTGCCGGAAATTCCGCTCAACGCCGAGCAGCGCTACAATTTCTTTCTGGCGTTCAAAGAAACCATCAACAACGTCGCCCGCCATTCCCAGGCCACCGAACTGCAACTCGCCATCCACACGGAAGGCGACCACTTTTGCCTCATCATCGAGGACAACGGCCGGGGGTTTGAACCCGGCGGCGAACTGGCGGGAGCCGACGGCCTGCGCAACATCCGCGAGCGCCTCCGCCGCCTGCACGGCGAATGCGAAATCTCCAGCCAGACCGGCCGGGGCACGCGGGTTTCCCTGCGCGTTCCGCTCCACCCGGCACCGGCGGCCTGAGCCGCAATAGCGGTCGCGAAACTAACTCCTTTGGGGTATTGTCATTTATATGCCGTCAAAGAAAATTAGCTCCATGAATCAGACTGCCATCAGCCCGCCTCGGAGCGCCGAGACCTTTCTCGCCCCGCCGGTGCTTGGCGGGCAGATAGGGGTGGCGGTGGTGGAGGACAATGCGGGTTTGCGCCGGAGCCTTTCGCGCATCATCGGCCACGCGACCGGCATGCGCTGTGTGGGCACTTATCCCGACGGGCTGGTGGCGCTCACGCAACTGCCGGCGCTCAAGCCGGACGTGGTGCTCATGGACATCAACATGCCGGGCATGAACGGCATTGAATGCACCGAGCGCCTGAAGATTTCGCTGCCCGGGGCGCAGGTCATCATGGTCACGGTTTATGAGGATGCGGAAAATGTGTTCCGGGCGTTGCAGGCCGGGGCTTGCGGCTACCTGTTGAAGCGGGCTTCTTCGGAGGAAATCATCTCGGCAATCAACGAGGTGCGGGGCGGTGGGGCGCCGATGACAAGCGAGATTGCGCGCAAAGTGGTGCACGCCTTTCAAAAACCTCCGGCGGCTGCGGGCCAGAAAGTTGAGTTATCGCAGCGCGAGCAGGAAATTTTGAAACTCATCTCCGAGGGCTTTGCCAACAAGGAAATTGCCGGCAAACTTAACATCAGCTACCAGACGGTCAAAGTTCACGTGAAACACATTTATGAAAAACTCCACGTGCGTTCGCGTTCCGAGGCGCTGATGAAATATGTTTCCGAACAGGGTCTCTCCGCGAGTTTCTCCCGTGAAACTTCCGTCAATTGAGTCTCCAGCCATTTTGACCGGATGAAATTTCTCCAGCGCCGCGCCTGAAAGAATGGCCGGAAATATTCAGGCATAACTCGTTTGGGGTATAGGTCACGGCTGCAGTGGCTGCTAGAATGGGCGTTCATCATGCACCACCTGAGG
>JBAVML010000444.1:0-14199 GCA_049690035.1 Chthoniobacteraceae bacterium
TTCAGGGCCTGATTCGCCGCGCCGGAGCCGCGCCCGCCGCAGCCGACGAGCGCGACTTTGATCGGCTTCTCATCCGCGGCACCGCGCAGGATTTGTGGGAAGCCGCCGACGATTGCCGTGGTGGCGAAAGCAGCCGCAGATTTTTCGAGAAAGGAGCGGCGGGAGAGCGTGGAGTCTTGTTCGTGGGGCATGATGAGGTGGCAGTGGGAGGAAGGCAGGTTCGCGGATGAACCTGTCTGGGCGTCAATCGCGGATGCCCGCGAATCCTTAGTTCGCAAGTCGCCGCATCAATGGCCGGACTCGTCGAGAATGTCACGAACCTTGCCCGCGAGCTGTTCGGGCGTGAACGGCTTTTGCAGCACCTCGAACGCGAGCGCTTCGAGTCCCTGGTCGGCCATGTCGTTTTCCGAATACCCCGATACGAACAGCACCTTCACCCGCGGCGAAAGCTCGCGGACGCGGCGCGCCACTACGGCTCCATTCATCTCCGGCATCACCACGTCGCTGATCAGCAGATCCACTGCGCCGAGTTCGTCGCGCACCATGCGCAGCGCGTCGCTGCCGCGATCCGTTCCCGTCACGCGGTAGCCTTCGCCGCTCAAGACCTCGCAAATCAGCTCGCGCACGATCTCCTCGTCCTCGACCACCAGCACGCTTTCGCCGGCCTCGTGTCTCGGCGCCCGCACCAGCTTGGTTTCCTGCACCTCGGGAGCGCCATCCTGCATGGGAAGGTAGATGCGAAAAGTGCTGCCCACCCCGCGCTCACTTTCCACCACGATCTCGCCGCCGCTCTGCTTCACGATGCCATAGACCGTCGCCAGCCCGAGGCCGGTCCCCTTCCCCGGCCCTTTCGTGGTGAAGAATGGCTCGAAAATCCGCGCGCGCGTCTCATGGTCCATGCCTTCCCCGGTATCCGTCACTTCGATGGCCACGTAGCGTCCCGCCGGCAGGTTCACCTCCGCGGTCACCTCTCCGAGCTCCGCGTCCATCGTGCGGATGGTCAGCCGGCCGCCGCGCGGCATCGCGTCGCGGGCGTTCACGCCGAGGTTGATCACCACCTGCTCGATCTGCCCGGGATCGGCCCGCACGCACCCGGTGGCGGAGCGAGGCTCGGTGGAAATCTCGATGTGCTCGCCGATGATGCGCTGCAACAGGCGCTGGAGATTGCACACCACGGCGTTGAGATCGATGAGCCGCGGCTGGAGCAGTTGCTTGCGGCTGAAGGCGAGGAGCTGCCGCGTGAGCCCCGCCGCCTGCTCGCCCGCCTGGTGGATCAATGCCGCATGTTCTCGCGCCTCGCGATCCCCGGCGAGTCGCGTCTCGAGCAGCGAGGCATAGCCGATGATCGCGGTGAGCAGGTTGTTAAAATCATGTGCCACGCCACCGGCGAGCCGGCCCACCGCCTCGAGCTTCTGCGAATGCCGCAGCATCTCCTCGCTCTCCCGCAGCGCCTCCTGCGCCGCCACGCGCGTCTGCATTTCCTTCACGAACGCCGCGCTCTGCTGCACGTGCGTGACCACCGTCTCCGCCAGCGTTCCGATCTCCGACCTCTGCCGCGCCAGCGGCACGATCGCCGCCACATCGCCATCGTCGAGCCCTTTGATGATCAGCTTCAGCGGCCGGACGATCGAGCCGCTGAGTGAAAGGAGCAGCAGGCCGAAGAGCATGAGTGCCGCGCCCACGATCGCAATGAAGTGCCGCTCGCCCCGTCGTTCGAGTTCGGTCAGCTCACGCGAATTATTCCACACCACGAGCTGGCCGATGGGCCGATCCTCCCAGTTTAGCAATGGCGCCGTCAGCGTCATCGTGTGCGTCGTCTCCGCCGGCGCCTGCGCCCGCGCGGAGACCAGTTCGATGTGATCATCGGGATGAAGCAGCGGCATTTCTCCCACCTCCTGCCGATCGAGCAGACAGCCGGCGAAGAGATGTCCGATCACCCGCGGCGAGCCATCGGCATTCTCCACCTTCGCCACCACGGGGCTCCCGCGGACCTCCACGAAACGCCGCACCGTGCCCTCGGTCGCCGCGCCGGGCAGCTCGAAGTGGAAATGCGGATCGCTCTTCCTGGCCACAAGCTCCGCTACCTTCACCTCCGGGAGCGGTTGCGCGTCGAGCACCTGCGCCGCCGTGGCCAGCGCATGCGCGTAGAGCAGCGAACCGTCCGGGCGATAGACCCACACCGCGTGCAGCCCTCGGCTTTTCAAAGTGCGATCATCGAGCGCCGCGGCGAGTTGCTCGCGATCGGAAAACTCCAGCCCCGCCACCACCTTCAAATCGCTGGCGAGATCCCCCACCGTCACCGCTTGGGGCCTTTGCTGGCGCTGGAGGAAGATGGTTACGGAATCCCGCCAATCCTTCTCCCGGGTCGCGATGACCCGCCGGAAATACTCCGCTTGATCCTGTCGCACAAAATAAAGCGCCCCGGCAAACACCGCGCTGACCAGCAGCAGCGAGAGGAGGATTCTCTTTTGGACGGACATGCGCGCGCGACCTTCCCCCGGACCACCCTGCTAGCGCAACCCTTTCGACGTTCCCATCGGCCACTCGCGCACCTCCACGAGCTGCCAGTCGCGTCCGCCCGGCCGCAAGATGAAAAGCAGCTCCTCCGTGAACACCGTGGGCGTCCCCTCGCGATTTTTCACCTCGTGCCGCACCCGCGCACTCACCCACAGCTCATCCTGCCGGCGCGGATTCCATGTCGTGAAGGAGAGCACCGGCGTCTGCCGGCGCGTGGGCCATAGCGCGTAGTATTTCACCCGCAGCTCGCGGAGCTGATCCCGCGACATTTCTCCCTCGTAGTAATAGCGCACCCTTTCCCCATAGAACGCCACCTCGCCCGCCCACTCGCCGCTCTCGCAAGCGCGGCAGTAGCGCGCGATCCATTCCCGGCCCAGCTTCTGCGCCTGCGCCTCCGGCGACACCACCTCCGCCGCACGGCGCAGCCCGAGCGCCCGCAGCGTCTCCTCATCGGCCTCCCCCGTGGCATCCAACGCCTTCGCTCGCTGGAATTCCTGAATCGCCCGCTTCGCCTCCGGCGACGCCCGTCCATCCACCGGCCCGAAGTAATACTTCCGCGCCCGCAGCTCCCGCTGCACCTGCTGCAGCGTCCCCTCCGCGCGCGCTGGGAGGCAGATCGCGAGGAGAAGAAAGGCACCGAGGAAAAGACGCACCCGCGTCCTGTAGAGCAGCCGCACTTCGCTCGACAAGGCAAAGCGCGCCAATCGCCGACCGTCAGCCCTTCGCTACTGAGCGCTGCGTTCCGGCGCTGAATCACGCGCGAGCGCTTGGCCGACAAGGAAGAGCGAGCCGCAGAGCAGCGTGCGTTCGGGAAGACTCGCGGCCAGCGTGAGCGCGAGGGCAAGATCGGGCGCGGTCACGCAGGGTGTTTCCGGCGACAGTTCTTCCACCAATGCTCTCACTTCCTCAGGCGCGCAGGTGCGCGGGCTGGGCACCGGGACGGCGATAACGCGCGCGGCCAGCGGGAGGAGCGCGGCGCAGATGGTGCGCAGGTCCTTATCCGCCAGAACACCGAGGATGAGCGTGGCCTGTTCCCCGCCGAAGACCTCGCGCCAGGTCTCGACGAGGCGCACGGCGGCGGCGGGATTGTGCGCGCCGTCGAGGACGAGCTTTTCGCCGATCTGCTGGAAGCGTCCGGGCCACTGCACCTCGCGAAGACCGCGGACGATGGCCTCGGCGTGAATCCCAAGCGCAGCCAGCGCCACGGCATGCACGGCAGTGGCGGCGTGCCACTGCTGGTGGCTGCCGGCGAGGGCCACTGGCGTCTCGGTCCACGGCTTGGCGACAAACTCCAGTGCGAGCACCCCGACCTCGCGCGCGTGGCGCCGCAGCACCTCCTCCACTTCTGGCGCCTGCGGCGCGGAGACGACGGGCACGTCGGACGTGAAGATGCCGGCCTTCTCGGCGGCGATCTCGGCGAGCGTGCCGCCGAGCCATTGCTGATGATCGAGCGCGACCGGCGTGATCACGCTCACGGCCGGGGTGATCACATTGGTCGCATCGAGCCGCCCGCCCATGCCGGTCTCAAAGACAACGACCTCGCAGCCGGCGCGCTGGAAATGCCCGAGCGCGAGTGCGGTGACCAATTCAAAAAACGTGGGCGCGGGATCCCAGCTTTCCGTGAGCACGCGCAGCTCGCTCACCCGCCGCGCTACTTCCGCCTCGCCGATCATTTCCCCATCCACCCGAATGCGCTCGCGGAAGGTGACGAGGTGCGGCGAGGTGAAGAGACCGGTGCGCTTCCCGCCCGCGCGACAGATGGCGTCGAGCATGGCGCAGACGGAGCCTTTGCCATTGGTACCGGCGACGTGGAGAAACTTCGGCCCCTCGAGACGCAGGCCGGTCGCGTCGATGAGCCGGCGGATGACCGTCAGCCCGGGCCGGATGCCGTGGAGTTGCGTGGAGTAGAGCCACGCGACGGACTCGTCGTACTTCACGCCGCGGGCGCGAAGTAGCCGAGGAGATTGCTGAGCGTGTCGCGCATTTTTTTGCGATGCACGATCATGTCAACGAGGCCGTGCTCTTCGAGGAACTCCGCGGTTTGGAAATCGGGCGGCAGGTCCTGATGCGTGGTCTCCTTGATCACGCGCGGGCCGGCGAAGCCGATCATCGCCTGCGGCTCGGCCATGTTGATATCGCCTAGGGTGGCGAAGCTGGCGCTCACGCCGCCGGTGGTCGGGTTCGTCATGATGGAAATGTAGGCCAGCTTCGCTTGTGCATGCAGCGCGAGCGCGCCAGAGGTCTTGGCCATTTGCAGCAGGCTGAGCATGCCCTCGTACATCCGCGCGCCGCCGGACGCAGAGACGATGACCACCGGGATGCGGCGCTTGGTCGCGCCTTCGATGCAGCGCGTCAGCTTTTCGCCGACGACCGAGCCCATGGTCGCGGCGATGAAGTTGAAATCCATCACCGCGAGGCCGAGCGGCTGGTCGTCGATCTTGCCGAAGCCGGTGAGCACCGCGTCCTTCAGACCGGTCTTTTTTTGGTAAGTTTTCAGCCGCTCGGAGTAGCTGGCCATGCCGGTGAATTTCAGCGTGTCCACGGAGACCATATTGGCGTCGTGCTCCTCGAACGTTCCGGCATCGAGCAGCATGTCGATGCGTTCGCGCGCGCTCTGGGTGAAGTGGTAGTCGCACTTCGGGCAGACGCGGAAATTTTGCACGAGCTCGAGATTGTGGATCATCTCGGCGCAGGCCGGGCATTTCTGCCAGAGGCCCTCGGGGAATTCGCGCTTCTTGTCGGAGGTAAAGGGAGGCTTGGAGAAAATACCCATGGTCGGAAGGGGTGAGGAAGTTTAGCCGCGCGCTACGGTGGCGACCCGCACAGAGGCGGCGCCGGCGAGGCGAAGGACGCGCGCGCATTCATCGACCGTAGAACCGGTGGTGAATACGTCGTCCACGATGAGGAGGTGGCGGCTTTGCACGGCGGCAATGTGCCGCACGCGGAAGGCGTTGCGCAAGTTTTCCATCCGCTCATGGCGGTCGAGCCGCGTCTGCGTAGTGGTGTAGCGGGTGCGCTGGAGACACTCGAGCACCGGCACCGCGGCGCGCTCGCTGAGCAGGGCGGCGAGCAACGCGGCCTGGTTGAACCCCCGTTCGCGGAAACGTGCGGCGTGCAGCGGGACCGGCACGATGGCGTCGATCGGCGGTGACTGCAGGCGCGGATCGGCGAGAGCATCCGCGAGCCAGCCGGCGAGCGGGCGGCGGAGGAACTGCTCGCGGTCATACTTGAAGCGGTGGATGAATTCGCGGACGACGCCGCGGCTCAAGTAAGGCGCGACGGCACAGTCGAAGTGCAGCGTGCGGTCGCCGCAGTTCGCGCATTCGAACTCGCCCTCGATCGCGCCGTCGAACGGCTCCGAGCAACGGTGGCAGAAGGGCGCCTCGATTCGCCGCGTCTTGCCCGCGCAGCCTTCGCAGACGTGTTCCCCGCGCTCCGTGTCCGCCCCGCAGCTCGCGCAATGCGGGGGAAAAAGGAGCGAGATCAGCGCCTCACCAACGCGCCGCGCGACTTCGGGAATCGGCATAATTCAACCACAGCCAGGCCAGGAACCACGAACACGCCACCACCGCGAGCGCACCGAGACCGACAATCAGATCTTCCCCGAGCCATGGCATCGTGTCGGTGATGCTGCGCTTGGTCAGCTTGGTGAAGCCAAACTTTGTAAAGACCCAGCCCGCGTGCAGACCGATGCCCAGCCACAGACTGCGCGTGCGCAGCACCGACCAGCCCAGCACCCAGCCGACGAGGAAAAGCGTGGTAAAGCCTGCGCCGAGCAGCGCCGGCTCGCTGAATTTCTCAAAGCAAGTGGGCAGGACGCGGAGGCCTTCGAGCCAGTCGCTGGGTGGCGCGTCGGTGGAGGGTGGCTTGAGAAAATGAACAATGGAAAAAAGCATGGAGGTGCAGAACACGGCCGGCCAATCGACCAGCGCCTTGCGGAAAAAGCCCAGAATGACGCCGCGGAAAAGCCACTCCTCCAGTGTAGCCACGACGCCCGCGGAAAGCGCGATCTTGAACAGCGCGGTCCACGGCGGCTCGGATTTCAGCCGATAAACGCCGAGATAAAACATCAGCCCGGCGAACGCCGCCATGCAGACGAAGCCGGCGATGAAGCCGATTCGCAGGTGCTGCCAGCCGCGCGGATTGCGGGTAATGCCGAGCTCCTCGGCGCTCCCGATCTTCATCGAACGAAAGACCGGCCAGAGCAGCAGCACCGCGGCGATGAGCACCGCGCGGTCGAAGAATTTGTGGAAGTCTGCCTCGATGAGGAATTCCCAGTGCGTCCGCTCGGCCAGCCATTTTCCACCCCAATAAAGCCAGGGTGCCAGCAGCGCGCCGAGCAGCGCCGAGCCGATCAGGAACAGGAGAATCTTGCGGATTTCTTTCAACGCGCCGCATCATCCAGAACTCCGCGACTCACTCCACACAAAACGCATGCGCAATTATCACACTTGGAAAACGGTGACCGACGATGGGGACAAGCGGGAGGTGCGCGCGGAGAAGTTTGGCAAGCGTTGGCGGCTCCAGGCGAAGCTGAAAAGCGAGGACCGCTGGACCTACTACGACGATCCCCTGCTCCCCGATCTCCTCGAGCTGCGCGAGGTGCTCTGGCGCAAATATCAGCGCAAACATCTCTCGTGGGAGGACATCGAGGCGGTGGACAAACTCATCCGCGACCGCGGCGGCGAGGTGCCGAGTGAGGATGCGATCGGTGATGAGTGAGCCGCAGCGCTTGACCCGCGAAACGATCGCTGCCGACCAGGCTCACACCTGGCATCCCTTTACGCCGATGGAGGCGTGGTGCGCGCCGGAGCACGAGCCGCTCGTGCTGGTCTCCGGCGAAGGCGCGCTGCTCCGCGATAGCGAGGGCCGCGAGTACATTGACGGCAATTCCTCGATCTGGACGAACCTGCACGGGCATCGCCACCCGAAGATCGACGCCGCGATCCGCGCGCAGCTCGATCGCGTGGCGCACACCTCGTTCCTCGGCTTCACCCATCCGCTCGCCGCGCAGCTCGCGCAGGAGCTTGTCGCGCTGTGGCCTGCCGACATACTGACGCGCGTTTTCTTTTCCGACGACGGCTCCACGGCGATCGAGGTGGCGTTGAAAATGGCGCTGCAATTTTGGCGGCAGAGCGGGCGATCGGAGCGCCGCGCGTTCGTCGCGTTTCGCGATGCCTATCACGGCGACACGCTCGGCGCGGCCAGCCTCGGCGGGATCGGGTTGTTTCAGGGCGAATTCAAACACGGCCTGGAAGTCCGCACGGTAGCCACCTTCGACGAACTCACGAAGACAGACGGCAACGACGTAGCCGCAGTGATCATCGAACCACTCATCCAGGGCGCCGCCGGCATGCGGCTGTGGCCGGTCGGGCTGCTGCGCGACCTGCGCCGCTGGTGCGACGAGCGCGGCGTGCTTCTCATTCTAGATGAAGTGATGACCGGCTTTGGCCGCACGGGAACGATGTTCGCCTGCGAGCAGGAAGTCGTGGTGCCGGATTTCATCGCACTCGCGAAAGGACTGACCGGCGGCTACCTGCCGCTGGCGGCGACGCTGACGACGGACCGCGTCTTCAACGCCTTCCTCGGCGGCCCCGAGCGCGCGCTCTACTACGGCCACAGCTACACCGCCAATCAACTCGGCTGCGCCGCCGCCCTCGCCAGCCTCGCCATTTTCCGCGACGAAGCCGTGCTCGACTCGCTCCGCGAAAAGATCGCCCGCCTGACCGCGCTCCTCGCGACACTGTCCGTACAGCCACACGTCGCCGATGTCCGTCAGTGCGGCTTCATCGCCGGCATCGAACTGGGACGCGAGGACCGCACTCCCTTTTCAGCGCACGAGCGCATCGGCACCCGCGTCTGCCTCGCCGCGCGAAAGCACGGGCTGCTCACGCGGCCAATCCGCGACACCATCGTGCTCATGCCCCCCTACTGCATCACCGACGACCAACTCGCGCAGAGCGTAGAAGCGATCGCGAAAGCCGTGGCGGGAGTTTGTCAAACGACCGGCGACTGATCGCACACGCATCCGGCAGGGTTTCGCTTTGCGAAAAAGATCCTGATTCCTAGACTTCCGCCATGAAAACGAAAACCCTCCTCACAGTTCTCGTCGCCGCTGCGCTCGTTCATTCCGCCAGGGCGGAAATCAAAACCGAGGTCATCGAATACCAGCAGGGCAACACGGCGTTGGAGGGCTTCCTCGCGTATGACGACGCGAACACCAAACCGCGCCCTGGCGTGCTGCTCATTCACGATTGGATGGGCGTGAGCGATTACGCGAAGAGCCGCGCCAAACAACTCGCGGAACTCGGCTACGTCGCCTTCGCCGCGGACATCTACGGCAAGGGCGTCCGCCCCGCCGATGCGAAGGAGGCCAGCGCGCTCGCGGGCAAATACAAGGGCGACCGCGCGCTCTACCGCGAACGCCTCAAGGCCGGCCTCGCGCAGCTCACCGGCAACAAGCTCGTCGCGCCCGGCCAAGTCGCAGCGATCGGCTACTGCTTCGGCGGCACGGGGGTGCTCGAGACGGCACGCAGCGGCGCGGCGGTCAAAGGCGTGGTTTCCTTCCACGGCGGACTCAACACCCCGACGCCGGAAGATGCGAAGAACATCAAGTGCCCGGTCCTGGTCCTGCATGGCGCGGATGATCCCTTTGTGAAACCCGATGAAGTCGCCGGGTTCAAAAAGGAAATGGAAGACGCGAAGGTGAAATACGAATTCGTCGCCTACCCCGGCGCAGTGCATAGCTTCACCCGACCCGACGCCGGCAGCGACAACAGCAAGGGGGCGGCCTACAACGAAGCCGCCGACAAGCAGTCGTGGGCGGCGATGAAGAAGTTCTTCGGCGAGATTTTCAGCAAGAGCTGAAATTCAAAGACCTGTCATTCTTCGACAAGCTCAGGTTGACCGTCTTTTTGGAGCGCTGCGCACCAAGCCGTTTTGCCGAGCGCTGACCGCTGAGCTGCGCGTTCGCTTGCCGGTGGCGAAGCCGCGCCGCAAGGTCGAGGAATGCCCGCCAGCGAGTCCGCCCGCCACCTCGAACTCAAACGCCTCGCCCTCGCCTGGGCGCAGGAGCGTGGCTTCCGCGTCGCGGCTGCCGAGGTCTCGGTGCCGCATCTTCGCGCACGGCTCGACGTAGCGGCGTGTCGGATAGAATCACGTTCGCGCACCGGCGTGGTCACGGCGACGGCGGTCTTCGAATGCAAGCAGTCGCGCCCGGATTTCATTCGCGATAGCCGCAGCCGCGCGGCCACTCTCGCCCGGCTCGCGGCGCTCGATGCGCGCAAGCTGAGGCATGAAGCGACTCTTCGGCCTTTCTACCTCAGTCTTCGACACGGCGACGCGTTGTTCGCGGAGTTGGACGGCTGCGATTTCATCCGCACGGGCGACGAGTGCTACCTGAGGCTGATCGCCGAAATGGAAAAGCTGACCGCGCGCCTGCATTCACAGACGAAATTTGACGACATCCGCCGCTGGCGCGCGGCGAATTTGTTCTACGTCGTCGCCGAGCCGGATCTCTTCGCGACGCACGAACTCCCCGCCGGCTGGGGCCTGCTCACGCGTCGCGGCGACGGCCTCGAGCTGACCGCGAAGCCGCTCTGGCACGAGATCGGCGAGGCCCAGCAGTCCACGCTGCTCCAGCGCACCGCCATTGCCGCGACTAGCGCCGCGAACCGCGCGACCTAATCCACGAACGCGAACTCGTTCGTCTCGAGCAACACCTGCGCGTACTGCTCCCACGGCTTGAGCTGAGGCGGACGCGGTGGAGGCGGGCCGGCGAATTGCGCTTTGGCATCCCAATTGCCGTCGTCGCTGCCGATCACAGGGTGCCAGCGAAAGCCGTCCGAGGTGTCATTGCCGCGAGCATCTACGATGAAGTCGATCGTGTCCCCTGCCTTCACCTCCACGCGGGCGACATTCGTGGGAATGCTTTGCTTTGGCGCTACGTCGAGTTTCAACAACTCGCCCGCGCGGCTCGAAACGATGCGTCCCAGCACCCCGTCGCCGGTGTCGCCCGGACGATCAAGCATCCCGGAGATCGCCACCACACCGTCGCGCGGCGCTGTCCAGCGGCGGATGGCTGCGTGTGCTGCATCCCGCCCCGGGTGGCCGCCCTCTGCGTACAGGCTGACGAAGAACATCTGGGGATCTGGCAGCGTCGCCCCGGCCTGCCACGTCTTGCTCTTGCCGCTGAAGTGCGGAAGCGGGTGGAAATTTACCTGCTTCGTCCCTTCATCGTAACCGCCCCAACCGTACTGCCACAGCGGCTTCTCCGCCTCGCGGGCGGCCGGATTGGTGAGCGCGTTCATCACGAAACGCAGGCCGGCGTCCACTTCAGCGGCTTCGGCCTTGCGGGCGAGGACACGACGGTAGAGTTCCTGAAGTTGCTCCTCGTAGGCGTTCGCCTCCTGGTATTTCGGCTGCGCGACGAGAGCCTGCGCGCGCTGGAGGACGAAGGGGCTGTTCATCATGAAGAGCGCCTGCTGCGGCACCGTGGTGACGAAGCGCTGCGGGCTCGACTGGTCCGGGCTCGCGAAGTCAAACGTGCGGAAAACGCCGGGCAGATTCTGGCGGTCGATGTAGCCATAGACGGCGCGGCGCGTGGCGTAGGGCGGCGCAGCGAGTTCGACACCGCGGCCACCCATTTGCAGGTCGAGTTGGCCGGCGCACGCGAGCAGCGAGTCGCGCATCGATTCGAAGTCGAGCCGGCGGCGGTTCATCTTCCAGACCAAACGATTGTCTGGATCCGCCTGCGCGGCGTCGGGCCGGTCGTCGCTCGTCTGCTGATACGTGGCGGAGACCATGATCGTGCGGTGCAGCTTTTTCAGCGACCAATTTTCGGCCATGAATCGAGACGCGAGCCAATCGAGCAGTTCCGGATGCGTGGGTGGCTCGCCTTTCGTGCCGAAGTCGCCGGGCGTGCGCACCAGACCGCGACCGAAGTGCAGATTCCACACGCGGTTCACCATGACGCGCGCGGTCAGCGGGTTGCTCTTGCTCGCGATGGATTGCGCGAGCTCGAGGCGGCCGCTGCCTTTGGCGAAAGGTTTCGGATCGCCGCCGCTGAGGACGGTGAGGAAACGGCGCGGCACCTGTTCGCCGGGTCGCGCGGGATTGCCGCGGACGAAGACATGCGGGTTCACCGGCTGCGGGGAATCGAAGAGAGCCATCGCCCGCGGCGGCGCGAGGGGGCCCGCGTTCAAGTCGTCGATCTTGTTCCTCACCTTCGTCAGCGCCTCGCGCCCGGCGCGGTCGAGCAGGAGCGGGATGCGGGGCTGCTTCGGCAGCAGCGCCGGCGAACCGATGGTCATCAGCATCCGCCAGGCAAAGAGGTTTTCCTTTTCTTCGACAAACTTCGCCGCTTCGCCTTCGCGCTCCGCGAGTTGCTTGCGGTACTCCGCGTCGGACTTCTCGTCCCTCGCACCGGTGAGAACGGGTTGCTCATTGCTCGGGCGCTCCATCGAGGACGCGAAGACGCCGTAGAGTGCGTAGTAATCCTTGGTCGGGATCGGGTCGAACTTGTGATCATGGCAGCGCGCGCAGCCGACACTGAGGCCCATCAGCCCGCGGCAGACGACATCGATCCGGTCGTCGATGATGTCCGGCTGGCTGTTGAGGAAACGCCGACCCAGCGTGAGAAAACCCTGCGCCGCCATCGGGCTGTTGTCGGCTTCCGTGGCGAGCTGATCACCCGCGATCTGCTGAATGATGAACTGGTCGTAAGGCAGGTCGCGATTGAGGGCCTGGATCACCCAGTCGCGATACGTGTAGCTGAATGGATAGCGCCGCTCTTCCCCGCCGGCGAGGTAGCCTTTCGTGTCGGAATAGCGCGCCACGTCGAGCCAGTAGCGGCCCCAGCGCTCGCCGTAGCGCGGCGAAGCGAGCAGACGATCGATGAGCTTTGGATAGGCTTCCGGCGAGTTGTCCTTCTCGAAAGCCTCGATTTCTTCCGCGCTCGGCGGCAGTCCCGTGAGATCGTAAGTGGCGCGGCGGATCAGCGTGCGCTTCGCCGCGATCGGCGACGGCGCGATCTTCTTCTCCTCCAGCTTGGCGAGAATGAACTGGTCAATCTCGCCACGCGCCCATTTCTTTTCATCTTTCACCGCGGGCAAGGCGGGGTTCTGCACTGGCTGCCACGACCAATGGCTCTTCGTCTTTTCCGTCGAAGCGCCTGGCGTCGGCGGCTTGTCACTCTCCGGCCAGGGCATGCCCATTTTCACCCACTCTTCCAACGCGGCGATTTGGTCTTCGGGCAATTTCTCGCCCTTCGCCGGCATCTTGGAGTCTCCCGAATGGCGGATCGATTTGATCAGCTCGCTCTCTTCCGGTTTCCCCGGCGTGGCGATCGGTCCATCTTCCGCAGGCTTGAGCAGCGCGGCGCGCGAATCGAGCCGCACGTCGCCTTTCTGTTTCTCGGGGCCGTGGCACTTGTAGCACTGCTCCGCGAGCACGGGCCGGATCTTCTTCTCAAAAAACTCGGCCTCCTCGGGCGTGATGGCGCGGGCCGCGAGGGGCAGCAGGAGCAGAGCAAAGGTGGTGCGAATAGTGAGCATTCTTGAGGTCTTCACGGTAATCGCACTTCGGGAAATTTCATTAGCTCGTCTTTGCGCCGGCGACGGACCATCAGCGGCTCAGGCTCGCCCGCGCTTCGTCGATCTCCGCTTCGATGGAGCGAAGCTGTCGGGCGCGGTCCACTGCGCTCGAGGCACGGTTCGCGAGCACCGCGTCCACGGTCGCACGGAGCCGGCGCGCGCGGCTCGCGGTGGCAGCAGTCGGGCTTTCTTTTTCGAGCAAGTCAGCCTTCGCCCGCACTGATGCTTCGTGCATGCGGACCGCGGCGGCGGCACGTTCACGGTCATCGGCCGCTTTGGTGGAAGCCACTTCGAGTTTTTGCGCGGCGGCGGCATCACGTTCCCGGAGTTGCGCGGTGTGGCGCTGTTCCCGGGCGAGCGCGGACTCGGCGGCGCGGACTTCCGAACGACGCTCGTCCTGCCGCTGGCGCGCCTTCGTTTCACTCCAACCAAACAAACCGCCCTGCCGCGGATTGCCCGTGGTTTCGCACGCGGCGAGGAGCGCGAGCAGCGGCGCGAGAAGGAGAAGGACGCGGAGGTTCATCACTTGGCGCGACGGGAAATGGAGACGAGTTCCCTGGTTTGCCGTACGAGTTCGGCCTGCTCGGCGGTGAGGCCGTTGATGTCCGTGCGCAGCGCCGCGGCGCGCGGGTCGCCGCTGGCCTGCTGGAGCGCCTGCTTGTGCGCGTCGATCGTCTCCTGCCACGAGCGCGCCTCGCGGTCCAGTTCACTGACTCGATTCGCCAGCGTGCTCCGGAGCTCAAACTGCTCCACCGCACGTCCCGTGGCGCGCTCCGGCCGCTGCAGGGAAGCGAGGCGTTGCTGGTGGCGCGCGATCTCGTATTTCAAACCGAGGTTGAAAGTGTGGCGCTCCGAGAGCTGCCGTTGTGCGGCGCGGAGTCGCGCGTCGAGCGCGTCTTCGGTCTGCGTGTAGCCTTCCTTCTTTTTCGCGACCGAATCGCCGTAGGCCGTGCCTGCGGCCGCGCCGACCACCGCTCCGGCGGCGGCGCCCGCGAGCATCGCGTTCTTTTTGTTCTTTCCACCCACGAGGGCGCCCGCTCCGGCACCGACCAACGCTCCACCAGCCGCGCCCGCCATGCCACCCTCCGTC
>JBAVML010000445.1:0-1934 GCA_049690035.1 Chthoniobacteraceae bacterium
GGAGAGGGCGGTTATCAAGTCGGGAATTTTCCCGTCGGCTGGGCCGAGTGGAATGGGAAGTATCGCGATTGCGTGCGGTCCTATTGGAAGGGCGATGATTCGCAAATCGGCGAACTCGCCGCGCGCCTGACCGGATCGAGCGATCTTTACCAGGACGATGGGCGACGGCCTTACGCGAGCATCAATTTCCTTATCGCCCACGACGGCTTCACGCTGCACGACCTGGTGAGCTACAACGACAAGCACAATGAGGCCAACGGCGAGAACAACAACGACGGGGACAATAACAATCACTCGTGGAATTGCGGCGCGGAAGGTCCGACGGATGACGCGGCGGTAAACGCACTGCGCCGTCGTCAAAAGCGCAACCTGCTGGCTACGCTCTTCCTTTCGCAAGGCGTGCCCATGCTCTGCGGTGGCGATGAATACGGGCGCACTCAGCAGGGCAATAATAACGCTTACTGTCAAGACAACGAACTAAGTTGGTTTTCCTGGGAACGCACTCCCGAGGAAGACGCGCAGACGGAGTTCACGACACGGCTGATCGCCCTTCGCCGGGACCATCCGATCTTTCGCCGCCCCAAGTTCTTCCAAGGCCGCGAGGTCCGCGGCGCCGGCGTGAAAGACATCATGTGGCTCAACCCGGGCGGACAGGAAATGGGCGATGAGGAATGGGGCACGTTCTTCGTCAAGACCCTCGGCGTGCTGCTCAGTGGCGACGCCCTCGACGTGCGCGACTGGCACGGAAGGCCGGTCACCGATGACACTTTCCTGATGCTCCTCAACGCCTCGCACGAGCCGGTCGATTTCACCCTTTCAAACCGTGCCGCCTCACGATGGTCCGTAATCCTCGATACTGCGGACGAGCGCGGTTTTCTCGACCCGCAACCGGAGCACGACGCGGGCGCGACGCTATCTCTCGCTGAGCGTTCGTTCGTCCTTTTGCGTCGCCATTCTTGATGCATCCGTCGCCCTGAATCGCGTATAGACTACGCACATGAAGTGGAAAGTTGCCTCCCGCGCAATGAGCCTTACCGCAGCCGGCATCGGCGCGCTCGGTTTTGCCGGCTGGGTATTCGGCATCGATGCGCTCAAGCGCATTCATCCCGCGTGGGTGACGATGAAGGCCAATACTGGTCTTTGTCTGATGCTCGCCGGTCTCGCCGTGGCGCTCTTGCAGGAGGAAAACATGAGCGGGTTTCGACGGCGTGTGGCGCAAGCGTGTGGGGTGATCATCGCTGCCGTGGGTTTGTTCACCTTCGGCGAACATATGAACTGGTGGCCGCCGTGGCTCGACCAAGCGCTTTTTACCGAATCGGTGGCCGAGGCCGGGCGTTCTTTCCCCGGGCGCATGAATCCAGTGTCCACCTTGAATTTCATGCTGCTCGGCCTGGCAGCGCTGTGGCTAGACGCGCCTCCCCGCCGCGGCGCATGGCCCGCGCAGCTCTGCGCGGTGGCGGTGATCATTAATACCTTTCTGGTTTTCCTCGCCTATTTCTACGGGCTCGAAATTCCGCTCGGGCTGGAAATCTACATCTCCATCGCGCTGCACACCGCCATCGCCTTCCTGCTCCTGGCCATCGCGATCCTGCTCGCCCGCCCGAACCGCGGCATGATGGCCGTCTTTCTGGCGGAGAACATCGGGGGCGTCGTCGCCCGACGGCTCTTGCCGGCGGCACTTTTCCTGCCGGCGATCTTCGGCTGGCTCACCACGCTCGGGCGGAACGAAGGCTTCTTCGGGCGCCAAGTGGGCACGGCGCTTTTTGCCACTGCGCTCACGTTGACCTTCACGGGTCTCGTGTGGTGGGCTGCGAAAGCGCTCGCCGCCGCGGATGCCCGGCGCCGGGGGGCGGAAGCGGCGCGCGCGCAGCTTGCAGCCATCGTGGAGTTCGCCGCGGACGCGATCTTGAGCAAGAATCTGAACGGGATCATCA
>JBAVML010000446.1:0-2729 GCA_049690035.1 Chthoniobacteraceae bacterium
GATCAACTTGTTCTGCTTGCGGCTGATCACGAGGGAGAAATTGGCGGCTGGGAGCAGCAGTTTTTGGCCGATCCGCAGCATGCTGCCGGTCAGCGCGTTGGCCTTCATGATGAGCTCGGGTGTGCTCTTGTTTTGCCGCGCGACCCGGGTGATCACGTCGCCGCTTTTCACCACATAGACGGCCTTTTCCGGTGTCTGGATCGGACTGAGGAAGATGCGGGTGTTGACGTTGCCGAGTTCGTTGCGGGCGTCCTCGAGTTTGGTCGATTCCGGGTGGTTATCGATGAAGTCCTGCAACGCCTTGCGCGCTTCGGGGAGCTTACCCTTGAGTTTCAACGCGACGCATTTTTCAAACTCCGGCACCGTGCTGTCCGGCGGTGCTGGCGTCGCCGGGGCCTCCTTCTCGCGTTTCAGTTCGACGGTCGGCTTGATGAAAAGTTCGTAGGCGAAGTAGCCGCTCACGCCGAAGATCACACAGGCGAAGAGGATGACGATAATGACTTTCACGGACGAAACGGGTTGGGTGAGGGAGTGAATTAAAGGATTGGGCGAGGAATGGGAAACACGAAGACGCGCGAGCGTCGCATCGTCTCGGACCTCGTGGCGCGCCGGCCAGCGGCACCGGACCGCCGGCGGTTACAGCAGCCCGCGTTTCCGGAAATCGCGGAGATTGTCGCCGGAAGACTCCTCGATGAGATCGGCGGCAAATTTCAGCAGGCAGATTTCCCAGCCTTCATCGACGCCTTCGATGATGGCGCTAAGCGGATCTTCGGAGCGATCCACCTTTTCCCGCAGACGGCCGACAACTTGGTCGAGCGAACCGTGCAAGACTTCGTCGCTGATGTCGCTCTTCCGAAACTGAATGCCGTATTTCACCACCGCAAGATCCGGCGCATGCTCGTGAAGCCAGCGCCCAAATTCCTCCGCCCGCTCGCCGAAGCCCTCGACGAGCATGTGCTGGAACTGGCCTGGCGTGAGGATCGTCGGCCGCTCGGCGTGCAGGCGTCCGTCGCGCACACGCACGCTGTTCACGCTATCCATCAGCTCCGTGACGAGGAAAAAGCGGAAGGTCGTCTGCCCAAAGGTGGCAATGCGTCGTTCGGGCGCATGCAGCACCCGCGTGTTTTCGATTGCATACTGGACGGTGTCCTCATTGGGCATAGGAGGTCAAAGGGTAGGGTCGGTTGAGGCGGGCGCAACGAAAGTTTCGCCCGACGGCTGGTTGCCTCCTCCTTACACCCGCACCCGTGCCCTCGACAGCCGGACGCGTAGGTCACGGACTGTCGGCCCGGGCACCCATTCGCCGGAGATCAGAACCGTCTTCGAATGCTGCGGCACTCCCCGCTCGTTGCGCCGGAGTTGCGCGTCCACCAGATCCACGGCGGCGGCGCCGACAAGCTCCGAGTGCTGGTTCACGCCGGCAGTCGTCTCGTCCGCGGAAGTGAGTGCCAGGTTCGCAAAGCCCACGTCCTGCGGAACGCGCAAGCCAAGATCGGCGAAGACGCGCAGACATTCCCCGCCGAGGCTGAGCACCGCGTGTGGCTGATGCTCTTGGTACCAGTTCGCGAAGGAGAGTGCGTTTGGCGCCATCCTGACCAGTGACGGCACGCGCTCGGTCACAGGAATTCTCTGCTGATAGGCGAGCATCGCGGCCGTCCATTGGTGCTCGACGCGAGTGTCAGTCTCGTCCGGGACGGCGAGCCCGATCCTTCGGTAGCCAAGCGCGCTCAGTTCATGGATCGCGACGTTGATCGACGTGAAGTGATCGTTACTCGCGCGATTCAGCGACGGCTCACTCAGCGAGTAGGAAATCGTCGCGGCCGCAAAGTGCGGCCAGTCGAACTGCAGCGCGTCCGAGCCCGCCGGCAGCGGGGCGACAACCAGGCCATGAATATTGCGGGTAGCGAGGATCTCGCAAAAACGCCGCTCGGTCATTCCCGGCCGCCGAAGCCACCATTCTTCCAAGGTATATCCCAACTCGGAGGCGCGCTGTTGAGCCCCATCGTGGAAAGCGAGCGCCAACCCGGGGCGGCGCCAGCCGGCTTCGGTGGGAAATGCGGTGACGTAAGCGAGCACCGAAGGCTTCTTCACATCGCGCGCCTGCCGGAGCTGCGTCATCAACGCCGAGACCATCGGGTTCGGGCGGTAGCCGAGTTCATCGGCGAGTTGACGGATGCGGCTACCGGTCGCGGCGGAAATCTTGGGGCTATTGCGGAGCGCGAGCGAAACGGCCATTCGTGAAACGCCGGCCGCATCGGCGATCTGCTGCATCGTGGGGGGAGGCGCGGGAGAACTCATCGGAATTGGACCAAACCAGAATGTCCACAATGGATACAAAAGCAAGCACTACTATCACAAAGGGAGCTTTTACTCGGAAACTTCCTCCCTTTCGCCATCCTCCCTCGCGCCAAATAGATGCACCCAGAAACACTTTATCTCAAGAGCGAGTCTCTCACGACGCGATCGTCTGAGTGCGCGGCTCGACATGCTCACCACGAAGCCTCTAGCTTTTCCACGCTTTGGAAGCCCCATCCACTCTCGCGATCATCGCCGGTAACGGCACGTACCCACTCGCCATGGCCCGGGCCGCTCGCGCGGCTGGCGTGCAGCGGATCGCGGTGGCTGCCTTCCAGAACGAAACCGACCCCGCGCTCGCTCCACTCGCGGAGGAAATCGAATGGATGCGCGTCGGTCAACTTGGGCGCCTCCTCGGCTTCTTGAAAAACTGT
>JBAVML010000447.1:0-3280 GCA_049690035.1 Chthoniobacteraceae bacterium
TCGTCATCACCGAAGTGAACCCGAACACGCCCGACGAAATCGAGTTCATGAACGTGAGCACCGGCGCGGTCAGCATCGGTGGCTGGACCATTTACATTTATGATTTTGATACCGGCGGCACGACGCCGAAATCCTTCACCATCCCCGCGGGCACGACGGTGGCAGCCGGGCAGATTTTCCGGCTGCAGGAATTTGGAACCGCGCCCGGAACGTTTCCGCTCTTCTTCCAAGGGTCGAACTTCAACTGGACCTCGGACGCCACCTCTCCCATCGCCGTGCTCGTTCGCGATGGGTCAAACAACATCGTTGATTTCGTCTGCGCGGCCGGGCTTGCGGCGTCTGCCATCACCGCGCCGACGGCGATCCCGACGAGCCAGTGGAATGGCGCGCAAATCACGGGGCCGACCAACCTGACCTACGGCTACCTGCGGACCGGCAACGCGGATACCAACGTCGCTGGCAACTGGACGACCAACACGCCGACCATTGGGGCCGTGAATACGGGGCTCACGGTGCCGTTTCCATCCTCGTTGCTGGCAGTCCCGGTTTCGCCCACCACCTCCGGCAATTTCGTGGCCGGAGTCTGGACGGGAACCATGACCGCCTCGCAGACCGCGAGCCAGATGCGGTTCCGCGCCGACGACACCGCGGGCCACATCGGGGACAGCAATGCGTTCGATGTCACGGGCACGCTGGCCCTCGCGGTACCGCCAAGTGCACCGGAAGGCAGCGCGCCGGTGACGGGCACGGTCTCCGTTTCCTCCGCGCCAGTGGGCAACCTGGTCGTGACTCTGACCAGCAGCGACCTGACCGCGGCCACGGTGCCGGCGACGGCGACGATCCTCTCCGGACAGACGAGCGCGTCGTTCCCGATCACGATCATCGATGACGCCCTGATCGACGGCACGCAGGTCGCCACGATCACGGCGCATCTTTCGAATTGGACCGACGCGACCGCGGACATCAGCGTCCTGGACAACGAGACCCTATCGCTCGCGATCTTCCTGCCGGGCAATGTCACGGAAGGATCGACGGCCACAGCCACAGTTTCCGCCTCGGGCTCGGTAGCCAGTGATCTCACGGTTTCGCTCGTCTCGAACAACACCTCGCGGCTCACCGCGCCTGCAACGGCGACCATCACGGCGGGGACATCGTCCACGACGTTCAATGTGACGGCGGTGGAAAACGCGCTCACCGACGGCAGCGCTATCGTGAACGTCGCCGCGACTGCAGTCGGCTACACTGGCGCGAATGCGAACACGACCGTGCGGGACAATGACGTGCATCATTTCTCCATCGCGACGATCGCGTCGCCGCAGACCAAGGGCGTGCCCTTCAACGTGACCATCACCGCGTTCGATGTCGGCAATGCCGTGATCACCGGATACGGCGGGACACCGAGCCTCACGGCGAGCGGCACCGGAGGTGCAAATGCGATCTCGCCTACGAACGCGAGCGGTTTCGTCAACGGCGTGTGGACCGGGCAGGTCACCTCGTTCATTAACGATACGAACGTGGTGATCACGGTGAGCGACGGCGCAGGGCATATCGGCACGAGCAATGCGTTCAGCGTCGTCAATCCGCTGTTCTCGCCCACCGTGGTGGAGTCGGTGTCGCCGACGACGGTACTGGGGGGGAATAATCCGAAGGCCCAACTGGTCGTCGGTGCGGACGGCGCGTTCTACGGAACCAACCAGTTCGGCGGCAGCAGCAATCAGGGCGCGGTGTTCAAGGTGACCTCGGCGGGCGCGATGACGACGCTGGCGAACTTCTACGGCGCAAACGGCGCGCAACCCTGGTCCGGCCTGGTGCTCGCGAGCGATGGCAATTTCTACGGCACCACTTCACTGGGCGGCGCGAACAATCTCGGCACGATTTTCAAGATGACGCCGTCGGGCGTGCTCACCACGCTGGTGCATTTGAGCGCCGCGACGGGCACGGTGCCAAAGGCGCCGCTGATCCAGGCGGTCGATGGAAATTTCTACGGCACGACCTCGACGGGTGGCAGCAGCGGCAACGGCACGGTTTTCAAAATGACCTCGTCCGGCGTGCTCACGGTGCTGGCTAATTTCACGGGGACCGCCGGTTCATCCCTCGGCTCGTCATGCCAGGCGGCTTTAATCCAGGGGACCGACACGAATCTCTATGGCGTGACTTCCACCGGGGGCAATGGCGGCGGGTTCGGCACGATCTTCAAAGTGACGACGGGTGGCACGTTCACCAGCCTCGCGAGTTTCACGGGAGCGACCGGTGCGGTCCTCGGCTCGGCACCGCTGGCGGCGCTCGTCCAGGCAAGCGATGGAATCCTCTACGGCACCACGAGTGTCGGCGGCACCGGCGGCTTCGGCACCGTCTTCAAAGTGACGACCGCGGGGGCGTTCACAAACCTGCTCAGTTTCACGAACACGACCGGCTCCTTCCTCGGCAACAGTCCGCAGTCCGCGCTGGTGCAATGGACGGATGGCAATCTCTACGGCACCACGAACACGGGCGGCACGAACGGCGTGGGTTCGATCTTCAGGGTCACCACGGCGGGCGCGCTGACCACGCTGCGCAGCATGGCCACGACGGCCGACGGCAGCAATCCGTACGGCGCGCTCGTGCTCGGCGGTGACGGCAATTTCTACGGGTTGGCAACCAATGGCGGTGTGTCCGGAAGAGGCACCGTCTTCAACATCTCCCCGTCCACGAGCACGTTCACACGTTTGCTCAGTTTCGTAACCAGCCCCCCGGTGTTTAAGCGGTTGCTGCTCGCGACGGACGGGAATTTTTACGGTGTCACGCAGTTCGGAAATGCGGGCGCCAACTCCGTCTTCAAGCTGACGCCCGGCGGGACGCTGAGCACGCTGGCGACGTTCACCTCCACGAGCACCGTCGCGCCCTTCCTCATCCAGCACACCGACGGCAATCTGTATGGCGCCGCGCCGACGGAAAGCGCGAACGGGCAGATTTTTCAGCTCACCCTCGCCGGCGTGAAAACGACCCTGGCGACTTTGACTGGCACGACTGGGGCCTTCCCTGGCACCAGCATCCTGGGCGGCATCGTGGAAGGCAGCGACGGATCGATTTACGGCACCACATCGTCGGGCGGCTCGGGCGGCGGCTTCGGCACGGCTTGGAAGATCACCACGGGCGGGACGTTCACCTCGCTCGCTTCATTCACCGGCACCACCGGGGCAACCTTGGGAACCGCACCGCTGACCCGCATGGTGCAGCATCCGAGTGGCGACTTCTACGGAACGACGCAGACGGGCGGCGCGGGCGGATTCGGCACGGTGTT
>JBAVML010000448.1:0-9233 GCA_049690035.1 Chthoniobacteraceae bacterium
GGCCGATGGCACGCCGATCAGTTGTTCCAACTCGCTCTCGAAGTCGAACGCCTGGCCCTTCTACGCGCCCATCCTTGCCGGCAAAGGCTCGGTGTCCGCTCCGGTCTCCTTCCGCGACATCCCAGCGATCAGCGACCTTGATGCGCCCGAGACGCGTTGGTACAAGCCCGCGATCCGCAATGCGAAGCGCTACGCCGACGGCTGGCCCGACGGCATCCATGTGGACTTGCTCGGCTCGAAGTTCGCCATCCCCGCGCCCGCGGCCCAGACCAGCATCTTCAGCGGCCTCGCCGTGCCCGACTCCGGCGGCAACGCCACCGCGGCATTCACTCATGGCAATCTCCCCTCCCCTGGCATGAGCATGGCGATCAATATCAACCCGAAGAACATCGTCACCGTTCTCGACCATCCCGAGGCAAAGCTCACCTTGACCATGCTTTTCCCCTACGACCGCCTGGAAGGACCGACGCACCGGCGCGGGCGCGTGGCCACCGGCGTCTTCAGCGGCAGCTTCCTGCATCCGCTGAGCGACGCGCGCGCCAGCTTCAAGGGCGTGATCTTTCAGAAGCAGGAGAGCGCCTTCGGCTACTTCCTCGGCCCCTTCGAATGCGGCGCCGTGACCCTCACCCCGCAGGAGCCGTAGCCGCGCGGCGCTCTGGAAGCTTTTCGGCATTGTGCGTCACCATTTCGCCACACAACTCGACTGGCCGGGGGCGGGCGTGGTGTGCTAGCCTCGGCGCCCATGATCAAAAATGACACCATCTTCGTCGCGGGACACCGTGGGCTCGCGGGCGGGGCGATCTGGCGCGAATTCCAGTCGGCGGGTTACGAGAACGTGGTGACGCGGACGCGGGCGGAGCTGGATCTGGCGGATGGAGCGGCGGTGCGGAAGTTTTTCGAGGAAGTGCGGCCGTCGGTGGTGGTGGTCGCGGCGGCGAAGGTCGGCGGGATCAAGGCCAACAACGATTTTCCCGTCGAGTTTCTCCTCCAGAATCTCCAGATTCAAAACAACCTCATCGAGTCCGCCGCGGCGACCGATGTGCGCAAGCTGCTCTTCCTTGGGAGCTCGTGCATTTATCCCAAATTTGCCCCGCAGCCGATTCCGGAATCGGCGCTGCTCACGGGCGAACTGGAGCCGACGAATGAGGCCTACGCGATCGCGAAAATCGCCGGGATCAAGCTCTGCCAGGCGTATGCCCGCGAGTACGGCCGCAATTTCATCAGCGCGATGCCGACGAACCTCTACGGCCCGGGCGACAACTTTGACCTGACCAGCTCGCATGTGCTGCCCGCGCTCCTGCGCAAAGTTCACGAGGCGAAGATGGCCGGTGCAAATGAAGTAATGGTCTGGGGCACCGGGACGCCGCGCCGTGAATTTCTGCACGTCGAAGATCTCGCCAACGCCTGCCGTTTCCTCGTCGAGAACTATGACTCGCCAGAGGTCATCAACATTGGTTTTGGCGATGATGTGTCGATCCGCGAACTGGCGGAGCTCATCTGCGAGGTCGTGGGCTTTGCGGGTCCGCTCGTCTTCGATACCACGAAGCCGGATGGGACGCCGCGCAAGCTGCTGGACAGCGCGAAGCTCCATCGACTCGGCTGGCGCCCGCGAATTTCGCTCCGGGAAGGAATCGCTCGGACCTACGACTGGTATCTGCGCGAACGGGTGAAGTAAGCTTTTCGCACCATGCCACGCGGACCCGCGGTTCAGAAGATTCCCAACGCCTCGCCGTCGAGGGGGAACGACTATGAGCTTTTGCGGTTAATGAAGGAGCTCGAATGGATGCGCACCCTGACGCACGTGGCTCCAGTGGGAATTTTTCGCGCGGACTCGCGCGGGCGCTGCACCTTCGTGAACGTCCGCTGGTCTGAGCTGACCGGTTACTCCGCCCAGGCGGCGTGTGGTGCGGATTGGGATCTGGCGATTTTCCCCGAAGACATCCCCCTGCTGCGGGCCGAGTGGCGGCGGTGCCTCGCCGAGCGGGTGCCGTTTAGAGTCGAGCACCGCTTTCTCCAACCCAACGGACGAATCGTCTGGGTGCTGACGCAGTTGGTGCGTGACGTCGATGGGCACGGACACATCACTGGGTACACGGGGACGAGCACGGAGACCACGGAGTTGCGCGCGATGCGGGAGGAACTCCAGCGGTCGCACCTGGATCTTGAAGTCCGGATGCGGCATCGGGCGGCGGAATTGCAACGCATGGCCCATATCGTGGAATCCATCGATGACGCGGTGGTTTCCGCCGACCTCGAAGGTCGGATTCTCTCGTGGAATCGCGGGGCGGAGACGATTTTCGGCTACACCGCCGCCGAGACGATCGGACAATCGGTATTCCTGCTCTGCCCGCCGGAGAAGCAGGACGAAGCCCGCCTCTTCGAAGCACAGATCCGGAAAGGCGGTGAGATTCATCGCTTTGAGACGACGGGAGTCACGCGGGCGGGCGAGCCACTGCAGATGGCGATCTCAGGTTTTGCCCTGCGCGAGGCTGACGGAACGATCGCCGGCACCTGGGCGATCATGCGGAATATCACGGAGCGCAAAAAGGCGGAGGAGGCGCTCCGTGCCAGCGAAGGGAAATATCGCCGCCTGCATGAGACGATGCGAGACGCTTTCGTCATCGTGGATCTGACGGGACGCATCACCGAATTCAATGCCGCCTACCAGGAAATGCTCGGCTACAGCGCGGACGAATTACGAGCGCTCACCTACCTGGACCTGACGCCGCGGAAATGGCACGACACGGACGCCCGGATCGCGACGGAGCAGGTGCTCGCGCTCGGCGACTCCGGCGTGCACGAAAAGGAATACCGGCGGAAGGATGGAACGATCGTTCCCGTCGAGGTGCGGAGCTTCCTGATCCGCGACGACTGTGGGCAACCCACGGCGATGTGGGCGCTCGTGCGCGACGTGACCGAGCGCACGCGCCAGCAGGAGGCCCTGCGGGAAAGTGAAGAACGGCTGCGGGTGGCCTTGGAGAATAGCGAGCACGGCTTGTGGGACTGGGATATCACGACGGGGATCGAGTATCTCGATGAGCGCTGGTATGCCATCCACGGCTACGACTTTCGCGAATGCCCGGTGCGCTTCGACGACTGGGTGGACAATCTTCACCCCGAGGATAAGCCGCGGGTGATGGCGGCGCTCGAGCAACACCTCCTTTCCGGTGAGGCGCCCTACGATGTTGATTATCGCGCGCGGACGAAAAGCGGGGATTGGATCTGGGTCAATTCACGCGGCCGCGTGCATCTGCGCGATGCCGGGGGAAAGCCGCTGCGCATGATGGGCACCATCTGCGACATCACTGAGCGCAAGCGGGTGGAACTTCAGCTCCAGCATCTTTCCTGGCGGCTGTTGCGTGCCCAGGATGACGAACGCCGCCGCCTGGCGCGGGATCTCCACGATTCCACGGCGCAGTCGCTGGCCGCCTTGTCGATGAATCTCGCCGTCCTCGCCCGCGAGGAGTCGCCGTTGCCGGAAGCGCGCCGCCGCCAACTCCTGACGAGTTCCATGGAACTGGCCGAGCAGGCGACCAGCGAACTCCGCACGACGTCGTACCTTCTCCATCCGCCGCTGCTGGATGAGCGCGGGCTGCCGGCCGCGTTGCGCTGGTTAGCCGAGGGCTTTGCCGACCGGAGTGCGATCGAGGTGGAACTGGCGATCGATCCGGATCTTTGGCGGCTGGCTCCGGACGTGGAGACCGCGCTCTTCCGCGTGGTCCAGGAGAGCCTGCATAATGTCCACCGGCACTCTGGAAGCAAGCGGGTGCAGATCCGCCTGACGGTGAATGAACGCGTCCTACTCCTGGAGGTTCGCGACCAGGGACGCGGTCCCCGTCCGGAGGCGGGAGAGATCCCCGGCGTGGGGATCGCCGGGATGAAGGAGCGACTGCTGCAGCTCGGCGGGACGCTCTCCATTGAACCGAATGATCCCGGCACTGCGGTCGTCGCGCGCCTTCCCATTTTGAAATGAATCCGTCTGCTCCGCTCCGAGTCTTGTTGGTGGATGATCACGAGGTCGTGCGTCGGGGACTGGCGACACTCCTCGAGGGAACGGAAGGATGGGAGATCGTCGGTGAAGCGGCGGATGGTCGCTGCGCGGTGAAGCTCGCGCAGAATGTCTTGCCCGACGTGGTGGTGATGGACGTCGTCATGCCGGAGCTGAACGGTTTCGAAGCGACGCGGCAGATTCTCAAGGTGCTGCCCAGGACGGAGATTCTCATTCTCACCATGCACGATGGCGAGCAACTCGTGCGCGAAGTGATCGACGCCGGCGCCCGCGGGTACGTGTTGAAGAGCGACGCCGGCCGGCAACTCGTCGCCGCAGTGCGTTCGCTCGGAAACCACCTGCCGTACTTCACCTCGGAGATCGCGGCCAAAGTCTATGCCGAATCTCTCGCGCAGCCGCGCCGCGGCAGACCCGCCTGCGTCGGCCTGACCCGCCGGGAACGTGAGGTGTTGCAGTTGATCGCCGAGGGGCACAACAACCGGCAGGTCGCGGAGCGGCTCGAGCGAAGCGTCAAGACCATCGAAACGCATCGCGCCCGGCTGATGCGCAAGTTAGGCGCAGGCTCGCTCGCGGAACTCGTGCGCTACGCCGTGCGGGAAGGCATCGTCGGTGGTTAGCCCGCCGCCGACAGTCATCTCCACCTGAAGCGGGAAGCTATTCCGCCTGCCGTCGCCCTGCCCGAGCGGGGCGTTTCTCGGGAGCTTCTTTGGCGAAGAGTTTCGTCAGCACCAGCTCGGTGCCCTCGCGCTTCAAGTTGTAGTCCACCTCATTGAAGGCGCGCTTGATCAGGTGAATGCCCAGTCCGCCCGGCTGCACCAGATCGAGCGGGCGGCCCTGAAGCTGCGACGGATCGCATTGCACGCCGTAGTCGCGAATGCGGAAGACGACGCGATCCTCGCGCTGCTCGCAGACGAGGACGATGAGCTGGTTGGTCGCGTGTTGGTAGGCGTAACGGATGATGTTGGTGCAGGCTTCGTCGAGGCCGAGGACGATCAGATCCTTTTCCACCTCGCTGAAATCGAGCGAGCGCAGGAACTGGCGGACGAAATCCCGGACCAGGCAGAGGTTCGCAGGGTGGCTGGCAAATTCGATTTCGTGCTTCATTTCAGGCTGAAGACGAGCAGCGTCAGGTCATCGCTCGGTGCACCATTCTGGCGATGCGCCAGCTCGCCAAGATTCAGCGTGTCCACGATCTCAGCAGGCGAGCGAAAGGGACGCGACAGCAGGCGCATCACCCCCGTGCGGTCGAGCAGTTCGTCGCCCGGGTCGAAGGATTCCGTGAGCCCGTCGGTATAGGCGACGAAGAATTCATGAGGGTCGAGAGTGATGGTATTGGAACGCGCGGGGATCTCCGGAAGCAGCCCGAGCGGAGGAGATCCCGCGATCTTCACCTCCGCCACCTCGCCCGCCGGAGTCACACGAAAAGGATGGCAGTGCCCCGCGCTGCAGATCTCGACCTGCCGCGTCGCGACATCCACTCTCCCGAGCAGCGCGGTGATGAACATCCCGCGAATGGTATGCCCGGTGAGCATCGCATTCCACCGCGCCATGGCCGCGATCGGGGAAATTCCCGGCTTCACGATCAGCCGCAGGATGCTCAGCGCCTGGGCCATGAGCAGCGCGGCCGGAGTGCCTTTGCCCGAGACGTCGCCGACGACAAAATAGATCTCGTTGGGACCGGGCTCGATCACATCGTAGAAATCGCCGCCGACATTCAGCGCCGGCCGATACATCGCGGAGAAACTCGCGTGCGCGTGCTGCGGCAGGCTTTGCGGAAGGAAGCTCTTTTGAATTTCCTGCGCGAAGGCGAATTCCTGGCGGATGCGCTCCTGCGCATGCTGCCGCTCGATGGTCCTCAGCTTGTCGATCGCCGTGGCGGCGAGGGTGCCGTAAGCCTCGATCACCTCGAGATCGGCTTCGTCGAATGCGTCCCGGCCCAGCGGGTTCAGCACCTGCAGCACACCGATCTCTTTCGTCTCACGCAACAGCGGAACGCAAAGAATGGAACGGGTGCGAAAGCCCGTCTGCCGGTCCGCCTCCTTGAAGAAACGCGGATCCGCGTAGGCGTCCGGGACAAGCAAAGACTGTTTGTTTTCCAATACCCATCCGGAGATGCCACGTCCGCGCGGGACGATGATCCGCTGCGTCGGCAACGCGCCCTGCGCGGCACCGCCGCTGGCCGCGGCCAGCTCCAATTCCCCCTGCGCGTTGACGAGAAAAAGCGAGGACGCCTCCACCTCCATGACGCGCCGGGCGACCTCGAGGATTTCGTGGAGCAATTCCTTCGAATCGGTGATCGCATTAATCAGCGCACTGACTTCCACGAGGCCTTTGTAAACCTTGAGCTGGCGCTCGAGTGATTCGAGTTCGGAGGGCATCCTGTGCGATTAATGCCCGAGGCCGCTGGGCGAAGAAAGCGGAAATCCGGCCTCAGCATTCGCACTGGAATAATTGGGGCGGCCATTCCATCGTCCTCGCTGATGAAGCCCCTCTTTATTCTCGGCGTCCTGTTTGCCTCGATCGTTGCTCCGCTCCACGCCGCTGATACGGCGTATTCCGCGCTCCGGGTGTATGGGAAAAAGGAAGGCGAACAAGCGCTCTACCGCGTGGTGGAACTCCGCGGCAAGGCGGGAACCCCGCAGCCGACCTCCTGGAAACTCACCATCGACGAACCGCGTGCCCGCGGCGGCGTTCGGGAGATCGAGGTCCGCGGCGGTCGCATCACCGGCGAACGGACTCCGGTCGGACGCGACTTCGGTGCTCCGATGAATTTCACGCAATTGAACTTGGATTCGGACGGAGTTTTCACCGTCGCGAATCAAGAGGCCGAAAAGCGCGGCATCGCGTTCGACCGCCTCGACTACACGCTGCACAGCGGCAGCGGGGGCGGCGCGCCCATCTGGACGGTGGAGCTTTTCGAGGGACGCAACGGCCGCGTCGGGACGCTGCGGATCGCGGCCGATAGCGGCGCGATCGTGGAGCAAAATTTCTCCTCCGATCGGCGCTACGAGGGAGATCGCGCATTCGTCGAGAACGATCGCCGGAGCGCCCCGGACCGCGATCGGCGGACGCCGGAGTACCACAATGGGAACGAACCCGGGCAGGAGATCGGCGACTTTTTCAACCGCGTCGGTCGGCACTTTCAAAAGCGCGGACGCCAGCTCAGCAATTTCTTCACGGGCAAGGACAGCGACCGGTAGCGGCGGGGCGAACGCGACCTTCCGGCGCAGCCGTTGAGTCGGTGGCCCGATCAATCTGCCTCGGACTATCTTCGTGAGTTGCAAGTTGCCACTCCGTCCACCGCTCGCTAATCACGAAAGGACTTATGGGAAATGCCGCGCTCATCGTCATCGGGATCGTCGTCGTCGTCATTGCGTTGATCCTCTTCAACTTCCTCGGGATTTGGGTCCGCGCCTGGATCGCGGGCGCCTACGTGGGGCTCTCCACGATGATTGCCATGCGCCTGCGCGGCGTCCCTGTCGGCTTGATCGTCGATAGCCGCATCACGGCCGTCAAAGCCGGACTCGAGATCGAAACCGATCCGCTCGAAGCGCACTACCTCGCCGGCGGCGAGGTAAACAAGGTCATCCTCGCCCTCATCGCCGCGGACAAGGCGGGCATCGTGCTCGATTTCAATCGCGCCTGCGCCATCGACCTCGCGACGAAGGGCACCGGCAAGACCGTGCTCGAAGCCGTGCGCACGAGCATCAACCCGAAAGTCATCGACTGCCCGCATCCTGGCTCCGGCAAGACGACGATCGACGGCGTGGCCAAGGACGGCATCGGCGTTAAGGCGAAGGCGCGCGTCACCGTGCGCTCGAACCTGGATCGCTTCGTCGGCGGCGCCACCGAGGAGACGATCATCGCCCGCGTCGGTGAAGGCATCGTGAGTTCCATCGGCTCCGCAGATTCCTACAAAGTCGTGCTCGAGAATCCCGATCGCATTTCCAAAACCGTGCTCGCCAAGGGGCTCGATAGCGGCACTGCCTTTGACATTCTCTCGATCGATATCGCCGATGTGGATATCGGCGAAAACATCGGCGCCAAGCTTCAGGCCGAACAGGCCGACGCGGACAAGCGCGTGGCTCAGGCGAAGGCGGAAGTGCGCCGCGCCGCCGCCGTGGCGGTGGAGCAGGAGATGCGCGCCAAGGTTCAGGAAATGCGGGCCAAGGTGGTCGAGGCGGAGGCGCAGGTGCCGCTGGCGATTGCCGAGGCGTTCCGCGCGGGAAATCTCGGGATCATGGATTACATGCGGTTGAAAAACATCGAGGCCGACACGCAGATGCGTGGCTCGATCGCTGGCGCCGACAAACCCGGCGAGAGCGCAAAATGATCCTCGCGAGCGGCGAAGGGCAACTCGTCCTCCTCCTGATCATGGCCGTCATCGGCGTGATCAACTGGATCTCGGGCAAGCTCAAGGATGGCGGGTCGGCCACACCGCCCGGACCGTCGGCACCCGGTGCTGGCTCCACCTCGCCGCGTCGTGCCAATTCCGAATCGGAAGAGGAGCGCATGCGACGGTTTCTCGAGGCGCTCGGAGTTCCCACCGGCGAGGGGAGCACCGCGCCACGGCCGACCACGCGCCCTCAGGCCGAGCAGCGTCCCGTTCCTCCCATCGTCGCGCCGCCGCCGATTCCCGCGAGCCCGCGCCGGCCAAAACGCCCCGTGGCGACGCCGGCTCCTCTCGAACCGCAGTGGCACCCGACTTCGCTCGATGAATTACCCGCACCGGTAGCCCGCGTCGAACGGATCTCGATTCCCGAGCTGAAGCCACCGGTGGTGCCCGAATTCGAAACGATCACTTCGAAGATCTCCGCGGTGCCGACCGAATTTCCCGGAGCCCACGACGAAACGGAGCGTCCGCACGGCCCGAACCTCGGTGAGACCCTGCGACTGGCCCTCGCCTCTCCGCAGCAACTGCGCTCGGCTTTCATCTTGAGCGAGGTCTTCGGCCCGCCACCGGGACTCCGCTGAGTTTGCTCGGCGGAGACGGGGGCTTTCGCCAAGTGGAGTAACGATCGCTGGATTCGGCCGGGCGAATGAAAGAGACTCCCGTGTATGGGGACGTAGTCAGTAGGATTCATCCGGTCCGCGACAACACTCAACTCTTCCCACGGCTCGCGCGTCGGCAGCGCGAGGTAGGGAAGAAGTAGCACCTGGCTCGGCACCGACACCGGGCGAAAGCCAGGGCGCGTTCCGGCGGGAAAGGGTGGCGGGTGGGGAA
>JBAVML010000449.1:0-29549 GCA_049690035.1 Chthoniobacteraceae bacterium
GGGTTTTCCGGCTTTCACGAATTCCTCTTCCGTCAGCGTGCCGTCGTGATTGGTGTCGAAAGTCGGGAAGCGACGGCGGCCCTCGGCTTCATCGGGAAATCTATTGAGATACTCTTCGAGCGTCAGCTTGCCGTCGTGGTTGGTGTCCTTCTGCTTGAAGATCGCGGCGCGGTCGGTGCCGGGCTTCTGTGGCGAAGTACTGGTGATTTTCTTCGCGCGTCCGTTGTCCTGCGGTTTGCCAGATTCGCGGGCATCGTCGCGCGCCTTGCTTTGCGGCAGCGACTTCGCCCACGCGAGCGCTTTCTCGGTGAGCACTTTGACGACCTCGGGATGTTCGCCCGCCAGGTCGTGCTCTTCTCCGATGTCCTTGGGGATGTCGTAAAGCTGCGCGCCGGTGCCGTTGTGATTCACGAAGAGTTTCCAGTCGCCATCGCGGACGGCGAGCATCGGCGGTGTGTATTCCTCACCACGCACGGCGAAGAGCCATTCCCAATGCAGCGGCTTCGTGCGTGCCCGCGATTTTCCGAGCCAGATGTCGCTCACATCCTCGCCATCCGGCTTTAGATTCGCGGGCACTTCGACGCCCGCGAGTTTGCAAATCGTCGGCAGAAAATCCACGCCGCCGAGCACGCTCGTCTCATCTCTTTTCCCCGCCGCGACGTGCCCCGGCCAGCGCAGCAGTCCGAAGGTGCGGACACCGCCCTCGTACATGCTGCGCTTGCGCGCGCGGAGTGGACCGACATTGCCCACGCCGCCATTCGCCGCGTTGCCGATGCGGTAGTCTTCCGCCCCATTGTCGCTCGAGTAGAAGATGATCGTATTGTCCGCGAGCTTCATCTGCTCGAGCGCGGCGAAGAGTCGGCCAAGCTGGGTATCGAGATCGGTGAGCGACGCGCAGAAGACCTGCATCTGGCTCTTCAAGTCCTTAGCGTTCGCGAGGTACTTCTGCATCCACGGGCCGAACGCCGGGTCGTCCGCCTTCGGCGCGAGCGTTTCATATTCCTTGAGCTGCTCCGGCGTCGGCTTCAGCGGCGCGTGCGGCAGCAGCGTCCAGACATTCGCGTAGAAGGAACCCTCCTTGTGCTCGCGGATGAACTTGATCGTTTCGTCCACGATCAGCGCCGTCGATTTTGCGCGAAAGTAAGGCTCCTTCGCCTCGTCACCGAGCTGCGGCCCGTTTGAGTTCACCGTCTTCGAAACGTCGAAGCCGTACTGCTCCGGCGGGGGCGCGCCGTTGCCGTGGCCGAGATGCCATTTCCCAAAATGCGCCGTCGCGTAACCCGCGCCCTTCAACAAACCGGGCAGCGTCGTCACCTGCGGATCGAGCCAGTCCGGCATCGAGCGCGCTGCGTTCGCCTGGTGTTCGGCGAAGTGCCCGTGCACGAGGTGCCTCGCCGGCGAATGCGACGTCATGAACGCCGTGCGGCTCGGCGAGCACACCGTGGCCGCCACGTAGAACTGCCGGAACCACGTGCTCTGGCTCGCGAACTTGTCGAGGTTCGGCGTCTTCACGTACGGGTGCCCAGCGAAGTGCGCATCGTTCCAGCCCTGGTCGTCGGTGAGGATGAAAATTACATTCGGCCTGCGCTCCGCGGCGTGGAGCGTGGCGCAGGTGGTGAGCAGCAGGACGGCGAGCAGGTGCTTCATATTTTCGGGAGCTTGGATGATGGGAAGATTTGCCCGTGGCGAGATGCCTTTCCGTCTCCGGGAAAGCGATCGCACCCTCGCCGTTGGGAGCGAGAGAACGGGGGAACGTTGCGCACCCATTTGGCCGTGGGACACGCGCTCGAAGCAACGACCAAATCGCGCGCGGCCCGTTCAAGAACTCACAGCCAAATAACCTTTCCGCCTCGGCTCTAGAGAAATCCCGTTCATCCTGCCAATCCTGATAATCCCGTCTTAAAAAGAGAACAGAATTGACGGGATGAACAGGATTATTCGGCAACGACTTTGGGCATCCGCTGTAGATCGTGAGCCACCCTGAAATTCATTGGGTGTAAGACGAGATCTTGGAGGATCGCTGGTATGTCCCGCGACCCTTACGGATTATTAGGAGGCAGTGCAGGGTTTTCCTCCAACCGACGCGCACGTTTCCTGCCTCCAAAGAATGCTTCTATGGCCGCATCATCCATACACTCTATTGTCTATGTCAGCACGGCAGTGAAACCGTTTTCAACCGAGGAGCTTGCCCAACTGCTGGACCAGAGCCGCGAGAGAAATCAGAAGCGCGACATTACGGGAATGCTCCTCTACAAAGATGGCTGCTTCATGCAGGCATTCGAGGGTGAACGAGGAATGGTGATGGGATTGCACTGGCGAATTGAGCGTGATCCGCGACATCGCAACATCGTCGTGTTGCTTGATGGCCCCGTTCTCCGGCGTGAATTTCCTGAATGGACGATGGGTTTTAAGAATCTCGGCGATGAAGACATTCAGCTTCAGCCGGGATTTCAGGAGATGTCGAATTCCCTGACGCGCGGCGGTCAATTCTCAATGGACCCCTCGCTAGCGAAACGCCTGCTTCTAAGTTTCACCGAGCAGCCGGTCTGACGGCACCTCGGACATTCGTCTGGGCGAAAGCTACGCGAGCAGCGGCTTCACGACATGCCCATGCACATCGGTCAGGCGGAAGTTCCGGCCCTGGTATTGGAAAGTGAGACGCTCGTGGTCGAGGCCGAGCAGGTGCAGCGTGGTCGCGTTGAGGTCATGAACGTGGACGGGATTTTCGACGACGTTGAAGCCAAACTCGTCGGTCGCGCCGTAGCTCGTGCCGGGTTTCACGCCGCCGCCGGCGAGCCACATGGTGAAGGCATCCTTGTGATGATCGCGGCCGGGCTTGGTGGCGACGCCTTCGCCGGTGATGCCCTGCGCGAGCGGGGTGCGGCCGAACTCCGCGCCCCAGATGACTAGCGTGTCTTCGAGCAGGCCGCGCTCCTTGAGATCCTTGATCAGCGCCGCGCAGGCCTGGTCGATGTCTTTTGCTTTCTTGGGCAGCGCGTTCGCGAGGTTCGCGTGATGATCCCAGTCGGAATCGAAGAGCTGCACCACGCGCACGCCGCGCTCCACGAGCCGCCGCGCGAGCAGGCAGTTGTTGGCAAAGGACGCCTTGCCCGGCGTCGCGCCGTAGCTCTCCAGCGTGGCGGGAGATTCCTTTGCGATGTCCATGAGTTCCGGCACGCTCGTCTGCATGCGGAAGGCCATCTCGTATTGGCTGATCCGCGTCGCGATCTCCGGGTCGCCGATGTCGACGAGTTGCGACTGATTCAGCGCATCCACGGCATCGAGCACCCGGCGGCGGCTGGCGGTCGGGTGGCCTTCCGGATTCGTGAGAAAGAGCACCGGCTCACCCTTCGAGCGAAACTGAATGCCTTGATACACACTCGGTAGAAAGCCGGTGCTCCACAGGCTCGTGCCTGCACCGCCCGCCGGCCCGGAGAGCATCACCACATACGCCGGGAGATCCTGATTTTCCGAGCCGAGTCCGTAAGTCACCCACGAACCAAAGCTCGGCCGCCCGCCACGCCCGAAGCCGCTGTGCAGGAACATCTGCGCCGGCGCGTGATTGATCTCGTCGGTGTGCAGCGAATGCACCACGGCGATGTCGTCGGCGACGGTCGAGAGGTGCGGGAGCAGCTCCGAAAAAACCTGCCCGCTCTGTCCCTGCGGCGCGAATTTGAACTTCGATCCCGAGAGCTTCAGCTTGCCGCCGATGAAGGCGAAACGTTTGCCGGCGAGCAACTCCTCCGGGCAGTCCTGACCGTCCCGCTGCACGAGCGTGGGTTTGTTTTCGAAAAGATCAAGCTGCGACGGCGCGCCGATCATGTGCAGGTAGATCACGCGCTTCGCCTTCGACGCAAAGTGCGGCGCGTGCGCGGCCAGCGGGTTTGCCGGCGCGGCGCTGAGATTTTCGCGCAGCAGCGAAGCAAGCGCCGCGGAGCCGAGCGTGAGGCCGGAGCGGCGAAAAAATTGCCGGCGGCTCTGCGTGGCGAGGAAGTGTTCGATCGGATTCATGGGTCAGCCTTTCGTGATGGTCTCGTCGAGATTGAGCAGCGCGGTCGCGACCGCATACCAGGCGGCGCTTTCGCCAGCGGCCGTGCGCTCGGCTTCAAACAGCGCCTTGAGCACGCGCAGTTCGTCGTCCTTCGGCGCCCGCGCCACGGCGAGGCGGAACGCGTAGCGCACGCGCGCATCGACATCGCTCGTCGGCTGCTCCGCGACGATCCGCTTCGCGAAAGCCTGCGCGGCTTCCACAAAGACGGGATCGTTGAGCAGCGTGAGCGCTTGCAGCGGCGTATTGGAACGCGAGCGCTTCACCGTGCAGGCCATGCGCGCGCTGGCGTCGAAATTCACGAAGCTCGGATACGGCGCGCCGCGCTTGAGCACGACGTAAAGGCCGCGCCGGAATTTCTCCTCCCCGGGGCTGACCACGTAGTCGTATTTCTGCCCGCCCACCTTGTCCCAGAGCCCGTCCGGCTGCGGCGGGCGGATCGGCGCGCCACCTTGCTTGAGGCTGAGCAGGCCGGAGATGGCGAGCGCGTTGTCGCGGATCGCCTCGGCGTCGAGACGATGCCGCGGGCCGCGCGCGAGCAGCTTGTTTTGATCGTCGCGAGCGAACAGCTCCGGCGTGATGCGCGAGGACTGCCGGTAAGTCGCGCTCGTCACGATCGTGCGCAGCGTCTTCTTCATCGACCAACCGCCGTCCATGAACTCCACCGCGAGCCAGTCGAGCAACTCGGGATGCGTTGGCTGCTCGCCCTTGATCCCAAAATCCTCCGGCGTCCCGACGATCCCGCGCCCGAAGATCTCTGCCCACCAGCGATTCACGACCACGCGCGCGGTGAGCGGATTGTCCCGCGAGACCAGCCAGCGCGCGAGGTCGAGGCGCGTGCGTTGCTCCGGCTTCGCCACGGTCAGGATCGCGGGCGTGCCGGGCTGCACGGGTTCGCCGCGATCGGTATAGACGCCGCGGTTGAACATGGTGCTCATGCGCGGCTCGGCGATCTCCTGCATCACGAGCGTCTGCTCTTTCTTCAAGCCCAGCAGCCGCACGTCGGCCTTGCGCAGTTGCTCGCGCAAATCAGTCAGCGGCCGGTCTTCCTTCGCGCGAAAGTCAGCGAGTTTCTTCGCCTGCGCGGGCGTCCGCTTTTCACGATGAAGGGCGAGGATCTCGCTGACCTCGGAGGGCAGCGGCGTGCCGCCGATCTTGCCGGTGAGCGCGGAAAGTCGGAGGCGGCCGATCGTGCGCCCGGCGCCGAAGTTTTGCGCGAGCTTGAAGGTGAGCGTGGTGCCGCCCGCCACACCCAGCGGCTCGGCGCACTCGAAGAGCGCCCAATGCGGTTTGTGAAACTCGGGGTTGATCGCCCAGCCGTTCTGCTTGTCGCCGCGCACATCCGTGAGCAACTCGGAGACGTCGAAGTTCTTCTGTGAGAAGGACGCGGTGGCTTTGCTGAACTTCACTCGCGTCGGTTCGCCGCCCGCGCTCGGTGTTGCCGTGACGATGAATTCGTTAAGCACAAAATTCGGCCGCGCCGCATCGCCGCGTCCCGGACCTTCGCCCGGCAGCGACGGATCAGTGAGCGCCTCGAGCTTGATCCCGGTGATGCCGGTGAGCGGCGTCTTCACCGTCACGGTGTACGTGTCCGTCGCGGGCGCATTGTCGTCGGAGAGAAGTACGGATCGGTCTTCGAGGATGCGGTGCGCCGAACCTCCGGCGGATTCGAAGTCCGCGATCTCGAGCACGTGCTCCTGCGCAGTCTTCCCCTCTTCGGCGGCGAGTTGCGCTTCCCACGCCGCCGCGTCTTTCGCGAGCAGTGCCTCGCGCGTCGCGATGCCTTTGAGCAGCTTGGTGCGCTCGGCATCGATGGCCGCATGCGCCGCGTCTTTCGCCGTATCTTTCACGTCGTGATACGGGCCGAGGAATTTGATCGAGCCGGGCACCTTCGGATTCGCGCGATCGGCTTCGAGCGCGGTGTTATTGAAGAACGCGAAGAGCTGGTAGTAATCGCGGCGCGTGATCGGATCGAACTTGTGGTCGTGGCACTGCGAACACTCGAGCGTCGTGCCGAGCCAGACCGCACCGAGCGTGTTCACGCGATCGAAGACCTGGTTGACGCGATTTTCCTCCGGCTCAGTCCCGGCCTCGACGTTGCACGGCGTGCCACGATTGAAGCCGGTGGCGATGATCTGATCGTCGGTCGCATTCGGGAGAAGATCTCCGGCGAGTTGCTCGATCGTGAACTGATCGAACGGCATGTCCGCATTCAGCGCCCGCACCACCCAGTCGCGATACGGCCAGAGCTCGCGCAGATCATCGCGCTGAAACCCGTGCGAATCTGCATAACGCGCGAGATCGAGCCACGGCCGCGCCCAGCGGACACCGAATTGCGGGGACGCGAGCAGGCGATCGGCGAGGTGCTCCACGGCGGTTCCGGGTGATTGGTATTCTCGGACGAATGTGGCCACTTCATCCGGTGTCGGCGGGAGACCGGTGAGGTCCAGCGTCATGCGGCGGATGATCGTTTCCGGTTCCGCTTCGGGTGAAGGCATGAGCTTCTCCTCGGCCAGTCGCTGCAGCACAAACGCGTCGATCGGATTCGCAGCTTCCGACTTCCGACTTCCGACTTCCGGCTTTCCAACCTTCGGCACCGCCCGTCGCGTCGGCACCTCGTAGGCCCAGTGCTTCACGTTCTCCGGCCACTCGGCGCCGGCGTCGATCCAGCGCTTGAGTGTGTCGATCTCTCTCGTGATCAGGCGCTCGCCTTTCGGCGGCATCTTCTCGTCCGGATCGGTCGAGGTGAGTCGATTGATCATCTCGCTCTTTGCGCTCTGCCCGGCGACGAACGCGGGCGTCTCCGACTCGCCGCCTTTCAGCGCATTGGCGCGCGAAGTGAGGCGCAGCCCGCCTTTCGGCTTTTGATCCGCGTGGCAGTCGTAGCAGCGCGACGCGAGGATCGGCCGCACCTCGCGGCGGAAGTCCACGGCGAGTGCGGGTAGAGCGCTCAGCAGAGCCGCGAAGGTGGAGAGATACGCTTTCATGGGGATTCGTAGGCGGATGGCATCAACACCGATTTTGCACAAAAGACGCGAGGCTTCGCCGGATCAAGCTGGGAGCGGCTGGTCTTTCTTTTCTGGCGGGAAAATGATGATCACCAGGCCGGCACGTAAGAGCGCAGCCACGAAGCTGATCGCGGTGCACAGCTCCATGCCCGGCAGCGCAATATTCAGCGGTGTGCCAAGGCGCTTCCTCGTGCGGCGTCGCGTCGGCGCGACGCGGCGGAAGGGGGTCTTCGCTGGTGCAAACAAGCGAGGGGGAGATTTTGCCAAGCGCCGTGTAGTGCAACGGGTAGGAGTCGGGTTGACTCCAGTGCAGGAAAACCCCCAACCCTCAGTATGAAAAAATCCCTCCTCACTCTCCTCGCCCTCGCCGGGCTGGTTTCCACCTCCATCTTCGCCGCGAGCGGCGGAAAGGAAATCACCCTCAAAGGCACCGCGCAGTGCCAGAAGTGCGTTCTAAAGCAGGGCACCGAATGTCAGACCACGCTTCAAGTCGAGAAGGACGGCAAGAAGACGACCTACTACCTCGGGAAGAACGAGGTCGCGGACAAGTTTCATGAAGAGGTCTGCAAGGCCGCGAAGGAAGCGACCGTGACTGCGGTCTGCAAAAAGGAAGGCGACAAGCTCGTCCTCACCGCTTCGAAAGCCGAAGTGACCAAGTAACTTTAGGTGGGCGCCGAAAGCGCCGTTCATAGCGCCGCCGGTGCAGGAGTCTGCACCGGCGGTTTTATTTTGGAGAGGTGTAGCGTCGGGCATCTTAGGTCAGGGAAGACAGTGTCGGACGAAAAATCCGGCCGGCGCTGCGACCGGGGGTAAACCCTCTGGCGGAACGAGGGTTTCCCTTGCCGCCGAATACGGGATTTCAGCAGGGGGGAGACGGTCCCTCGGCTGCTTTTCATCGCGCCGTTGAAACGGATGAACCTTCCAAGTCGCAATCGCAGCACGGGCCAAGTCACGGCGCTCTTTCGACGCCTCTGCACGGAGGAGACGAGTCCGGAAGCGGTCGGACCCGACGGTTCGCCGTTCGATCCGGATGGCGACAAGAGCTCGCTCGCGAATTTTGCCGACGCCTTCGCCGGGATGGTCGCGGGAATGGAACAGCGCTTCGTGCCCCTGGGCGGTGACCTGAGCGCGATCGTTCGTCATTTGCAGATGCTGGCCGCCACGGCCGACGATGGATTCGGCACGATCCGGCGGGAGATTTCCAGCGGCTCGCTCGGCGATCTCGATGTCCAGGCAGACACCGCCCTCACGGCTCTGAAACGACGCCTGGGCAGCATCGCCGAGCGCATGGCCCCGCTGGGCGAAGTCGCCGACGAGCTGCATCGCCTCCGCTCGCTCGGCCGCGAGGTGCATCACATTGGCGCGTTCCTGCAAGTCTGCGGCAGTGCCTTCGCCATCGAGAGCGCGCGGCGCGAGGAGAGCCGGGCCGCTTTCTCGTCGTTCGTACAGGAATTGCGCGGACTCGCCGCGCAGATCAGACTGCTAGCGGAGCGGATGGACAACGACTCGGGTCAGACCCTCGCTCAACTGACCGCGGCGCAGCGCCGGATTGCGAAAGACGTCGCCGAGCTTCAAAGCCTGGCGAAATCAATCCACGGTGCTTTCGCCACGGCGGCGAGCGAGATTCGCGACTTCCTTGGTCGCTTGCGCGAGGTGCTCGATCGCGTGGAAGGCCACCGCGCCGCCATCGGCGCGCAGACCGGGGCCGTCATCTACTACCTGCAATTTGGCGACCTTGTGCGGCAGAAGTGTGAACACGTGCTCACCGCAGCGCGTGAAGCGGAGGCCCCGGGCGACGATTCCCCCCAAGAGACGCAGTCGATCACCGTCCGGACCTCCGCGGCGCAGTTGGAATTGATCCAGCGCGAGGTGGATGAAGCCGCGGATCGCCTCTCCGAAGGTTACGCCGGGCTCCGGCGCGAACTTGCCCAACTCGCCGACTGCGGCAAGGCGCTGAGCGCGGGCGCGGACGCTGGGGACGACGATTCCTGGGCCCGTGTGAAAGCGCGCCTCATCGATATCGAAGGCATCCAGCAGAAGGAAGGGCAGCTCAATCTCGCCGCCATCCGGACGGCCGGAGAAGCAGGCGCGGCTGCGGCCGCCCTGCAGGCCGGTCTCGGAGGTGTGGGTGAAGTGAGCAGCCACCTTCACCTGCTCGCAGTGAATGCGATCATCCAGACCATCCACCTCGGCGCCCATGGTCGCACGCTCGAGGAGCTCGCCCAGCACGTGGACTCCCTGCATCGTACGTGCGACACGCTCGTTCCGCAGATTCTCAATCTGCTCGAAGGCGTCGCGCGCCGCGTTGCGCGTTTCGACACCGAACCCGGTGAGCCCGGGTTGCTTTGTCTCGAAGGCTTTCGGCAACTCGAGAGCGCGCAGACCAGCAGCCACCAGGTGATGCAGCGCGTCCTGGGCCTGGCCTCGGCAGGGGAGAACATGCTCGACGCCGCGGTGCACCGGCTCGCGACGCTGAGGGAGCTCTCCGCGGAAATCGGCTCGCACCGCGCGGCGCTCGTCGCGATCGCTTCCCGGCTCCCATCTTACACGGCCGCATCATCCGCGGCGGCCGACGCCGTGGATTCGCGCATGCTCACGCGCTACACCATGCAGAGCGAGCGCGACGCTCATCAGCGCGCGCGTGGGATTGAGCTTCCTCCAAGCGAGACGGCCGACATCGAATTTTTCTCCGGTCCGACCGCGGATGTTCCCGAAGACCCCGCGCTGGCGACTGCAACCGCCGGCGACGGGGATCTCGGGGACAACGTGGAACTTTTCTAAAAAACCATGGCTCGAAAATCGTCCAAATCGTCCCCAACCCCACGCCTCGATGGCGCGCTGGACATCCAGCGCGTCATCGAACGGCGCGACCAACTCCTCGCGCTCACCACCGGCACGACGCAGCCCTTCGTCGTCGATCTCTCCGGCATCGCGAGTTGCGACACCGCCGGCCTGCAACTGCTCTGCGCCGCGCGCCGGAGTGCCACTCTCAACGGCCGCGAATGGCGGCCACAACAACCCTCCGAGGCAGTTCTCCGCGCCTGCACGGAAGTGGGAATCCAGCCGGAACAACTAGGACTATGAGCAAGACCATCATGACCGTGGACGACTCGGCCAGCATGCGCCAGATGATCAGCTTCACGCTGACGCAGGCCGGGCACAAAGTAATCGAAGCCTGCGACGGCCGCGACGCGCTGACGAAACTCGGCGGCATCGTGCCCGACATGCTGATCACCGATCTGAACATGCCGAACATGGACGGCATCGAGCTGATCCGGCAGGCCCGCGCGCTGCCGACGCTGAAGTACACGCCGATCATCATGCTGACCACCGAGTCGCAGGATGAGAAGAAACAGGCCGGACGCGCCGCCGGTGCGACGGGCTGGATCGTGAAACCCTTCAAAGCGGAGCAACTCACCGGCGTCGTCAGCAAGCTGTTGAAGTGAGGGATCTCCGCCCATGAGCATTCCCAATCACAGCGCGACGTTTCTTCAAGAAGCGGAGGAACTGTTGCAGCAGATCGAAGCCGTGACGCTCGATCTCGAATCGAGCCCCGGCGACATGGAAATCGTCAATCGCCTCTTCCGCGCGTTTCACACCATCAAGGGCTCCGGCTCGATGTTCGGCTTCGACGCCGTGGCCGCCTTCACTCATCACGTCGAGACGACGCTGGATTTGGTGCGCGAAGGCCGCCTCGGCATCACTCCGCCGCTCGTCACGCTCATCCTCGCCTCGCGCGATCATATTCACACGCTGCTGGAAAGTGACCCCGCGGGCAGTCCCGCGCTCAGCGAAGTGGGCGACCGCATCGCGGCGGAACTCGGTCGCCTCTCGGGCGCGGATGTCGCACCGGCACATGTCGCCTCGACCGCGCTCGCCAACCAACAGGCAGAGCTGGCGACCTACACCATCTTCTTTCGTCCCGACCCGACGATCTTCCTCGGCGGGCTGGACCCTGTGTGTCTGCTGAACGATCTGCGTTCGCTCGGCGAATGCGCGATCGAAACGCACTGCGACGCGGTCCCGCCGCTCGAGGAGTTGCAGCCGGACCATTGTTACTTTGCGTGGACGGTCACGCTCGCCACCGCACAACCGGAGACGGCGATCCGCGATGTGTTCATTTTCGCTGAAGATGGCGCCGAGCTGAAAATCGAGCGCCGAGCATCTTCGGCCTCCGTCCGTGTGCTCGCGCCGGTGTCGGCGGAGGCAGTGAGCGGCGAACCCGCGCGGCTCGAGGCGGTGAAGGTGCCCGTCGCCGTGGCTGCGCAGAAAGCGGCGGCGCCGGCGGCATCGGTCCGAGTTCCATCCGAACGACTTGATCGTTTGGTCAATCTCGTCGGTGAACTCGTGATCAATCAATCGCGCCTCAACCAGGCGCAGGCACTCAGCGGTGATCCCGATCTCGCCGCGCCGGTGGAGTCGATGGAACGCCTTATCGCCGAGCTTCGCGACAGCGTGCTCGGCATTCGCATGATGCCGATCGGCGCGACCTTCAGCCGCTTCCAGCGCCTCGTCCGCGACCTCGCCAGTGAACTCGGCAAGGAGATCGATCTCGTCACCGAAGGCGCCGAGACCGAGCTCGATAAGACCGTGCTCGACCAGCTCGGCGATCCGCTCGTTCACCTCATTCGCAACAGTCTCGATCACGGCATCGAAGGACCGGACGACCGGCTCGCCAAAGGCAAGAACCGCCGCGGCACGCTCCGCCTCACCGCCGCGCACGAAGGCGCGCACGTGGTCATCACCATCGAAGACGACGGCCGCGGCCTCGACAAAGCCGCGCTCCGCGCGAAGGCCGAAGAGAAGGGCCTGATCGCCCCGGACGCGCAGTTAACCGAGCAGGAGACGTTTAACCTCATCTTCCTCCCCGGCTTCTCCACCGCGAAGATCGTCTCCAACGTCTCCGGCCGGGGCGTCGGCATGGATGTAGTGAAGCGCACCATCGAAGGATTGCGCGGCTCGATCATCCTGAGCAGCCCGGAAGGCCGCGGCACCGTCATCCGCCTCACGCTCCCGCTCACGCTCGCGATCATCGACGGCCTGCTCGTCGAGATCGAAGGCGACCGCTTCATCGTGCCGATGACGGCGGTGACCGAAAACGTCGAACTCAGCCGCACCGAACGCTTCGCCAACAACGGCCGAAACGCCGTCGATGTCCGTGGCTCGCTCGTGCCCTATATTCCGCTCCGCGATCTCTTCGAAATCCGCGGCAACGAGCCGGAGCTGGAGAAGATCGTGATCGTCGCCATGGAAGGCGAACGGCTCGGCCTGGTGGTCGATCGTGTCATCGGCAGCCACCAGACTGTCATCCAGTCGCTCGGCCCATTCTACCGCGACAACGATCTCTTCTCCGGCACCACCATCATGGGCGACGGCCGGGTGGCCATGATCCTCAACCTCGCCGGCATCCTTCGCTACGCCACCGCGCAGCCCGCCTCACGTCCCATCAATCTAACTAAATAACCTCACTAACTTCATGCATCTCAAAACCTCACTAGCCATCCTCTCGTCGCTGCTGCTCCCATGCTTCTCGAACGCGTGGGCCGACGAATCGCCAAACCCCGAAAAGAGCCTCGAGCGTTTGCTCGAGGGAAACAAACGCTTCGTCGCCGGAACGCCGGTGCATCCGCACCAAAACAACGACTACCGCGCTTCGCTCGCTGCGGGGCAGAAACCCTTTGTCTCGATCCTGACCTGCGCCGATTCGCGCGTTTCACCTGAACTGGTCTTCGATCAGGGCCTCGGTGACATCTTCGACTGCCGCGTGGCCGGCAACATCCTCGATGACGCCGTGCTCGGCAGCCTCGAATATGCGGTCGAGCACCTTCACACTGCTCTCATTGTGGTCCTCGGCCACGAGAAGTGCGGCGCGGTGAAGGCTGCGGTCGATGGCGGACATGCGGAGGGACACATCGGACAACTCGTTGAAGCCATTGCACCGGCGGTTGCGGAAGTGAAAGGACAGCCCGGAGAAGTTCTTGATAACGCCGTGCGCGCCAACGTTCGACGGGTCGTAAAGCTCCTCAGCGTCGCCGGGCCAATCATCAGCGAGCACGTCCAGTCCGGGAAACTTAAGATCGTCGGCGCCCGTTATGACCTCGCCACAGGGAGCGTTTCCCTTGTCCCCATGAACGTCGAAGAAAAGGCAAGCCAAACTCCGAAACTAACCACCATCGCACCGTAACTAAATCACCCCACCTACTCACTCTATCTACCCATGAAATTAACTATCGGAAAAAAGATCGGACTCGGCTTTGCCGGAGTCCTCGCCATTCTCCTCAGCACCGGCGCTTACTCCATCGTCAAGATGAAGGCGGCCGTGACCAACGCGCGGTATCTATCGGAGGATTATGTTCCAGAGCTCGACATCGCCCAGCGGCTGGAAGCTTCCTTGGCCAAGGCGAACCTCAACGCTCGCAGTTTTGGACTTACGGGAGACAAGGATTACCTAGCCAAGTGCCGCGAGGCGATTCCCGGAGTGAGCAGCGCACTAAAGGAAGCCGGAGAGCTGGCCGTGCGGACGCCGAGACTGGTTAAGCTAAACGACCTGATGAAGACGGCGCCGGCCCTCTTTGCGAGCTACGAAAAGTCCATTAACGATACGGCTCAGGTAGATAGCGAACTGGAAGCGCTGCGGGAAAGCTCCTTAAAACTCGCGACCGGGGCGCACGACGGACTTGATGCCATTCTCAAGCATCAATACAGCGCGCTCAAAGCGGAGATCAAAGCCGGAGAAGAATCTCATGCGCTCGAGGCACGTGAGAAGAAGCTGGAGATGCTCGAGGATCTCGTCGCCGACCTCAACGCGACGCGCATCGCCAACTATCGTTCGCAAGCTCTGCGGACGCCGAAAGTCCTCGAGGATGCGCTGGCCGGGCCGTTCGCGACGACGGAAGGAGACCTGACTGAGTTAACGACGCTGTTGAAGGATCCCAAGGACCTCGCGGAGTTGGCTGAGACGCAGAAAGATTTCAAGGCCTACGGCGTAGCCCTCAATCTTCAACTCAAAGGCACTCACCGGGTAGGAGAGATCGGTGAAACAAGGGCCAAAGCCGCGAATGACCTTGCGGCGTTTTGCGATGAGATCGCGGAAGCTGCCCAGAGTGGGACCGACAAGATCGCCAAGGAGGCGACGACCAGCCTCACTGCTTCGTCGAATCTCACCGTGGGCTGCGTGATCGCCGCCCTCATTATCGGTATCGTCATCGCGTTCCTCATCACTCGGATGATTACCGCGCCTCTTGCACGGGCCATGGATCTGGTGCGCAAGACGGCGGAAGGTGACCTGCGTCAGACGTTGGAGGTGACTTCACAGGATGAGATCGGGCAAATGGTTGGACTGCTCAATGAAATGGTTGAAAGCCTCCGCCGCGTGGTTTCCGAGGTGACTTCTGCTTCGGATAACGTGGCTTCGGGCTCCGAGGAACTCAGCGCAACTGCCCAGCAACTTTCGGAAGGTGCCAGCGAACAGAGCGCCGCAGCGGAGGAAAGCACCAGCGCGATGGAGCAGATGACTTCGAGCATTCAGCAGAATGCGGATAACGCCAAGACGACTGACAAGATCGCGGGCAAAGCTGCGGAAGACACCAAGGCGAGCGGCGATGCGGTGACGCGGACGGTCTCGGCGATGAAGGAGATCGCGGAGAAGATCAACATCATCGAGGAGATCGCGCGGAAGACCGACCTGCTCGCGCTCAATGCCGCAGTGGAAGCGGCGCGCGCCGGCGAGCATGGGAAAGGCTTCGCCGTGGTGGCGAGCGAAGTGCGCAAGCTGGCCGAACGCAGCGCGACGGCGGCGGCGGAGATCAGCCTGCTCTCCAAGAGCGGCGTTTCCACGGCAGAAGGTGCTGGGGAAATGCTGATCAAGCTGGTGCCCGACATTCGCAAGACCGCGGAGCTGGTGCAGGAAATCAACGCGGCCAGCGGCGAGCAGAGCAGCGGCGTGGCGCAGATCAACAAGGCGCTGCAGGAACTCGATCAAGTCATCCAGCAGAATGCCTCCGCCGCCGAGGAGATGGCCTCCACTTCCGAGGAGCTTTCCGGCCAGGCGCAGCAACTCCAGACCGCGATCTCCTTCTTCAAGGTGGACAGCCATGGCAGCGCGCGCACGGCGCCGTCGCGACTATCGGTCGCGAAATCCTCACGGCCACCCGTGGCACCCAAAAAGGCGAAGCCGGTTCACGCAAGCAATGGCCACGGCGCACTCAAGGTAAGTGCCAGCCGATCCGGAGGCCTGGCGCTAAACCTAACGGAATCCACGGGTGCACAAGAGCCTGATGAAGCCGGGTTCGAGCGTTACTAAGTCCACCCAATATATTCGAACCAGAAACGCTACAACCCATGAGTGTCTCTTCAATTACCGAACCAGCTTACTATATCACCTTCAAGCTAGGTGAGGAAGCCTTCGCTATCGACGTGGCGCAGGTGCGTGAAGTCCTCGACCTGACTCAGATCACGCGTGTTCCCACGGCACCATCCTACATGCGCGGCGTGGTGAATGTGCGCGGCAGCGCGATTCCTGTCGTGGACCTGCGCCTGAAGTTTGGCCTGCCGCCCGTCGCCGACTCGGTGAACAGCCGCATCGTCGTCCTCGAACTGCAACTCGACGGCGAGACGACGGTGGTCGGCGGCATTGCCGACAGCGTCCACGAAGTCATCGAACTCGAGCCCGGCCAAATCAACGAACCGCCAAGAATTGCCATGCGCTGGCGCAGCGATCTGATCCGTGGGATGGGCCGTCGCGGTGATGAGTTCATCATCATCCTCGACATAGAGAAGGTCTTTGCCAGCGACGCTTCGATCCTGGCCGAGAATGCGATGGCTTCACTGGAGCCCAGCCTAGCGTAACTGATTTCACAATCTCACTGAGCAGTAATGAACATGAGCATTCGAACGAAGCTTACGGGACTAACAGCCTTCCTTATCTTCGCTATTGCTGTGGCGTCGGTGGTGTCGTGGCGGACGAGCAGTAGATTGGGCGATCTGCTCAATGCCATCTCCGACCAAGACTATCCGTCGATTCGGGCTGCCCTGGAAATGGAGGTGGCCCAAATCGGGCAGGCCGACGATCTGGGGTCGTTCCTTGTTGAAGGAAAGGAGACGTTTCTGAAGCAATGGAAGGAAGGAGACGCTAATTTCGCAGTGTGGATGCAGGCGTACGAGAAGCTGGATACGACGAGTGACGAGAAGGCTGACCTGGCAACGATCAAGCGACTGCATTCAGATTACCAACGTGAAGGTGAATCTGTAGTCTCCCTGTTTCATGCGGGAAAGAAAGACGAAGCGAGTCGCGCTTCCGATGAGGTGCTTGGCTCACTCGAAGACCAACTTTCCGCCATTCTGAAGAAGCTGAAAGATTACAACATCCGAGAGATCACTAACAAAGGGGAAGTGGCCGACACCGAAGTGGCGCGTGCACATTTGTTAGGCTGGCTTTTGCCTGTGACCGTTTCACTGGCCGGCATCATCGCGGCGTTCCTGATAATCGGGGCGATCATTCGGACGCTTAAACGAGCGGTGAAGCTGGCGGATACGGTCCAGGTGATCCAGCAAAACGCTTCCGCCGCGGAGGAAATGGCTTCGACGTCCCAGGAACTTTCCGGCCAGGCACAGCAGCTTCAGACGGCCATGGAGTTTTTCAAGGTTACGTTGGGTCAAGCAGTGGCCCGCTCCCGCGTCATCCCCACGGCACCTGCCGGTCCACGCGCACCGGCGAAAAAGCCGGGGCACTCCACTGCTAGGAACGGCGCAATGACCGCGCCCGCGCGCGGTGGACTGAATCTTGACCTCCGTGAGGTCGGCGCCGGCGAAAGCACCGGATTCGATCGGTACTGAAGCCGAGGCGCAGACATCGAAACGAACCAGCAATGAACTTCCTCAATCGCTGTGGAATGATGACGAAGCTGCTGCTCATCGGCGGCGCGTTTACCGTGCCGCTAGCGGTCGCCGTGCTGCTGCTGGTGCGCAGCATTCAGGGAAATATCACCTTCGCCGAAGACGAACTGGCCGGTGATACGTTCCAGCGTCCGCTCGAGCTTTTGCTCGATCTGCTGCCTCAGCACGGCACCGCTGCGGAGGTGGGGGTGAAGGCGGATGCGGCGGGCGTCGCCAGGCAAATCGACGACGCGTTTGCGGAACTAGCGAAGGTGAACGGACGCCTCGGCGCGCGGCTTAGCTTCGATCGCGAAGGACTCGCCGCGCGGAAGCGCGAGCATGTGCTCGTGACCAACGTGCAACATGAGTGGAGCGAGTTGAAAGACGGCTGGCCGAGTCTCGATGCAGCCATGCGGGCCGAGCGTCATACGCATCTGGTGAGCGATGTGCGAACGATGATCACGCACGTGGGCGACATGTCGAAGCTGATCCTCGATCCCGACCTCGACAGCTTTTACCTCATGGATTTCACGCTCGTCGCCGGCCCGCAAAACCACGACCGGACCGCCGTGGTCGCGGCCGAAGCGGACGCGATTCTGCGGCGCAAAACGATCACTCCGGCGGAACGCACCCGGCTCGCCGTGCAAGTCGCGATGCTGAGGGAATCGGACGCCGACCGGATCGCCGCGGATATCGCGACCGCGGTGAATGAAGACGTGAATTTTCACGGCAAGAGCGAAGCGCTGCAGAAGGAAATCCCCCAACTCGCGGCCACCTACGCCACTGCGGCGGGCGCGTTGATCAAGGCGATCGAGGCGGTGAGCTCGAGCGAGACGGTGACGATGACGCCCGAGGAGTTTGCCGCGAAGGCTCGCGACGCCCGCGTCGCGCTCTACGGCCTGTGGACCGCGAGCATCGCGGAACTCGACACGCTGCTGGAGGCGCGAATCGCGGACTTGCGCCACGAGCGCAATATTCAGCTCGCGCTCACCGCGCTGGCGCTCTGCGTCTGCGTGGGCTTCGTCGCGATCGTGCAGCTCAATATTTCGCGGCCGCTGAAGCGCGCGGTCGATCTCATCGGCCGCGTCGCCGAGGGTGACTTGACCGCGGAGATCAAATCGACGTCGCGCGATGAAATCGGCCGAATGACGGACGCGCTGGGCGCGATGGTCGGGCGTCTGCGCGGCGTCGCGGAAGAAGTGACGAGCACGGCCGATCAGGTGGCCGCCGGCAGCATGCAGCTCAACGCGACGGCACAGACGGTGGCGGAAGGTGCTTCGGAGCAATCGGGCGCGGTGGGCGAGAGTTCGGAAGCGATGAAGCGCATTCACGGACGCATCGGCAGAAGCGCGGGCACCGCGCGCGAGACGGATCAACTCGCCACGGTGGCGGCCGAGAATGCACGGAACGGCGGGGCCGCGGTGAAGCAGGCCATCGTGGCCATGCGCGAGATCGCGGAGAAGACGAGCCTGATCGAGGAGATCGCGCGCAAAACCGATCTGCTCGCGCTCAACGCCGCAGTGGAGGCCGCGCGAGCGGGCGAGTTTGGCCGCGGTTTTGCCGTGGTCGCGGGCGAAGTGCGCAAGCTCGCGGAACGGAGCGCGGTGGTCGCCGTCGAAATTTCCACCCTCTCGCGTCACGGGGTCGGCATCGCGGAACAAACCGGAGCGACGCTCGCGCAAGTGGTGCCGGACATACGCCGCACCTCCGAGCTCGTGCGCGACATTCACACCACCACCGGCGAGCAGATTCGTGATGTCGAGAAGCTGAATCAGTCGATCGGAGAACTCGGCAAAGTCGTCGATCAGAACGCCTCCGCGGCCGAGGAAATGGCGTCAACCGCGGAGGAACTCACCAGCCAGGCGCAGCAGCTTCGCGATGTCGTTTCCTTCTTCAAACTTCAGACGCCGACGGCGCGCCCGGCTCACGCGCCGACTGCCGTCGAAACGCGTGAATCCGAAACGATGACCTCCATTTCCCAGGCGGGCTGCTGCCAATGACGACGGAACAGACCGCACTCCCCGTCGTCTCCTCGGCCGTCACCCTTGATCGCCGCCGCTTCAATCGCCTCAGCGAACTCATCACCCGCGAACTCGGTATCCGCATGCCGCCAGCGAAGCTGACGATGCTACAGAGCCGGCTGCAGCGGCGGATGCGCGAGCTGCAGATGCGCTCGCTCGATGAATACGAGGCGCATCTTTTTGAAGCGGGCAGCGCGTCCGGCGAGCTGATCCATTTCTTCGACATCGTCACCACCAACAAGACGGACTTCTTTCGCGAGCCGCAGCACTTCGATTTCCTCGCGAAAACGGCGCTGCCGACGATGGCCCGCGAGAACCACCTCGAGGCGCGCTGGAACTTCAAGCTGTGGTGCGCGGGTTGTTCATCCGGGCAGGAAGTTTACACGCTCAGCATGGTGCTGAGCGAGTACGCGGCGGCCCACTCCGGCTTCAGTTTTTCGATGCTGGCGACGGACATTTCCACGCGCATTCTGGACCAGGCGCAGCGCGCCATTTACACCGAAGAAATCATCGCGCCGGTGACCATGGACCTGCGGAAAAAGTATCTGCTGCGCAGCGCGGACCGGGCGCGGCGGCTCGTGCAAATCGCCCCGGAACTCCGCCGCAAAGTGCGCTTCGGCCGCCTCAATTTCATGGATCGCGAATACGGCATTCGCGACGAGTTCGACGTCATCTTTTTTCGCAACGTGATGATCTACTTCGACAAGCCGACGCAGGAGGCGGTGATCAATCGCATGTGCCGGAATCTGCGGCCCGGCGGCTACCTTTTCATCAGCCACTCGGAAAGTCTCGCCGGGCTGAACGTGCCGCTCGAGGTGGTCGGCAATTCGGTCTTTCGCCGCACGCGCTAACCTTATGAAACCAATCCGTGTCCTCGTGGTCGACGATTCCGCTGCCGTGCGGCAGACGATGAAAGAGGTGCTGGAATCCGATCCCGCAATCCAAGTGTGCGCGACGGCGTGCGATCCGTTCGTGGCCGCCGAGCGCATCCGCGAGGAGATCCCCGACGTGATCACGCTCGATGTGGAAATGCCGCGCATGGACGGGCTCACCTTTCTCGAGAAGCTCATGGCGCAGCACCCGATTCCGGTGGTGATCTGCTCGAGCCTCACCGAGGCCGGATCGCAGACCGCCATCGCCGCGCTGGATCTCGGCGCGGTGGAAGTGATCACGAAACCGAAAGTCGGCACGCCGCAGTTTCTGCACGAGTCGGCGATTCGCATCTGCGACGTGGTGAAGTCCGCGGCGCAGGCCCGCGTGCGGGGGCGAAAGCAAATCGTGGCAGTGAAGGCGCAGCCGAAGCTGACCGCCGATGCGGTGCTCGCGAAACCACCGTCGAACGCGATGATTCAAACGACGGAGAAGGTGGTCGCGGTCGGCGCTTCAACGGGCGGCACCGAGGCGCTGCGCGAATTCCTGCAAGCGATGCCGGCGCACTCGCCGGGCATCGTGATCGTCCAGCACATGCCGGAAAAATTTACGGCGCAATTTGCGCAACGGCTCGATGGCATCTGTGCGATCTCGGTGAAGGAAGCGGAGGACGGCGACTCGGTCATCCCCGGCCAGGCGCTGATCGCGCCGGGCAATCGCCACATGCTGCTCAAGCGCAGCGGCGCGCGGTATCATGTCGAGTTGCGGGACGGGCCGCTGGTCTGCCGGCACCGCCCGTCGGTCGATGTGCTTTTCCGCTCCACCGCGCGCTATGCCGGCGCGAATGCCGTGGGCGTGATCATGACCGGCATGGGCGACGACGGCGCGCGCGGGATGCTGGAGATGAAAGACGCAGGGGCGTTCAACATCGCGCAGGACGAGGAGTCGTGCGTCGTCTTCGGCATGCCGAACGAAGCCATCAAACACGGCGGCGTCGCCCAAGTGCTGTCGCTGGATCGCATCGCCGCGGAGATCGTCCGCCGCTGCCGCTAACACTATGCACACACTTCAAAAAGCCGCGGATGACGAACTGCTCACCGCGCTCACCGAACGCCTCGCCGAGCGGCGCGGCGCGCTCCAGCAATCCGCAGAAGTTCTCGCTGAAATGCGGATCGTGAATGCGAAACTCGAGGCGGCCGAGCGGTTGAAGGGACGCTTCCTTTCCAACATCCGCAACGAGATCAACAACCCGCTGACCACCGTGCGTGGATTGTCGGCCGCCCTGGCCAATACGCCCGGTCTTTCACGCGAGCGCACCGCCGGGATGGCGGCGACGATCTTCCGCGAAGCGAGCGATCTGTCATTTCAAATGCAGAACATCTTCGTCGCCGCGGATCTCGAAGCTGGCGTCGCCGAGCCGGAGTTGGGGCCGGTGAACCTCGACGAGTTGGTGGCGGAAATCGTCGGCGATTTCGAGCCGCTCGCCGAACACAAGGGCGTCTCCATCATCACCGAAGCTGGCGACGAAATCGCCGCGATGATGGACCGCGGAAAATTCACGCTGATCCTCGCCAACCTGCTCCGCAACGCGATCGAGTTCGCTCGGACAAAAGTAGTCGTCCGCTTAAGTCTCGCCGACCAGATCTTGACTCTCGATGTCTGCGACGACGGCCCGGGTATTCCCGTGGAGGATGGGTCGCGCATCTTCGATCGTTTCGTGCAACTCAGTGAAGGCAGCACGAAAAGCCATCCGGGTCATGGCCTCGGGCTTTCCGTGGCGCGGGCCTGCGCGGAGCTGCTCGGCGGTTCGATCGAGTCCGTCGCTAAGGCGGAGCCGGGCGCGCACCTTCGCGTCGTGCTCGAGGTCGCGACGGTGGCCGCGGGAGGAAATGTTGCGGACTCCGCGAGCCAGTTTCTCTTCGACGCGGTCGAAACTTTCTGAGCTGTGACTGCCTTGAGCCTCAAAGCTCCTGCCCCGGAGATCGTGGAGACGCACTATCTTCATCCCGCGATGATCTTTACCACCACGCGCCCGCATCTCGTCACCACCGTGCTCGGCACGTGCGTCGCCGTGTGCCTGTGGGATCGCGTGGAACGCATCGGCGGCATCAATCACTTCATGCTGCCGTTCTGGAACGGCGCGGGCCTGGCGTCTCCGAAATTTGGCAACATCGCCGTGCCGCGCCTCATCGAGCAGCTGGAAAAATACGGCTGCAAACGCGCGAACCTCATCGCCAAAGTCTTCGGCGGAAAATCGGCCGACGACGACCACGCGCTGCTCAACATCGGCGCGCGCAATGCGGAACTCGCCGAAACAATGCTCGCCGAGGCGTGCATCAGCGTCACCGCACGCAGCCTTGGCGGCCCTTTCGGGCGCAAGCTTAGTTTCAATACTGCAACGAGCGAGGTGCTGCTCAAGCGGCACGCGATGTAGCGCGGCGAGCACCCGAATCAGGCCAGCAGCGCCTTGACGACTGTGGACTTCTCCACGCCGCTGAGCCCGAGGTCGAGGCCCTGCACGCGGTACTTGAAGCGCTCGTGATCGATGCCGAGCAGGTGCAGCACGGTGGCGTGGAAGTCATGCACGGTCACCGGATTGCTCACGACGTTGTAGGAGAAGTCGTCCGTCTCGCCGTAGCTCGTGCCGCCTTTAACGCCACCGCCGGCCATCCACATGGTGAAGCAGCGCGGATGATGATCGCGCCCGTAGTTCTCGTGGCTGAGTCCGCCTTGCGAGTAGATCGTGCGGCCGAATTCGCCGCCCCAGATGATCAGCGTATCGTCAAACATGCCGCGCTCCTTGAGGTCGTTGATCAGCGCGTAGGTCGCCTGGTCGATGTCGCGGCACTGGTCGGGCATGCGGCCGCCGACGTTGGAGTGATGGTCCCAGTTGTTGTGATAGATCTGCACGAAACGCACGCCGCGTTCGGTGAGCCGGCGGGCCATGAGCACGCTGTTGGCGAAGCTCCCGGGTTTCTTCGCCTCCTCGCCGTAGAGTTCGTAGGTGTGGTCCGGCTCCTGACTGAGATCGATCAGCTCCGGCACGCTCGCCTGCATGCGAAAGGCCATCTCGTATTGCTGAATGCGCGTGTGCGTCTCTGGGTCGCCGATCGATTGGTAAGTCATCTCGTTCAGCGCGCTCAATCCATCGAGCTGGCGGCGGCGCATCTCGGGCGAGACACCGGGCGGATTGTTGATGAAAAGAATCGGGTCGCCCTGGCTGCGAAAGCTGACGCCAGCATGTTCTCCGGGCAGGAAGCCGCTCGACCACAGCTTGCCGGAGATCGCCTGGTTTTGCTCGTTGTTCGTCGGCTTCGCGACGAGCACCACGAAGGTCGGCAGGTTTTCGTTCATCGACCCGAGCCCGTAGCTCAGCCACGAACCGATGCACGGGCGCCCGCCGATCTGCGCACCGGTCTGCATCGCCGTGATCGCAGGTTCGTGATTGATCGCCTCGGTGTTCATCGAGCGGATGAACGCCATGTCGTCCACGCACTTCGCCGTCCACGGCAGCAGCTCGGTGTTCATCCACATCCCGCACTGGCCAGCCTGGCTGAATTTGTATTTCGAAGGCGCGATCGGGAAGCGCGCCTGGTTGCTCGTCATGCCGGTGAGGCGCTGCCCGTTGCGGATGCTGTCGGGCAAGTCCTTGTCGTACATTTTTACCATCTCCGGCTTGTAGTCGTAGAGGTCCATCTGCGACGGCCCGCCGACCATGTGCAGGTAGATCACGCGTTTCGCTTTGGGCGGAAAATGCGGCAGCGCCGGCTTTCCCGCGGCGCTGCCAGCGAGCGCGCGCGACAGGCTCTCGCCGAGCAGCGAACCAAGCGCCGCGGCGCCGAGGACATTGCGCCCGCGACCGAAGAATTGCCGTCGGGTCAGCGCGAGCCGTGTCTCGGCGGGGAGATTGGCGAAGAGATGTGAGTTGCAGTTCATGGCGGGATTATTTGTTCAGCGTTTCGTCGAGATTCAGGAGCTGGCTGGCGACCATCGTGAGCGCGGCGAGCTGCGGCGCGGGCAATGTGGGATCGACCTTCGATTCACCGACCGCGAGCAGCGCTTTCGCACCTTCTTCATTTCCGGCGAATTCTTTTTGCAGCTCGCTCTCGGTCTTCGTCACGACATCGCGCTCTGCCGTGGTGAGCGGACGGAGCAGCACGCGCGCGGCCATCTTGTCGATCGCCGCCGCCGGTTCGCCGCAGCCTTTCAACGCCGACTCCGCGAGCCGCCGCGCGGCCTCGACGAATTGCGGATCATTCAACGTCACGAGCGCCTGCAACGGCGTGTTCGTCCGCTCACGGCGGACCACGCAAGCTTCGCGCGCCGGTGCATTGAAGACCTCCATGCTCGCCGGCGGTGCCATGCGCTTCCAGAAGTTGTAAACGGTGCGTCGATACAGGTTCTCGCCCTTGTCCTGCGCATATTTCTCGGTGCCCATGCCGACGACTTCCCACACGTTTTCCGGCTGATACGGCCGGGTTCCCGGACCGCCCATTTTCAGCGAAAGCGTGCCGCTCGCTGCGAGCGCGTAGTCGCGCACCATCTCCGCATCCATCCGGTAGCGCGGGCCGCGCGAGAGCAGCCGGTTCTGCGGATCCTTCTCCCGCTTTTCCAGAGTGATCGTCGCCGCCTGTCGATACGTCGCCGATGTGACGATCAGCGTGAAAAGCTTCTTCACGTCCCAGCCCGATTCGCGGAACTCCACGGCCAGCCAGTCGAGCAATTCCGGATTCTCCGGGCGCTCGCCCTGCGAACCGAAATCCTCCGCCGTCTTCACCAGACCTGTCCCGAAGATCTCCTGCCAGAAACGATTCACCGTCACGCGCGCGGTGAGCGGATTCTCTGGCGCCACGATCCACCGCGCGAGGCCGAGCCGGTTCTTCGGCGCATCCGCCGGCATCGGGTGCAGCGTGCTGAATCCCGCCGGCGTGACCTGCTCGCCGACCTTGTCGTAGGCGCCGCGCGTCAGGACGTTCGCCATCGGCTCGCCGGATTTTTCCTCCTGAATCAGCGACACGGTCGAGCGATCGCGGATCGCCTGGCCTTCGTCCTCGAGCGCCTCGATGTGATACGCCATCTCGATCGACGGTCCATCGAGGTTATCGACGAAAAAATTCAGCAGCGCCGACTTCTGCGCGGGCGTGCGCTTCTCGGCGGCGACCGCAAACGCCGCGCGCAGATTGCGCTCATCGGGCAGCGAGCGCGCTTCACCGGTGCTCAGCTCGCGCAAATAGACGCGCACGTCCTGCACGCGTCCGCCCTCGAAGCGCGTCTTCGTTTCCCGCTGGCCGACGCGCAGCGGCACCGCAGCGACGGAGGATCCTTTCAGCGGCGCGCCGCTCGTCACGGCCACCTGCGGCTTGCCATCCACGAAAAGCCGGAAACCCGCAGCCGTGCCCGAGCCATCGTAGGTCACGAGCACGTGCTGCCAGTTGCCCGCGCGAGCCGTGGCATTTTTCGAGATGATCTTGATCTGCGCCGCGGGCTGCGCGGTTGCGAGCTGCGCGCCGAATTTTCCGTTCTGCACAAAAAGATCCCAGCCTTGCAGTCCCTTGCGATCATCCATGCGCGCGACGATCGCGCCCTCCTTGAAGTTCGCGGGCACATTCACCCACGCGGCGACCGAGAACGGCTGGTCGTGGTTGACCGCAGCGAGATTGCCGAGCTGAAAGTGCGCGCCGTTGGTGAACGCCGGCGATTTCCCGAACTTGCCGCCATCGCGCCATTCGATCGGCCCGCTCGCCTTGAACGCGAGCTCCTGCTCGAAGCTCTCCGCCTTCACGTCCACGCCCGTGCCTTCATCCAGCGGCAGCCGCACAGCGAGTCCGGCAGGGCTCACTTCCACCTGGTCCGCGGTCGCCTTCGCGAGCCATAGCTCGAAGTCCTTCGACGCCGGTCCACGCCGGTCGGCCAGCGATTTCTTCCCTGCCACGATCTCGCCCGGCAGCTCGGCGAAGCGCTTCTCATCATCGCCGCTCGGGAGATAAATCACCGGCTTGGTGTCGCGCACGTTGCCGTCCTTCGGCGGCTGCGTCGTATTCCGAAAGAATGCGGCCAGCGAATAGAAGTCTTTCATCGTGATCGGGTCGAACTTGTGGTCGTGGCACTGCGCGCAATTCGCCGTCAGCCCGAGCCACACCCACGAGGTCGTGGTCACGCGATCCGCGGCGTAGTTCGCGAGGTTCTCTTCGTCGATCGTTCCGCCCTCGTTCGTTGTCGCGTTGCAGCGATGAAAGCCGGTGGCGATGAGCTGGTCGCGGGTCGGATTCGGCAGCAGGTCGCCGGCGATTTGTTCAACCGTGAATTTGTCGAACGGCATGTTGCGATTGAACGCCGCGATCACCCAGTCGCGATACGGCCAGATCTCGCGGTACTTGTCGAAGTGCAGCCCGTGGGTGTCGGCGTAACGCGCCGCGTCGAGCCAGTAGCGCCCGCGATGTTCGCCCCATTGCGGACGAGCCATCAGTGTCGCGATCAGCTTCTCATACGCATCCGGCGCTCTGTCTTTCACGAACGCCTCGACTTCCTCCGGCGTCGGCGGAAGCCCCGTCAGATCGAGCGAAATGCGGCGGGCGAGCGTCCGGCGATCCGCCTCCGGAGCGGGTTTGAGCCCGGCAGCCTCGATCTCCGCAAGGATGAAGGAATCGATCGGGTTCCGCGCCCACGACTTGTCCTGCACCGCGGGCAGCGGCTGGCGCTGCGGCTTTTCGAAGGCCCAGTGCTTTTGGTATTTCGCGCCCTGCGAGATCCAGCGCTTGATCGTTTCCCGCTCGACCGGCGTCAGCGTCTTGTGCGCCTCCGGCGGCGGCATCACCTCATCCTTGTCGGTGCTCAGGATGCGCTGCCACACCTCGCTCTTTTCCAGGTCGCCCGGCACGATCGCGCGCAGGCCTTCGTCACTTTCCCGCGTCGCGCCTTCCCATGTATCGAGCCTCAGATCGCCCTTGCGCTTCTTCGCGTCGAAGCCGTGACAGGCGAAACACTTGTCCGCGAAGATCGGCCGGACGTCGCGATTGAATCGAACCTCCGGGACCGCCGCGGCCTGCGTCACCGACGGCAGCAGCAGCGCGAGCAATGCGCTCATCGTCGCGCGAGAAATCGAGGAACTCGAATGAACCCGGCTGGGGAGGGACTGAGAACTCATACGTGGTGTTTTTTAGATGCAGAACTTTCGTTGCGGCAACGATCAGTTCGCCTTGTCGGCGGCGATCTCGGAATCGGTGAGCGGACAACCGGGATCTTCCGCCCACGGATCGCCGTAGCGCTGCCACGCGCGCACGCGAAAACCGCCGCCGCAGATTCCGCCGAACCGGCAGTCGGTGCAGCGTCCGGTGACCGGGCGCACGCCGCTGCGCAGCCCATTGAGCAGCGGGTCATCGGTGCGGCTCCAGATCTTGCTGAACGGCTCGGTCTTCACGTTGCCGAGCGGGTGCGATTGCCAGAACTGGTCGGGATGCACGTTGCCCTGCGTGTCGATATTGGAAATGCCCACGCCCGAGCCGTGATTGCCGCCGCCGTTCCAGCGCATGAGTTCCATCGCGCGCTCGGCCGCCACGGGATCACGCTGCTGCTGGCGCATCCAGAGATACGGCCCATCGGCCGGTTGATCGACCGTGAGCACCTCGCGGTTTTGCCCGGCGCGATGCCAGGCCTCGACGCGATCCATAATGCGATCGAGCGCGCAGAGGAGGCGGGTGAGATTGATCATGGAATGGAATGCCGCGATGCGGCGTTGCTAACAAAACCGGGCTTCGGGCGCTCCGCCTTCCGCGGATTGGCATTTGCCACACGCCGCTTGTGCGGCGGATGCTCGCGGCCGTCGGCCCAATCAAGCCGCCGGTCTCGCTCCCTTTCACGAGCGCCGATTTTTCATACGCGATCCACTCGTTGTTCCGGAATTACCTTGCCTCGTGTGAAATACAGCACGCCGTTTGAGGTCGGCGCGCCCGAGCCATATTTCCAATCGGTTTTCGGTGGCGGCTCAGGCTTGAAGGCGGCCTGCAGGCGAGCTTCGAACCCGGTGAATGTTCTGATCCCCGCTGCTGCCGCGAGCGGAAAGTGCGCTCGCTCTCACCGCCGCGGCCGATCGATCGGTCAGTGGCCGGGCTTCGGACCGAGCAGCCACTGAAAGAAATTCTTGCGCGCGGGTGGCGGCTCGACGGGACGGGCGCGCGGGATCTCGCGGGTCGTTGGTGCTTTCGGTTTTTTCAAGCGGGGCGCGGCGAACTCAGCCGGGCCGCCGCGCTGGGCGGCGCCAGCAGTCGAGGGACCGGCGGGTTCGTCGTCGTCGGTGATGGCGCTCTCGACGTTGATCGATTCGAGCATGCGGAAGGGATCACGGTGCCGCGCCGGCGGCAGCGCGGCCAGCGTCGGCTGGTAGTCGCCGCGATCCATCGCGAGCGTTTCTTCCATGATCTTGGCCGCGATCGGAGCCGCGACGGATCCTCCGTGCGCTCCACCCTGCACCATCACACACACGGCGAACTTCGGTTTTTCAAACGGCGCGAAGCAGACGAACCAGGCGATGGTGTCCTGCCGGCCGTGGAGGCTGGCTTGCGCGGTCCCGGTCTTGCCCGCGACGATGCCGCCGTCGAGTCGGGCGCGGCGCGCCGTGCCGCCGTCTTCATTCACGACCTTCCACAGTCCCGCGCGCACTAGCTCTAGGTCGGCGGGAGTGATTCCGGAGTCGCTGAGCCGGGCTCGCACGCGAGGTTCGGGAGCGATCACGGGTTTTCCGTGCTCATCGAGGACCGGCTTTCCCGCGCCATCGGTGACCGTCTTCACCAGACGCGGAAGGTAGGCCGTCCCGCCATTGGCCGCCGCCGAGTAGGCCATCACGAGCTGCAGCGGGGAGACGAGATCGAAGCCCTGCCCGATGGAAACATTTGCGGTGTAAGCGGAGGACCAGCGCTCCTGCGGGTAGTTCATTTTCAGCCACTCCGGACCGGGAAGAATTCCCGGCTGCTCGCCGCTCAGTCCGATGTTGGAAAGCTGGCCGAGGCCGAGCAGACGTCCGACCACGTCGATGGAATCGATGCCGGCGGCGTTGCCGTATTGGTAGAAGAACGCGTTGCACGAGACCTTGATCGCTTCGGTGACGTTCGAGCGGCCATGCCCGCTGCTTTTCCAACACTGGAAATAGTGATCGCCATAGCTCACGCCGCCGCTGCAGTTGAAGGTGGTTTTCGCCAGCCCCTGGCGCAGGCCGGCGAGCGAGGTGATGAGCTTGAATGTGGATCCGGGCGGGAAGGCGCTGAGGGCGCGATTCGTCAGCGGGTCGGTTTCGTCGTCCGTCAGTTTTTTCCACTCGGCGACGGGAATGCTCGGCACGAATGTGTTGGGATCGAAAGACGGAACGGAGGCCATCGCGAGGATTTCGCCGTTGCTCGGATCGACCACCACCGCGCCGGCGCGCCCGACGGCTCGCAGCGCCTGCTCGGCGATGAACTGGATGCGGGCGTCGATGGTGAGAGAGACGGTGTTCGACTTCGGCGGGGACTCGACGCGCAACTCCTTGCCGATGGAGCCCTTGATGCTGCGCTCCATCACCCGGACTCCGGCCGTGCCGCGGAGATATTTGTCCATCGAGAGCTCGATCTGTGCTTTGCCCTCCACGTTTGGTTCGTAGAAATCGAAGTCGCGCGTGTCCGGCAGTTGCGTCATGTCGAGCGGTTCGCCGACATAGCCGAGGATGTGGGCGGCCAGCGCGCCGTAGGGGTACTGGCGCAT
>JBAVML010000450.1:0-5698 GCA_049690035.1 Chthoniobacteraceae bacterium
CAAGGCCCATCATCCCGTTGCCTGGCAAGCCGCATCGTAAATGTCGTAGATCGCCGCTACGACATCTGCCACTCCGCCGGCCCAAAGACCAGACACCCTGTCAATAGGCGCTTGGCGTACCGCTTACCACGATTCTGCCCCGGAAGCCTCATGATTCCTCTATTTCCTAGGACTGGGCAGGAGTGGATTCGAACCACTGAAGGCGTAAGCCAGCGGATTTACAGTCCGCCCCGTTTGGCCACTTCGGTACCTACCCGTTCCTGAAAAGGGAGGCGTTTTATACGTGTGCCTCCGGGGTGCCGCAAGCGGTTTATCCGAAGAACTGCCACCACCGTTTGGCCGGCGCTTTTTTCTCCGGCTGCGGGCCTGGCTCGGGTGGAAGTTGGTCGCGTGGGAGGATTTTGATCGAACGAATGACGGAGCGCTCGAGCGGGTAGTCGTTGCTATCGACGGGCGCGGTCGAGACGGCATCGAGCGCTTCGTAGCCATAGATCACGTGGCCGAAGACGGTGTACTGTCCGTCGTAGCTCGGCGCGGGCTGGAGGCAGATGAAGAACTGGCTGCCGTTCGAGACGCGCGAGGGGTTGATCTTGTCCGGCAAACGTGCGGCGACAACGGCGCCCTTGATGTGCTTGCGCCGGATCTCGGGGAGCAGCGTGTACCCGGGGCCGCCGGTGCCGACTTTTGCGCGGTCCTTCGCTTTGCTCAGCGGGTCGCCGGTCTGGACGAGGATGTGGGGAAAGGCGCGGTGAAAAGCGATACCTTTGTAAAATCCCTTCCTCGCGAGCTTCTTGAAGTTCTCCACCGCGCGTGGGGCGTCGGCGTCGTAAAACTCGAGCGCGACGAGGCGTGGTGTCGGATCCTTGCCGATCCCGATGGTTAGCAGGGCCACGTCCTCGGCACGCGCGGAAGCGAGGGCGGCGGTGAAGCACACGGCGGAGAGCAGCAGGATTTTTTTCATGGAACGATGGGAAGTGCGTGCGTGGCAACCACGGTCTCCGATCCGGTCGAGTCCGCGGAGCGGGCGATCAGTTCTGGGAAGCCAGCGCCGCGCTTGAGGTAGCCGAGCGCGATCGGCTTTTCCAAGGCAAAACTGAATGCGGCGCTGGTGATCGACCCGATGGGATGCTCGTCATCCTCCGGCGCGAAGAGCTGCGCGCCCGGCGCAATCGGCCCGCTGCGGGAGATGAAGCCGGTGAGTTCGCGGTTCACGTGGCCGACGCTTTTGAGTCGCGAGGTGACCTCCTGCCCGATGTAGCAGCCCTTTTGGTAATCGATGTGCGTGCGCTCGAGCCCGGCCTCGGGTGGGAGAGTGTTTTCGGTCAGCTCGAAGCCCCAGCGCGGCACGCCGGCTTCGATGCGGATGATTTCCTGAAGCTCGTTGTCCAGCTCAGGAATGGTCGCGATCAACGCCGGCCAGATCCCGTCAAACGTCTCGGAACGAAAAACCAGATCCCAGCCATCGCGACCAAAACGGTGGACGCGATCGACGCACATCGCGACGCCCGCGAGATCAGCGGCCGGTGCGACATCGCCGAGGAGGTGGATGAGGTGCAAGTCGTCGGTCAGATCCTCGATCATCACGTCGTCGGCAACGACGTATCTATCGAGCCGCGGCGCGAGCGTTTCACGCAAGGTGCCGTCGGCGTCGAGGATCAGGGCGTCTTTCGTTGCGTGAAGCACGACGTCGGCACAGAGCTTTCCTTTGGCCGTGGTCACGCACGCCGGCAGCGCGTGGCCGGCGGCGAGCCGGGTCACATTCGCGGTCACCTGACCATTGAGAAAACGCACCCGATCCACGCCGGTGAGGCGGAGTTTGAGCCGGCTGGAAAGATCGGCTGCGCCGCCTCGTTCCTGGAACTGGCGATAACGCTCGGCGGAATCGCTCATGCAGCCAGAAATTTACCCGCCGCCGCGCGAAACGAACCAGCGCTTCACGAAGTTGAAGGGTTTCCTTCCCGCTGCCGTTCCCGCCTCGCCATGGCCATTCATGGTTTCGGACTCAGACGCTTCCATGATCTTTTTGCCACCGACGCCGATCGGTTCCGACCGTCGTCCATTCTCAGGCACCGGGGTAAATTCGAGGACTTTCGCGTAGCTGGGTGCCGGTTCGACCGAGCTTTCCTTCTTCGCTTCCGGAGGAGGCGCTGCGGCGGCGTTATCCACGAGAGCCTCGGTCACCGGCGAATTTGGTTCGTTCTTGGGCGCCTCGTTCGAGCCGAAGAGAATATCTTCGGCTGACGGCGTCGCGACTGAATCCAAGGGAGCGAGGTGAATCACCTGTGGAACGGGCTCAGCGCTGGCTACGAGCGCGGACGCCGGTTCGATGGGCGCAGACAACGCGGCGGCGAGTGTGGGCACTTCCAACTTTTTCTCCTCCTCCTTCGCCGGCGAAGTCGCAGCGGTCTCGGAACGATGTTCGGCGACTCCCAGCAGCTCGGTGGACGGTTGCGCCGGGGCAGGCGCACTTGCTTCGCGGTCGCGCGCTTCCTTCGCTGCGAGGTCCTCGATCTGTGAATAGCCCGATTGCAACTCGGCCGACGAAGGCCCGCCTGCCACCTGTGGCTCGTAAATCTTGTAGAGCGCGGAGAAATCGAGATCGCCCCAGCCCTGGTTCAGCGCGCCATACATCACGCCAGCCGTAACCGTGGTGGCGGGAATCTCAATGTCGAGCGCGTTCGCGATGTGGATGCCGAGCTGCACGTCCTTGAACATGTGCTTGAGCGAAAAGTGCGCGTCGTAGTCGCCCGCGATCATCTTTGGCAGCTTCAGATCCATCGTCCCGGAGCGACATGCATTCTGCTCCAGCGCGGCGGCGAGCACCTCGGGATCGAGCCCCGCCTTTTGCACGATGGCCAGCGCTTCGCCCAACGTCTGAATGCTCACCGCGGCGATCATGTTTGTCACCACCTTGAGGGTCGCCGCGTGGCCGACTCCACCGATGCGGACGATCGCCTTGCTGGTGGCCTCGAGCACCGGACGCGCGCGCAGGAATGTGGCCTCGTCACCGCCGATATAATAAACGAGCGATCGCTTTTCCGCCGCACCCTTGCTCCCGGTGAAGGGCGCATCGAGGAAATGCGCGCCCTTCTCCTCGACCATGCGGGCGGCTTCGATCGTGGCCTCCGGCCCCACCGTCGCATTGCAGATGACGACATGCTGCGGAGTCAGCGAGTCCTTCATCTGCTCGATCACATCGAACAGCGCCTGAGCATCCGCGACGAAGATCTGAATAATGTCGCACAGCTCCGCGACTTCGGCTGGCGAGCCGACAAAATTCGGCGCGGGCTTGGCCGTCCGGTTCCAGACAAAGGTCTGGAATCCGGACGCACGCAGACCGGCTGCGACCCGCGTGCCGATGATGCCGAGGCCGATCAGTCCAACGTTTTTCCGGGATTTGCGAGGCATGGAGAGGAGGGAGGCGCGTGCAGGGGCGCGACTTCAGCGCCGGAGTGTGGCCGATGGGTGCAAGCGGCTCAACCCCCATTTGCACGGTGCCGCGAATTGATCGCTGATTCGTAGTCTGGGTCGTGCGCGGGAGGCGAAGCCAGGGCGACGACTGCGGATACGATCAGGCTCCCGAACAAAAGGCTATTTCGCTGGAGCCGGGGCTGGGGCCGGCGCCGCTGCGGGCGCTTCTGGAGGAGGCGGGGGCAGGTTGACCTTCACCTCAGCTTTGTCGCGAATCTCTTTCTTCAGCGCTTCGACCTTCTGGCCTTTCAGGAAAGCGAGGAGCTTGGGCTTGACGGTTTCGAGCGGCACCGTGCCAGCGTCGTGGCGATCGGTGACTTTGATCACATGGTAGCCGAACTGGCTGCGCACCGGCTCGCTGATCTCGCCCGTCTTCATCTTGAATGCCGCATCGGAAAACTCCGGCACCATCTGCTCCTTGCCGAAGAAGTTGAGATCTCCACTGTTTTCCTTCGCGCTCGGATCTTCGGAGAGTTCCTTGGCCAGCTTGGCGAAGTCTTCGCCTTTCTTCACCCGCGCGGCAATGGCCTCTGCGGCCTTTTGCTTCTCGACGACGACTTCCGGCTTCGAATCCGGCGGCACACGGACGAGGATGTGGCTGGCGCGGACTTCCGGCGGCTTTTGAAATTTCTCGGTGTTCGCCTTGTAGAAAGTCTCGGCGTCCTTGTCGCTCACGCCACCGGCTTTATCGACTTCGGCGTCGAGCCAGTGTTCCTGCCGCAGCGAGGTGCGGATGTTGTCGCGAATGCCTTCCACGGTTTGGCCGCTGGCTTCGATCTGCTTTTTCACTTCCTCCTCCGGACCGAGTTTCGCGGTGAATTTCTTAAACGTCTCGGTCACCTCTTCATCGGTCACCTTCACGGCGGCGGAGCGCTTTTCGATGAGCTTCTCCTTGATCATCTCGTCGAGAATCATCTGGTAGCCCCGCGCGCGCTCTGCGGGAGGCAGTGCATCCGCGGGAATCTGGCGCGACGCGAGGAAGCCGGTGAAGGTCTTCTCCAGTTCCGGGCCCTTGATCTCCGCACCTTCGACCACCGCGACGACAGCGGGCAGACTCGGAGCCTTCGCCGCCTCAGGCGCAGCGGCTTCGGGCGCGGCCGGCGCCTTCGGTTTGGGCTTGTCGGCGGCGACGAGCGACTGGGTGGCGAGGAGCGACACCGAAAGGGCGCCGATAAGGGGGCGGATGTTTTTCATTTGAGAGCGGGGACAGTTACACGGAGGCGAAGGTGAGGCTAGCGACAATTTCGGGGCGGTCTGGGACACAGAAACGCCGCCTCGGCTGAGGCGGCGTTCCCGGTGACGACGGAATTTACCGGAGTTGCTGTTGCTGTTGCGCGGCTTCTTCGGGGGTGAGCGGTTTCTTGCCCGGTTTCACCGGCACCTTCTGCTGCTGCAACGCAGGTGGCACCACCTGGCGCTGCACCGGCGGCGGCATGCTGCGCGGCGGCAACTTCTGTTGCTGCGCAGCGTTCTGGCGCGCTGCCGCCTGGGCTTGCGCGCGCTCCGCCGCTTGTTGGCGGGCGGACGCGGCCTGTGACTGTTGAATCTGCAGCGAGCGCTGTTTCGCTTCCGCTGCCTGCGCCGCGCGTTCACGCAGCATCTCTTGCTGCTGCTGATTCTGCTGCACTTGCGGAGCTTCGGGGAGGCGCTTCTTCGTGACGGGTTGGTCCTGTTGATTCTGCTGGAGCTTGAGCTGTTGCTGCTGCTGGAGCATGCGCTGGCGAGCGCTGGCAGCTTCCTGCGCATTGTTGCGTTTGGCGATTTCCTCCTGCTGATCCCTGGACTCCATCGCCTTTTGCCGCGCTGCTGCTTGCGTGGCCGCACGCTCTTTCGCGATTTCAGCAGCGGTGTTTCGTTTCTCGATATTCGGTGGCGGCGTGGCCACCGTACGCACATTGCCGGTTGGAGCGTCGTTGTCGTCAGCCTTGGGATTGAATGGCTTCACGACTCCCGGCTGGACGGGCAGCGGACGTTCTCTCGCGACGGGAGGCGGATTGCTGGGAATCTCCTGCCCATCGCTCGGCTTCGGCGTTGGTTTGCCCGGCTTGCGTCCGGGGATTTTTTCCCCAGCGATCTTTCCGGGAGTCGGCAGCGGGCGGGGCGTCGCGCCATCGGTCGGCTCTACGGCACCCGGCTGATTCGGAATCGGGCCCGGCAGTTTCTTGTCATCCTTGGCGACCGGCATCGGCGGCGCGTTGCGATTGATCGTCGGCAGCTTCGCCTTCGG
>JBAVML010000451.1:0-8534 GCA_049690035.1 Chthoniobacteraceae bacterium
CATGCCTTTCTCCGCGGCGAGCTGTTCGGCGAAGGACATCATCTTCCGCCCATAGCCCTGTCCCTCGTGATCCTTGCTCACGTAGAGGCAGGCGAGCTCCGCTTTCTTTTCCTCGGGATACAAATGCACCGCGACGCAGGCGATCAGGTTGCGGTCGATTTCCAGCACCCAGTATTCGTCGAGGTGCGCGAGGATGTCGGTGCGCGTGCGACGGACGAGTTCCTCGTTCGCCACCGATTGCCGGATGAGTCCCATGACCGCGCGGACGTCCTTTTTGAAGATCCGGCGGATTTGCTGGTACTCGTTGGAATAGATCATCGTGCCCACGCCGTCGTGGCTGAAGACCTCAGCGAGCAGCGCTTCGTCGTGCAGGCCATTGAGCAGATGGACGCGCGACACGCCCTGACGGCAGGCGCGCGCCGCGTACTCGAGTTTCGAAAGCAGCCGCACGTCCACCTGCGCGCGCTTCTTTTTGGCGAGATCTTCGGCCTCGGCGATGGAAAGCTGGCGCACCATTTCGCCGGCGAGGAAGATGCCCTCGCTGGCTGATAGATAGAGGATCTTCATTGCCTGCATGGCCTCCGCGACCTCCACGGCGATGGCGTCCGAGTTCACGCGAAAGGTGCGACCTTCGCCGTCGTAGCCCATCGGCGGAATCACCGGGATGATTCCTTCGTTGAGAAAGAGATGGAGCGACTTGGTGTCCACGCGCTCGACGCGGCCGGTGTTGAGATAATCCACGCCGCCGAGGATGCCCGCGGGATGGGCGATGATCGCATTCCCATAAGCCGCGCGCAGATCCACCGTCGTGAGCCCTTGCATGATCTCGGTCATCACGTTGGTCGCGGCATCGAGGCTCACCTTGAGTGTGAGGTCATCGGTGATGCCGGTTCCGTCCGCATTGGAAATGGCGACACCGCGCGCATCGGCGAGCTCCTTCACCTGATGGCTGGCGCCGTGGACGAGGATGATCTTGATGCTCAGCGACCGCAGCACCGCGAGATCGAGCAGGATATTGGCAAAATTCGGCGAGGCGACGATCTCGCCGTCCACCGCCAGCACGAAGATCTTCTCCCGGAAACGGGGGACGTATTGGAGGATGCCGCGGAGGTCGGAAACTTTCATCAGGTCGAGCGAGGGTCTAGAAATGAAAATTCGCCCCGCGAGCAAAGCGCAAAACGTGGTGCCCACGCGGAAGCTCGACCATTTGCGAAAGGTGGCTAGACTGCCGCGCGTGTCCCCCGTCCCCCCGATGAATCTTGAACCCAAGCGCGTTCTCATAGCCGAGGATCACTTCGTCTCGCGCCATCTCCTCGAGCGCAATCTCACCAACTGGGGATTTCAAGTGCAGGCCGCGGAGGATGGCGAGGCGGCACTGAAAATCCTCGAGGGCGAAAATCCACCGGCGATCGTGTTGATCGACTGGATGATGCCGAAGATGGACGGGCTCGAAGTGTGCCGGCGCGTGCGGGCGCGGGGGGGCCAGCCGTTCACCTACATCCTGCTCCTCACAGCCAAAAATCGGAAGGAAGAGCTCGCTACCGCTCTCGAGGCGGGGGTGGATGAATATGTGGTTAAACCGTTCGAAGCAGACGAGCTCCGCGCCCGGCTCTACGTCGCCCGGCGGGTGGTCGCGCTCGAGCGCCGGCTCGCCCTGCAGGCCCGCGAACTTCGCGAAGCCCAGGCTGAGATCGCCCGGCTGCGCGGAGTTTCCGCGTGAAGTGAGTGGTCAGTACTCCCGCTCGAGTTCGTCGAGGTAGCGGGCAATCGGGTCGCGGCGCTTGGTCTCTTGATCGGACAGTTCGTTCGCCGTCTTGAGATAGTTGTCGAAGGCATGACTCCGGCTGCCCATTTGCGTGGCCTCAAACCAATTCAGGTAGTCGGCAATTTCGCCGGCCCGGCGCGTCACTGCCTCGCGGAGGCGCGCCGCGTGGTCGAGGCGGTCCCGGATGCCGCGCGTCTTGCCGCGGGCCAGGAGCGCAAAGCATTCGGTGTATTCCGAGAGCACCGGCCGCAGCAATCCATTGGCCCGCGCGCTGAGCGCTGTCAGCGCCGCGTGCTGCGTGGCCAGCACCTGGCGGCTCGCGGGCCGCTTCAGGTATTCGGCGAAGTCTGAAGCGGCGAAACGCTGGGACGAGCCGTCTGCGTGCGGAACTTCAAAAGTCAGTAGCGCGCCGAGTTGCCGGTCGGTCTCGTCGGGCGGGAGGATTCGCAGGCGATCCGCGGCGGCGAAGCGGGCGAGGTTGAGCGTCCACCATTTCTGCACGATGGGCGCACCGCCCGCGAGCGCGGGAAATTCGCGCCCCAGCGCCACGAGCGGGTCTTCATCCGCCTCGGCCCAATGGCGGACGAGGCTCGCGAGCCGGCGGCGGCCGTCGGGTTGTTCGGTGAGGAGCTGGACGAGGCTCATGGCCAGCGCGCGGTCCACGGCGAGCGCGGTCGGGCCAAGTTCATCTGGTTTCTCGGCAAGGAACGCCGCGATCGGCGGCAGTTTGTTCTTCTCGATGAGGGTGCGAAAAAAGTGCGGCTCCGGACCCCCGTCGCGCTTTCGGAAAAGCTCGACCGCGCCTTCGACCAGCCACCACGGTGGCTCGGCGTAGGTGGCGCCGGTCTGGACGCCGCCGCGGTACATATATTCGAGCAGCACGGCGCGGATGAGATGCTTTTGCAGGTTCACATCCGCAGGCTCCCGGCTGACATGCACGAGGATCTCGATCTTCATCCCGACCGCGCTGTCCACCACACGCACGGTGGCCGGATTCTTTTCGGTCGCGGGAGTTCCATCCAGCGCGAGCGTCACCACGATCGGGCGCTTCCAATGATCGCTTTCTCCGAGCAGCGCGAGCGTTTCATCCTTGGTCTGCGCGCAGAAGCTCGCGACCTGCCGGCGAAGATTGCCGTCGTCGCAGTAAATCGTGAACTGCCCACTGTCCGTGCGCTGCCGGGTGCTGGCGGCGCCGGCGTTCGCGAGGAACGCGAGCAGGCCGGCCGCAGACAGCAGCGCGCGCAGGTTCATCTGGCCCCGGCGCCCTTGGTGACGAAGACGATCTGCCCCTGCCCGATCTGGACGCTCTGCATCTTGTCCACCTGCTCATGTTCACGCTTGAGCGCGGTCCAGAGTTTTGCGAAGGCGACGTCGAGATATTTCATTGCTTCGAGCGGCACATGGAGGCGTCCGAAATTTCCGCCGACCATGATCGGCGTGAATTTTCCGCTCACGACTGTCAGCCGGTAATCCACGCCGGAGTAAACCGGGTAGCCCCACACGGTTTGCTGCGCGCCGATGTGGAGGATGTTCGGCTTGAGCGTGGCGAAGGCGCGCTGAAACTCGATGCCCGGAACGCCGGACGGACCCGCGGCGCGCTTGAGCGATTGCTTCAGCGTCGCGTTCACCTCGGCCTCCGTGAAGGCGATCGTCCGCGGCACCGGCGATTGCGTCGCTTCCATCAGCTCCGACTGCACGAGACGGGTGGGGATTTCGTTCTTGTCTTCCGGCACGTCGTCGGGCTTTTGCGAGACGAGGAAGAGAGATGCGAAGAGCGCGGCCCAAAGCAGGGTGAGGATGAGGCTTTTTAGGAATTGGCCGACGCCGTAGCCGCCGGGGTTGGTCATCTTCTTGATCCGGCGCCGAGCCGACTCGGCGGATTCCTGATTCTTCTCCTGCTCCACCACGGGCAGCAGGCTGCGGTCGAGCTTCGCACCGCAGCTGTGGCAATAAACGCGCTCTGGTTCGTTGCTGAAGCCGCACGCGCCGCAAATCAACTGATCAGCCATTTACTTCTTCTTGGCGGAAGCCTTGGGTTTTTCGGCGGCCGCAGGTTTCGTTTCGCTCTTCTTTTCGGTGCCTTTCGACTCCGCTGGTTTGCTTTCCGAGGCCTTGCTCTCGGAACCGGCGCCGGATTCGCTTTTCGCCGCCGCCTTGTAGCCCTCGCTCCGATAGTCGGTGATGTAAAATCCCGATCCCTTGAAAATCAGACCCGCGCCCGTGCCGAGCTGGCGTTTCACTTTTCCCTTGCCCCAAGATTTTTGCCGACACTGTTCCTTCGGACAAGTGGTCAGCGCAGCGTCCTTCATTGATTGGTAAAGCTCGAAAGACTTTTTGCACTTCTCACACTGATACTCGTAGGTCGGCATGTTTTGATGGTCGGACGGGTGGGGGAGGAAGGGAGTTAGCAGAGCCAATGCCCACTCGCAAACCTTACTTCCCGTGCGTCCGGCGCCCCCGGCATCACGAATGCTGCCTTGACGCTGCCACTGACGGCACGTCTATTTCGCGCCTTTGCCCAGCCCTTTTTTATCGATGACCCGAAACGTTGCCTGCCAATTTCTACTCCTTCTCGCGCTTTTCGCCGCGGGTTGCGCTTCCCGCGACTCACGCTTTCGCGACGATACGGTTTACATCGGCGGCACCCGGAAATCACCCGCCGGCTTCCAGCAAAAGCGCGCCAATTTTGACAACGTCTCCTACTGGGATGGCGATGGCGTCTCCGGTCCGCCTTCGGTGAAGATCAGCCTCAGCGAGCAGCGCGCGTATTTCTACAAGGGCGATCAGCTCGTTGGCGTCTCGATCATCTCCACCGGACGCGAAGGTTTCGGCACACCGACGGGCAGTTGGTCGCTCCAGCAAAAGGACCGCGACCACAAGTCCTCGCTCTACGGCGACTACGTCGATGGCAACGGCGGCATCGTCAAAAAGGATGTCGATACATCGAAGGATCCGCGTCCACCGGGGGCGATCTTTGATGGAGCGAAGATGCCGTTCTTCATGCGCATCCATGGCGGTGTCGGCATGCACGAGGGCTTCCTGCCCGGTTACCCTGCGTCGCACGGCTGCATCCGCATGCCCGGCTTCATGGCGGAGAAGTTTTTCGAAAACGTGTCGGTCGGCACGCCCGTGACGATCGGTCACTGAAAACGTGCCGCTTCCCGAGATCTCCGTCGCGGAACTCCAGCAGCTCCGCACGCAGCCGCAGCCGCCGCGCCTGATCGATGTGCGCGAGCCGGATGAATGGGAGATCGCGCGCATCGACGGCGCCGAGTTGCTCCCGCTTTCGCAATGGCCCGCGATCGTCGCGACTCAGCTCACCGATCCCGCGCAGCCGCTGCTCGTCCTCTGCCACCATGGCGGACGTTCCGCGCGCGCGACGGATTTTCTCCTGCGCCAGGGCTTCACGGACGTGACGAACATCGCCGGTGGCATCGATGCGTGGTCGTGCGAGATCGATCCGGCCGTTCCGCGCTACTAGCGTTACTTCGGCAGACGGCTGAGCAGCAGCGCGACCGCTTCGTCGCAGCCCTTCGCTGCTTCTTCGCCCGCGCAATTCGTCGCCGCCACGAAGGCGATGTCCTTCGCCGGCGCGATCCAGATCACGGAGAAGAACATCGTGTTGCTCCCGTTGTGCGTGAGCGCGTTGCCGCCGGCCCATCCGCGCGGCAGCACCTTCCAGCCCATCGCGTAATCGCCACCGGCCGCGGCCGTGTGCAGCTTCACAAAACTCTCCTTTTTCAGCGAGGCCGTGCCCGTGCGTTCGCCGCGCGCGTGCCAGGCGGCGTAGCGCGCGAGTTCTTCGATCGTGCAGTGGACGGTGCCCGCCGGTCCGATCGCCGGTGGGTTGTCCGCCTGCGGTCCCGGCGGCACCGGCACGAGTTTTTCGCCAGAGCGCGCGTGGCCCCACGGCTGGTCGATCTTTCCGCGTGTCGCCGGCTCGCCGAAGCCGGCATTCGGCATCACGCAAGCCGGGAAGAGCATCGTGCTCATCAGCGTCTCCCACGGCTGGCTGCTCACCCGCTCCAGCATCGCGCCGGCGATGGCGTAGCCTTGATTTGAATAGACGAAGGCGGTTCCCGGCGGCGTCTCTGGCCGGTGCAGGAGCAGGCCGCGGACAAACTGCAGGCGCTGCTCGGTCGCCGTGCCCTGGCGCGTCTGTGCGTTGCGCCAGAGATTCTCCGGGGCCGCCGCCGGGGCGCCGGCGCGGTGGGTGAGGAGTTGCTCCAGGGTCACGCTGGTCCATTGCGGGTCCATGGTGTCGTGCAGTTCGGGGAAGGTCTCGCCGACCGTGCTTGTCCATTTCATTTCCCCGCGCTCGACGAACATCGCCGCGAGCGTCGCCGTCATCGACTTCGTGCACGAGCCGATGTGCCAGCGATCGTCGATCGTCACCTTCACCGGGGCATCCACGCGGCGCACTCCGACGGCGCCACTTTCCAGGATTTTTACGCCCTGGACCGCCGCCGCCGCCAGCGCGGGCAATTGATATTTTGCACGGATCGTCTCGAGAGCGTCGGGCAAACCCGGCGCCACCGGTTTTTCGTCAGCCGCCTTCACATCGCCGCCGGCCAGCAGCGCGACAGACAGAGCCCCCAGCGCCCAGGCCCGCGCCCGCAAGCGCCGCCATCTGCCAACCAGTGAACCCTGAGCCGACTCGTGACGTGGTGCGGAGAAATTCATGGCCTGAGCTTACTCCACCCCGAGGAAGGCGCCGCCCAACACGCGGGCGACGACGACGGCCCACAGGATGTAGAACGCGAAGATCCCGAGGGTAAAGAGGCAGCCGAGACCGGCGCGCGTCTCCATGCTGAGCCCGCGCTTTTCTCCCTGCCACAACCCGCCGAGCGGCGCGGCGAAACAGATCGACCCGGCGACGACGAACATCCGTCCGTGCTCGATCGGCAGTACGGCGAGGACAAGCGGCGCGATGAGGATGACGATGATGATCGCCTCGGCCCAACGCGGAATCCGCTGTGGCTCGGCCATGCGCGATTACTTCGCGGCGTCGTGGACGCGGGCGGCGACTTTCAGCCGCAGGGCGTTCAGCGCGATGAAGCCGGTGGCGTCGTTCTGGTTGTAGGCCTTGGTCGGGTCGGCCTCCATCGTGGCGATGTGCGGGTTGTAGAGGCTGAGCGGCGACTTGCGGCCGGCGGCGATGATGTTGCCCTTGTAAAGTTTCACGCGCACCACGCCGCTCACGTTCTTTTGCGACTCGGTGATCAGCGCCTGCAGCGCCTCGCGCTCGGGCGCGAACCAGAAGCCGTTGTAAACGAGCGACGCGTATTTCGGGATGAGAGAGTCACGCAGGTGCATGACTTCACGATCCATCGTGATCGACTCGATCTGCCGATGCGCGAAGTGCAGGATCGAGCCGCCGGGCGTCTCGTAAACGCCGCGCGACTTCATCCCGACGAAGCGATTCTCCACCATGTCCACGCGGCCGCAGCCGTGTTTGCCGCCGAGCTTGTTGAGCACCTTCATGATCCAGAGCGGCGAAAGCAGCGCGTGGTTGTCGGCGTTGAATTTCACGTCGACGGAGTAGCCGAGCTCTTTCAGCAAAGCGCCGATGTCGTTGTAGCCGACGGCGGTGGCGAGGCCCTTCTCGAAGGTCAGCTCGACGTGCTCGGCCTTGTCCGGCGCTTCTTCCGGCGAGACGCTGAGGACGTACATCTCGCGCGCCTTTTCCGCCGAGGCATCGAACCACGGATCCTCGAGGATTCCCGCTTCGAAGCTGATGTGCAGAAGATTGCGGTCCATCGAGTAGGGCTTCTTCGCGCTGGCCTGAACCGGGATTTTCTTCTCCTCGCAATACGCGATCATCTCGGCGCGGCCGGGAAATTGTTCGCGGTAACGATCCTGCCGCCACGGTGCGATGACTTCGAGTTCCGGCGCGAGCGCCGCGGAGGTGAGCTCGAAGCGCACCTGGTCGTTACCCTTGCCCGTGGCTCCGTGGGCGATGGCATCGGCGCCTTCGGCCTTCGCGATTTCGACCATTCTTTTTGCAATGCAGGGCCGCGCGATGGAGGTGCCGAGAAAATATTGTCCTTCGTAAATCGCGCCCGCCTGCAACATCGGGAAGATGAAGTCGGTGGCAAATTCCTCGCGCAGGTCATCAACGAAAATCTTGCTCGCGCCGGTGCTCAGCGCCTTGGCTTCGAGGCCGTCGAGCTCTTCCTCCTGGCCGACATCCGCGCAGAAGGCGATGATCTCCGCGGAGTAGGTTTCCTTGAGCCAGGCGACGAGGACGGACGTGTCGAGGCCGCCGGAATAAGCGAGGACGATTTTCATGAGGCGGGGAGTTGTAGCCGCCCCATCCCGCCGCGCAAACGGGATTTTGAGCGCTACCGCGCCTGTGCCGTCACGGGTCGCGGTTCGAGTCCGCGCTGGAACGGCGCGGCTTCCGCGGCGAGGAAGGTGGCGAGATCCTGGCGCGCGCGTGCGGCGTCGCCGAGGCCGGTCGCTTTGTAAAATGCGTAGCGACCGCGCAGGGATTCGCGGGTCCAGACGGGCCACGGCTCGAAGAGCGCGTAGCCATTGGCGGGTTCCGCCGTGCCGGGCTGCCAAAGTCCCGCACTCAGGCGGACCAGCAGCTCGCGGCGCGCCATCTCGACGAGGTAGCCGGGGAGTGGGCCGGCGTTCAGCGTGGTGTAAAAACGCCGCGCGGCGGCCGGGTCGTGTTCCGCGACCTCCCAAGCGAGATCGAGGGTCAACCCTTGCAACCGCGGCAACGGCCACGGATCGGATTGGTAGGCGCTCAGCGCGGAAA
>JBAVML010000452.1:0-5955 GCA_049690035.1 Chthoniobacteraceae bacterium
CGGCTGCAGCGCGCGGTAACCTTGAAACTTCCAGTCGTAGGTCAGCCGCACCTTGCCGGTGGCGGGATCGAGGAACAACAAGCCGTCGTTAGTTAGCATCAGCAGAGTCTCTTCGCCGAGTATGTTGCTAGGTTGCGGCGAGCTATAGGACTCGGGACCGCAGGCTACCGACCACTTAGGCTGTCCGCTCGCGGCGTCGAAGGCCATCACCCCTTTGTCGCCCGGACCGCCGGCGTAGATGATGACCAGTGAATTCGTCACCAGTGGCGAGGCGGAGTAGCCCCACATGGGGAGGACCGCGCGCCCGCTGAGACTCTTAAAGTCCTGCTGCCACACCACTTCGCCCGTGCTCGCCTTCAAGCGCTGCAACATTCCCAATGCGCCCGTGACGAAGACCGCGCCATCCGCCAGCGTCGGCGTGGCCCGCGGACCGGGGCCGCCCATCGGCTCGTCAAAGCGAGCCTCGCGCTGCTGCGTCCAGATTTCATTGCCCGTGGCCAACTCATAGCAGGCCACGACTTCGCTCGGCCCGCGTTGCTCCTGCGTGAAGGCAAACGCTCCCGCGACCGCGAACGACGACCAGCCAGCACCGACGGCTTTTTTCCAAAGCAGCTTCGGCGGATTCGCCTGCCAGTCCGTCATTAGCTTGGGTGTCTTGGTGTGTCCCATGCGATCCGCTCCGCGAAAGCCGGGCCATTCCGCGGTAGCGATCGCCGCCTCGACGTTCGCGCCCACGCCTTTGGCCTTCGACGGCATGCGCTGCGTCCACGAGCCCGCGCCGGGTGCGGGCGACCAGCGCGAATGCAACTCAAACGCGTAGGCGCCGGTGATGCCGTAACTTTGCAAAAGCAGCGTGATGGACATGGCCAGCACCGCCCCGAGCAGCACACTAGTCACGCGCTGTTTCGCTGGCTTGTAGCGATGAAGATAAGCCGAAAGCCCGAAGCCAATCATGCCCAGAGGCAGCGTGAGATAAGTAGTGATCAGCCCGCGCATCGTGGGATGACTCAGCGCGACGATCACCGCCAGCGCCGCGATGAATCCGAAGAAGCCAATGAGCTTCTCCCGTCCAGTGGCGCGGCTCCCCGCCACCCACCAGATCAACATCAGCACACTCGCCAGCAGCGGAAAGAACACCGGCACATACCACACCTGACTGCTCGCGCCTTCGATGAAGCCGGGCACGTAGCGGCAGAGCACGATGATCGCCATGAGCACCAGCGCTGGCCACGTCCGCAGGGGGTTTTGCTGGGCTTCTGACGGGAGCGTTTCTGCATTCATAAAGAGTAACGAAAAGGCGGACGGAGTCGGTGCGGCTGACGGGTTGGGAGAATGAGCGTAGGCTCACCGAGCGTCAATCGCGAGGCCCGCTTCGGTGCGATCTCGACGTTTACTTCGTCGTGGAAGCGAGACCGGACTGCGGCTTCGTTCATTAGTCCGGCAGTCGCGGCTCGATTTGACGACGAAGGCAGGGCCCGCTTGCCTCAGTTCGCCCATTCATTCATCAAGTAGATGCCGCCGGTCGGCTTGGATAAATTATGAAAGGACTCAATAATCCGCTGGTCGTTTTCGTCGGGCTCGTGGCTCTGATCGCCGCCGTGATGGGGATCGGACTTGCTTGGGAGAATCACCTACAGTCTGCCAACGCGACTCCTCCGCCCGAGATCGTCCCGCCAGCGCATCCCTCCGCTCCACCTGCGAAAGACACCCCTCCGGCGGAGAGTGGCGACGCAATCTGTCGCGCGGCGGTCGCCTATCTCGCGCAGCCGATTGCCTCCGGTCGCGAATATGCCGAGCAGCTCTTGCCCGGGGTGCATTTCGATTTGTTCAATCTCCGCAGCCAACAGGTCTTTCTCTCGCTGCCGCGCAGAGACGATGCGCCAGCCGACTACCCGGCCGCGGCGATTGCGCGGGTGGTGAAAGATCCGGCGTCGGTGCGTTGGGCCGAGGCAAAGCAATCGACACTGACGATAGATGGACTCTCCACCCAGCGCGTGCCGGAGCGCTGGCACGTCGCCGCGACGCCGGTCAGCAATCTCAAGATCGATCCGGCGCAGGTGCTGCACTTTCCGTTTCACCATGCCGAATACGCGGCGTCGCTCGCCGAACTCGCCGACCTGATCGAGAATCGCGCCATCATGGGTGGAATGCTCCACGCGGAAGGCGACGACGCGGCGGGCGGTTCACCGGAGACGATTTCGAACTACGGCACCGTGGTCGTCGCGCCCGACGAACCTTCGCTGCAAAGGCTCGCGAAGGCGCTCGCTGGCGGAGACGGCGAACCGCGCGAACTCCGCATCCAGCGGTTGCTCGATTTCGTGGCCGGCGAAATCCGCACCGACACCACCGCAAACAGCGCCGCTTTTCCGATGAAGCGCCCAAACGAAACGCTCATGACGCGGACCGGCAACGCGCCGCAAAAAGCCGCGCTCTTTTGCTCCCTGCTCCGCGGCATCGGCGAAGAGCCGCTCCTCGTCTACTACGCTGGGAAGGCCGATCACGTGGACGCCGCAGTTGCGCGCGGTGCATTCCCGCTCGGCGGATCGGTGCTGCCGTGGCGCAGCGGAAACTGGCTGGTGGCCGATTGTTCGCAGCCACGTTTTCAACTCGGAAAATCCAAGTCTTCGGTCGACCAGCCGCGCTACGTGCAACCCGTCGCGGAGCCCAACACGATCTACTCGCTCGCCACCGGCAAGACGCTGCGCTTTCGAACTCGCTGAACCGCGGAAATCGCGCTGTGGAATGTGTGCAGTCGCCGCATCGACAGGGACGCCCGCCGCTCGCCGAGCGTGGGCGGGATTGCGGCGGTGAGATTCAGCTCCGGCGCGACGCCGCCTGCTTTGTCGTCGAGGTAAGGCAAATAAACCAGCACGGCGAAGTCCGGCCGGCAGCTCTTTGCGTCGATCGCGTCGATGACCGGGTAAGCGTGATTCCAGTCTGCGTGCTGAGGGTAAACCTAACAAAGGGCACTTGTATAAAATATTGAATCCTAATAAGTCCGATCATCATGGAAAACTGCACGATATTTTTCGAATGGCCTCGTCTCTCTAAATACGGGCCGTCGAAAATCTGTAAGGTTCCCAGTCTTTACACTCTCGTTGCAATTGCCTTTGCCACGATGTTCGCCCGGAATAGCTGCGAGGCGGAAACGATTTACGGAATGACGACCGTCGATTCGACGAGCACATCGGCCGGGCTCGCGCTCGTCTCCTTCAGCAGTTCCGCGCCGGGGACAATCATCACCGAGAACTCCTTTTCGGGCATCGTGGCGGGCCAGTCCTTGCGAAGCATCGATTTCCGTCCGTCGAACGGGCTGTTGTACGCGCTCAGTTCGAGTGGGTCCGCCGCGCAGCTTTATACCGTCAATCTCAGCAATGCCACGCTCACGGCGGTCGGGTCCGGGTTCACACTGCCCTCTACCAATGCGAGGGTGGAGATCGAATTTGATCCCGTGGCCGACAACATCCGCGTGATCAGAGGCACTGCGACGAACAACAATTTGACCGTCAACCCTAACACCGGTGCCCTCATCGCCACGCAGACGACTCTGAATGTCCCAACTGGTGATCCGCTCAACCCGGACGGCCTGTCTGGAAGTATCTCCGGAATCGTCGGGACCGCCTACTCCAACAATACCGCCGGCGCGTCATCCACGACGCTTTACGGATTTGATTTTCTGACGAGTGCCTTGGTCCGAATCGGCGGGCTGAATGGATCACCCTCAGCGGACGGCGGGCTGGTGACCACGATCAACAAACCTGCCTCCCTGTCGAATTCGAATGCCGGATTGGGAATGGACATCAGCGGCGCGACTGGAACGCTCTTCGAGACCCACGACGATCCGACCGGGACTTTCATGAGTTTCTTTTCGCGAAATCTGACTACCGGCGCCAAAACGCTGATCGGGAATTACCCAGCCGGTGTCTTCATCCAGGACATCGCCGTCGCCCCGGTTCCCGAACCCTCAACCATCGTTTTAGGTTCGTCCGCTGCATTGCTCTTTGCCTCCCGATCCAGGTTCAGACGGTCCACGGCCTCGAAGATAAAGTAGAATCCCTCCCGTCAGCCAGCCCAGCGCCGGCGGAGAAGCCGATGATGCCGAGCCGCTGCGGATCGAGGTTCCATTCCGCCGCGCGCTCCCGGGCGAGACTCAAGGCGCGCTGGGCATCCTGCAGCGCCCCGGCGCGGTTGTTGGGCGTGCGATACTTCAGCACCAGCGCGCTGATCCCGTTCGCGTTCAGCCAAGCCGCGATCTCGGTGCCCTCCTTGTCGATGACCGTGTAGCCGTAACCGCCGCCCGGGCAGACGATCATCGCCGGCCCCGGCGCCTTGCCCGCTCTCCGCGGCGCCGGAAAGAGCGTCAACGTGGGCCGGCTGACATTGGTGATGCGGTGAAAGCCGTCCTTCCGCGGCACCTCCGCCTCGGGTTCCGTCGCCCCGTTGCCCGGCATCTTCCCCTCCGGCCACACCTCCACCGTCGCCGCCGTCGGCGGAGCCGCCGTCTGCGCGAAGGTCGTTCCGACAAGGACGAAGAGGGCGAGGAAACGGGAGATCATGGGGGAAGTGTCGTATCGCTCACGCACCCATAATCTTTTTGTAGAGCTCTCGTACCGACACCCCCGATGTATCGGCAAACTCATTCGCGATCATTTCGCTAATCTTTACTGCTCCGGAGCGACCGCTGAATCCGGCGAAACTGCCCTTTGATGTCCAATCCCACTTCTTTCCGGATTCGAGGATCGCCGACATTTGCTCAGGCTCGAAAGCACCGCGGCTCAGGGCGCGGTCAATAACATCAGCCCCCAAAAAGCAGACTCCCCACAATCCAGCACCGCGAAGCACAAGGTAGTCTTTGGGATTGTCCCATGCGTCGGGAATCCAGCTTTTAACTGCGCTAAAGTAATTCCGAATGACCTTAAATTGAGCTTCCGCATCCCGAAGTGCCGTTAACTTGGTGGGCCGAGACAACATATATTCGATCCCGGTTTTCAAAGTTCGAAGCGGAATCGCGCTCCCCAACTTCTTTATCCCTCCTTCGTAAACCCAGCCATTGAGTGGACTGTCCTTAGAGCGTCCCAGCTTCTGTGCAATGTAAAGAGGCGGATCCTTTTGCATGAGGATCTGCTCAGAACTTAAGCGAGTCTGAATATTGTCCAGATGGCTGGTATTCATCCGCTTTTGATTGTTATTAATGTCTCTGAACAGGCTGATCTCGTCGTCCAACGTCAAATCTACCGCGAGGCAAAATGAGACTTCTTTGTCTAGTGGTGGCAGGGAAGGATCGTGTCCGTCCGCGAAGTGTAGCCTGTGGTTGCCGTCTACCCTAGAGATCGAGATCTTCTGACTCTTCTTTATTGTTAAGAGATCGACGGTTAGTGTCCCGCATTCTGGATGGGATGGATCGGCAGTGAACTTAACTACCTTCGTGTCGCGGACACACAAAAACACCTCGGGCCAGTAGGCGAGGGTGCGATCACGTACATACTCGTATGCTTCTTTGGCGTGCTTGGGGCTCAAATCGCGCTGGGTACCAGTTGGATTCGCTTTTTGATCGTAAATGTCGGCTTGCGACATCCGCGATAGGTCTGAAAGCGGCGCGTAGCCGCGATAGACCTTCACACCAAGAACGTGGCCCAAGAATGCACGTATTTTGAGTTGCTTGCGTTTAAGAGTCATTGATTTCTTCCTGATTAAATTATGCGAGGTTCAGTTCCGAATACCAACTTCTCGATGTGTTTCTGCCAGCCCGCTGCGTCCTTTGAATAGAGAAAAAGCGCGTAGTAGCTGATGGCAGCGCGAGCAATTTCAAAGAGTGTATCCAAAGAATTAATGGTGTTCTCGAGTTTCTTTTTGGACGACTTTCCATCGGTGTCGCCGTGAACGATGCTACTCCGCGCTCCATACAATACCTGAAGTAATCCAAACGCCTCTTCTCTCGCCAGCGGCTCCTGCCGA
>JBAVML010000453.1:0-4770 GCA_049690035.1 Chthoniobacteraceae bacterium
GGCCGCGATTGCTCGGGTGTTCATGGAATTATTTCTCGGAAAAAAAGAGCGCGTCAGATCTCCTCGGCCGAAGGTGGCGGCGGTGGCTGGAGCGACACCGCGGGCGCGGATTCGGAATATCCTTCGAGCGTCTTCTGCGCCTGCAAGAGATACGAGATCGCTTTCGGCATGTCGTGATCGAGGAGTTGTCGGAGTCCTTCGAGCCGCTTGATCAGCGGATCCGCCTCGTGATCGAAATTACGCGACCACAGCTTCACGTTGCGCAGCTTTTCCTCGCCCTCCGCCACCGCGGCGCGCGCGCGCCGCACCGCGATTTCCTGCGCGGTGATATTGTCGCGCAGCGCGGAGAGCTTCGCGGAAAAAAGCTCCTGCTCGGCGAGTTCCAGCTTCTGCCGACGCCGGCGCAACTCACCTTCCCAGTGCGTGCGTTGATCGTTCTGCACCCAGCCTCGCATCCGGCGCACATCGTCGCCCACCGTGTCGAGGTGCTGATGGGCCGTGGTCAGAAACAGGATGACGCTCGCGCGAAACGATTCGAGCGCATCGATCGAAGTAACTTTCGCCTGCTCCGCCATGCTAGGAAGAAATGACCAATGACCAATGACCAATGACCAGCGCGAGAAACCGGGCGCGGGGAGTGAATACCTTGGTCATTTCCGCTCAGCGCTGGTCCAGGTACTCCTCGATGCGCTGCGCCTTGCGCAGGAGGAAAGGGGTGTGTTTTTCGGAGAACTCCACGAACTTTTTCAGCACCTTCATCGTGGAGACAAACTCCTCGCCGAACTTCTCGTGCTCCTGATCCTGCCAGGTGCTGCCGAGCGCCGCGAAACGCGCCTGCAGCGAAGACGCCCGCACCTGCACGTCGTCATTGAAGCGCTTCAGCTCTTTTGCAAAGCGACGCACTTCCTCGGGATCCATGATTGCTTGAGCCATGATCAGTGTGGGGTGGTTGAGGGTGGAGATTTTCCGGCCCGAAAAGTGATGCGAACGCGCGTCGGAACCGAAGAATGAGGCACGTTACCAAATCGCGTTGGCGATGCAATGCAGGCATTTCGCACGCGCAACGAACCGGATGGCGCAACTCGCCGTCGCCACCGCGGTTTGAGACACTCCTTCACCCCATGCGCCGCCTCGCTTTCCTCCTCCCACTGCTAGTCCTCTTCACCCACGCCGCGCTCGCGGCCGAGAAGCCGCGGCCCAACGTAGTCTTCATCGCCGCCGACGATCTCAACGACTGGATCGGCTGCCTCGGCGGCCATCCGCAGGTGAAGACGCCGAACCTCGACGCGCTCGCCGCGCGCGGCACTCTTTTCACCAACGCGCACACGCAGGCGCCGCTGTGCAATCCCTCTCGCACCAGCCTGCTCCTCGGGCTGCGGCCATCGAGCACGGGCATCTGCGGCCTCGCTCCCGGTGCGCGGTCGATCGAATCGCTGCGCGGTCGCGTCAGCCTCCCGCAGGCTTTCGGGAAAGCAGGTTATCGCACCTCTACCTGTGGCAAGATCTGGCACGATGGCGCGCTCAAGCCCGCGCAGATGAACGAGGAGTTCGAACTCGTCGGCCCGCATCCGCCGATGCCCCGCCCGCCGGCGCGAATCTCGAAATATCCGTCCAGCACCGCACTCGTGGACTGGGGGATCTTTCCCGAGCACGACGAGGATCAGGCCGACTGGAAAATCGCCGACGCCGCGGTGGATGCGATCCGCACCGCGCCCGCGGATCGCCCGTTTTTCGTCGCCTGCGGCTTCCGCCTGCCGCACGTGCCGTGCTTTGCGTCGCAGAAGTGGTTCGACCTCTATCCCGACGACACGCTGAAGATGCCGCCCGTGCTCGAGACGGACCGCGACGACACACCCCGCTTCTCCTGGTATCTGCATTGGAAACTCCCCGAGCCACGGCTCGCCGGCCTGCGCAAATTCGACGAATGGCGCCCGCTCGTCCGCGCTTATCTCGCCAGCGTCAGCTTCATGGATTCACAGGTCGGTCGCGTGCTCACTGCGTTGAAAGAAAGTAAGCGAGAGAAGGACACGATCATTGTCTTTTGGAGCGATCACGGCTGGCACCTTGGCGAAAAACTCATCACCGGAAAAAACACGCTCTGGGAGCGTTCGACGCATGTCCCGCTCATCTTCGCCGGCCCCGGCATCACCGGGGGCGCCCGTTGCGCGCAGCCCGCGGAGTTGCTCGACATGTTTCCTACGCTGCTCGATCTCGCCGCGCTGCCCAAGGTCGAGGGCCTCGAGGGCATCAGCCTGCGCCCGCAGCTCACCGACGCCGCCACGCCGCGCGAACATCCCGCCATCACCACGCACAATCAGGGCAATCATTCCGTCCGCGACCTGCACTGGCGCTACATCCACTACGCCGATGGCTCGGAGGAACTTTACGACCTTCAATCCGACCCGAACGAATGGACCAATCTCGCGTCGAATCCCGCTCACGCGGAGACGAAAGCGCGGCTCGCGAAGTGGCTGCCGCAGCCGGACCTCCCGCCCGTCCCCGGCAGCGCCGCTCGCGTCCTCACTCCCGGCCCCACGCCGGGCACCTGGATTTGGGAAGGCAAACCGATCGGCGCCGACGAGCCCATTCCCACGCTGCTCGATTGAGCCGCATCCGCGCGGGCCTTCTCTTTTTCTAACGCAGAGACGCAGAGGCGCAGAAGAATGGTTTCAAATTCGTGGACACTGACCAGTTGCCGGCCGCTTCCTCTGCGCCTCCGCGTCTCTGCGTTAGAATCAGACAAAAAGGAGCCGGCCAGATTGTAATGTCCTGATATTGCGATGGCACTCCCGCCGTGCATTATGCCCACTTCCCACCATGAACACCTCCCAACCTTCCACCCCCGTCACTCGGCGCACTTTTCTCAAAACCGGCGCCATCTTCACCGCAGGCATCGCATCGCTCTCGCGTGGCGCACGCGCGCAGGTGAACAAGAACAGCAAACTGCGCATCTTCCAGATCGGCGTCGGCGGCATCGGCGCGATGCAGCGCAAGGGTTTGAAGGATCATCCGATGGTGGAATGGGCGGGCTTCTGCGACGTGGATCGCAAGCAACTCGATATGATCTCAAAGGAGCATCCCAGTGCGTGGCTCCTTCAGGATTACCGCGAAGCCTTCGCGAATCGCGCCGACCAGTTCGACGCCGTGCTCGTCGATGTGCCGGACTTTCATCACACGCCGATGATGCTCACCGCGCTGAAGCATCAGAAACACATCTACGGCCAGAAGCCGCTGGTGCATCAGCTCGACGAACTGCGCCTGATGCGTGAGGCCCTCGCGGCGCGGCCGAACCTGATCACGCAGATGGGAAATCAGCGCGCCTGCAAGGAAGGCCGCATGCAGGCAGTGGAGATGCTGCGGAAAAATCAACTCGGCCGACCGGTAGAAGCGTATGTCTGGACCGGCGCCGTCGCGCGCGGCACTTACTTCGTCGAGCCCTGGAGCGAATATACGCCCGCCGTTCCCGTGCCCGAGACGCTGAACTGGGACCTCTGGCACGGCCCGCTCACGAGCAAACTTCCGTACAGCGAAGACCTCGCGCCGCGGCGCTGGCGCGCCTTTTGGGAAACGGGCGGCGGACAACTCGCCGACTGGGGCTGCCATCTGCTCGACTTGCTCTATTTCGCCTACGACCTGCCATCGCCCGAGGCCGTGCTCACCGACACCCTCAAGCCCGCCGGCGTCGCGCATTCTTCGCACAATCAGAGCACGCTCACCTTCGCCGGCGGCGGCAAATTCGCGCGCGAAAAATTCGTGCTGCACTACAACGACACCGCGCTGCTGCCGTCCTTCGCCGCACTCGGATTACCCGACACGAAAGCCGCTGCCAATCACACCATGGTCGTCTGCGAGGAAGGCACGCTGATGCTTCAGGCCGACGGCAAAATCACCATCTTTCGCAAAGGCAAAGTCGTGGAAAACGAGCCGCTGCCGAAAGTCGAACCGCGCGATCACTGGAAGGATTGGGCCGACAACTGCCTCGGCGCGAGCAAGCCGCTGTGGACGCCGTTCACGATCGGCTGGCGCATCACCGAGCCCGCGCTGCTCGCGGTGAAAGCCACGCGCTTCCCCGGCGAAGAACTGCGCTGGAATGGTGCGACCAGCCGCTTCACCAATCACGATCAGGCCAACGCCGAGATCGTCTCGCGCAAATACCGCCCAGGATTCGAACCGCCGCAGGTGAGTTGAAGATGCGGGCGGGGCGTCGCTGAGGATTGAATCTTCGAGTGAATGACGGGATTAACTCCAACAGCCCTGAAGCCAAAAGCCGCAGCGCCTAGCATCTTCCCGGGCAGTTACCGAAGTCATTTGCGGTGGCACGCACTGCCGGCTCGCGTCATGCCACTTCTCCAAGGAGCGAAAGGCGTGTTGCGAGCGCACGGCTTCCAATCGCGATGGCGAGCGCGACGACGATCAGCATTGCCGCGACTGCGAACGTGATCCGCAGACCGGTGGCCACGGCCTCGGGACTCGCCGCGGTGACGTTGGTCGTCGCCGATGCGAGCGCAAACACCGCGCCCATCACGGAGGCACCGGTGATGCGCCCGAGATTGCGCGATAGGTTGAGCATGCCGGAGATCACGCCGCGCTGGTCCGGGCGAAGATCTGTCATGACGGCGGTGTTGTTGGCCGTCTGGAAAAGACCATAGGCGGCGGTAATCACTACGATGGGGACGACGTAGCCGGAGATGCCGAGCGTGACCGGCATCATGGATAGCAGGAAGGAACCGGCCGCCATCCCGACGAGCGCAACGCTGGTCATGCGTGGTG
>JBAVML010000454.1:0-7847 GCA_049690035.1 Chthoniobacteraceae bacterium
ATCGCCTCTACCGCGCGCCGGTCGTTTTCCTCGAGCCGTACGTGATGAACAGCGAGGAAATCTGGGCGCGCGTGCAGGCCGGCGAATACGGAGGCGAACGGCTCGTCGCCGGCGCGATGCGCAAGAATCTCGTGCGCGAGTACGCCGACGCCGTCGCCGCGGGGCTCGCGGACTACTACCGCACCGCGCGTCGCCTGGAGGGAAGCGCTCCGTCGCGTCCGTGATCCACACGACGGGCGAATCAACCGTCCACGCGCAACCCGGCTGCCGGGGACGCGACGGAGCGCGTCCCTCCAGGCGATGCCGCGGGACGACGGCGCTCAGGCCGTGCCGAAATAACGATCTCCCGCGTCACCGAGCCCCGGCACGATGTAGGCGCGATCGTTGAGCTCGGGGTCGAGCGCGGCCGTGAAAATGGGCACGTCGGGATGGGTGCCATGGAGTTGCTTCACACCCGCATGGCAGCTCACGAGGCAGACGAAACGAATCGAAGTCGCACCTGCCTCCTTGAGCTGGCTGACCGCCGCCGTCGCGCTCCAGCCGGTGGCCAGCATGGGATCCACGAGAATGACATCCGCCTCCGCGAGATGCGCGGGCGCCTTGAAGTAATAGCTCTCCGGCCGCCGCGTCTCCTCGTTTCGAAACATCCCGATGTGCGCCACGCTCACGTCGGGCAACAGGTCGAGCATCCCCTCCACCAGCCCGAGCCCCGCGCGCAAAATCGGCGCGACCACAATCGGCCGCACGAGCGCGGCGCCCTCGGTCTCGGCGAGCGGCGTCTGCACGCGGACCGCCTTCGTCGCCAGATCGCGCGTCGCTTCAAAAACCATCAGCGTAGCCAATTCGTTGAGCCGCGCGCGGAAATCCACGGAGGCGGTTTGCGCGTCGCGCAACTGAGTCATCTTCACGCGGATGAGCGGGTGATCGATGACGGTGACTCCAGGCAGAGGACTTTGCGGCACGCGCTGCTTGTAGCGGGAGGACTGGCGCTTGTCACGCGAGCGAACGTGGGTCGGGATGAAGCCCCGTCCTACGTCAGCGTGCGAGAAACGTTTCCAGCGCGCCGCCGAAGAGCTCGTGTACGTCGCGCTCGATCTCGGCGCGTGTGGGCTCCCAGCCGGTGGCGGCGAGGTCGTCGTATTTTTCCGCTAGGACCTTGCCGAGGATCGCGCGCGAGTGGCTCCATTTATAAACGAGTTGATCGAGCACGCGACAGTCGCTGTGTTGCGGGGTCACGCTGGTGCCGAGCAGTTCGATGCGCATCCGCGCCATCTCTTCGATGAGCGATGGATTATTCAAGAACCACCAGCAGCCGAAGACGTGCAGGTTGCGGAACTTGCGCGCGGTAACGCAGAGCTCGTGCTGATTTTCCCGCGCCAGCATCGTGCAGAGGAATTTGTTGTCGGGGTATTCTGCGCACAGGTTTTCCACGGCGGAGATATCGGAGAGCCCGACGCTGTCGCCCGCGAGCCGGAGCCGCGGATTGACGTTGCGCTTCACGCCGATCATCAACGCAAACGCCTGCCCGTGGTCCTGGCCGTGCGGCATGATCGCGTGCTGGATGAGTTGTGCCGCCGATGTGTGCGCCGGGAAGGCAAACTCCGGCGTGAGCGAGACCATGCAGTACTGCGCGTCGATGCGCTTCGTCCATTCGGCGAGGAAGCGACGCACTTCGTCGAAGGTGCAGCCGGAAAAGTCGGCGTTCACATCGAAGCCCCACGCGCGCAGCTTCGGCACGGTGTTTTCCCAATCGCAGAGCAGCGGATCGATGCGCAGCGCGGCGGTGAAGCGCGGATCGCGCGTGAAGCCGCGCTCCCACACCGGCCGCTCGAGGTCGTCGAACGGCGAGTTGGTCATGCAGATTTTGCGCACGTTCGCGAGTTCCATGCAGCGCGTGGTGAAGTCGTCCACTTTCCACTGCGCGAAGTGCTGCCGGAGCGCGGGCAGGTCGCGTTTCTTCACGTCGAGCCCGAGAGAATTCAGGACGGTGAGCACACCGCGGCACGCTTCGGAAATCGGCGAGTGGTCGATGAAGAGCGCCTGCCAGATCGCGTCGGCTTGCTGCGATTTCGTGAGCGCCCAGAAGTCGTCGTAGCCGAGATCGAATTGCCGGAAGCCCTCGGCGATCAGGTAGTGATAGACGAGCAACTCATCGATGCCCCACAGCAGCAGCTCGCCGAACGCGGGATCGTAGAGGTGCGTGTGGATGTCATAGACCGGCGTGCGGGCGACGACGTCGAGGACGGTTTCGCGGAGGGCGGCAGGGGCGTGCATACCGTGAAGCTTGGGCGTTTCCGGCGCCCGCTTCAATCCCCGCCTACTGCCCAGGCAGCGAAATCCCGCGCACTTTCTTGTAAAGCGAGACGGCGTAGCTGTCGGTCATGCCGGAGACGAAATCGATCATGCGCAGCAGGCGCTGGTACGGGCTCGGGTCGGGCTCGCGCCCGGGTCCGATTGATTGCTCTGGCACGAGGCGCAGCAGCTTGTGACTGCGCGGCGACGCGTGCTTCCCGCGGCGCGCGATGTCGCTCACCGCGGCTACGAAGTCATCGAGCAGGCCGCCGAGCACGGCAAATCCAGCGGCCTCGATTTCCACCCCGCGGACCGTCGAATAAATCGTCGCGACCGAGCGGCGCTTGATGGCTTCGAGCTCGTCGCCGGCGGGGATGGAGTCGATCAGCGGCTGGTCAAATTCCCCGCGCAAAATCTCCGGCTCCTTGTCCAGGAAGAGCGCCGCCGTCTGCTGCACCGCCACGCCGATGGCACGAGCGCGCAGAAACTCGATGCGCGCTTTGGTTTCCCGAATCTGATCCGCCCGCTCCCCGGCCTTTGGATCGCCAATCACGCGCACGAAGGCGTCGCGCACTTCCTCGTAGGTCAGGAATCCGAGCCGGAAGCCGTCTTCAAAATCGACGAGTCGGTAGCAAATGTCGTCCGCCGCCTCGACGAGGAACGCGAGCGGGTGCCGCGACCAGAAGGCGTGCAGCGGCGAGCGGCGGATCAGTCCGCAGCGGTCGGCGACTTCGGTGAAAAATTCGCGTTCACTTTGGAAAAACCCAAACTTCTTCGTGCTCGCGCCTTCGTGGATGCGCGCCTTTTCGGGCACCAGCGCTTCGATCGAGTATTTCGTGAAGGCACCGAGCGTCGCCATCGTGAGGCGCAGGCCGGGATTGTCCGGCATCTGCAAGCGCGTGATCACGCGGAACCCCTGCGCGTTGCCCTCGAACCGCGCGATATCCTCCTGCTCCACCTTGCGCAGCGGCGCGCGCGCGTCGGCGGCGACCGGAGATTTTTCAAACCACACGCGGATTGCGTCCTCGCCGGAGTGGCCGAGCGGCGGATTGCCGAGGTCATGCGCCAGTGCCGCGGCGGAGACGATCGCGCCAAAATCCGAGGCGTGAAAATCCGGCAACTCGCCGCGCTCGCAGATCGCCGTGCCCACGATCGTGCCTAGTGAGCGCCCCACGCTCGCCACCTCGAGGCTGTGCGTGAGCCGGGTGCGTACGTAGTCGTTATCCGCCAGCGGGAAGACCTGCGTCTTGTCCTGCAGCCGTCGAAACGCCGACGAAAAAATGATCCGGTCGGAGTCGCGCTGAAAGGGCGAGCGCTGCGGTTCGGCGTCGGCGTTCTTCTTCGCGCCTAGCCGGTCGGCGCAGAGAAGTTTGGGCCACTGCATGCTCATGGAAGTCGCGTCATCAGTCTCTCGTAGCGCGCCGGAGGACGAACGGGAAGCGCTGTTCCATCGCCGCCATCGTCGTTGCGCCGGGCGAGACGCCCGCGTAAATGCATCCCCGCATGCCGGAGGACATCGTCACCATCAGCCAGCTCTCGAAAATCTACCGCCAGGGCGAGATCCAGGTCACCGCGCTCGACCGCATTTCGCTCACTATCGCGTCGGGTGAATATCTCGCGCTGATGGGGCCGTCGGGCTCGGGGAAAAGCACACTCTTGCACATCATCGCCGGCATCGATCGTCCGACCTCCGGCGAGTGCGTGGTGCAAAAAATCCGCGTAACCGAACTCGATGAAAGCGCGCTCGCCGACTGGCGAAACCAGAACGTCGGCTTCGTCTTCCAGACCTTCAACCTCATCCCGGTGCTCAGCGCCTTCGAGAATGTGGAGCTGCCCCTGCTCCTCATGGATCTCAACAGCCGCAAGCGCCGCGAACTCGTGCTCACCGCGCTGGACCTCGTGGGTCTCGCCGACCGCGCGAAACATCTCCCGCGTCAGCTCTCCGGCGGGCAGGAGCAGCGCGTCGCCATTGCCCGCGCGCTGGTCACGGATCCGAAGCTGATCGTTGCCGATGAACCCACCGGCAACCTCGATCACCAGTCCGCCGAGGACGTGCTCCAGATCCTCCAGACGCTCAGCCAGCAGGCGGGCAAGACGGTGATCATGGTCACCCACGACCCACGCGCCGCGGCGTATGGCTCGCGGAATATTCACCTCGAGAAAGGCGAGTTGCTGCCGTGACCATCGCCGGCTTCATCGCGAAAAACGCCCTGCGCAACAAACGCCGCGCGCTGCTTTCCATCCTCAGCGTCGCGGTGAGCCTGTTCCTTTTCGTCACGCTCGTCACGCTGCTGCGCGAGCTCACGCAACCGCCCGAGGACCTCGGCGCGTCCCTGCGCATCGCGGTGCGCAGCAAGGTGTCGATCGCCGACGTGCTGCCTGCGCGGCAGTTGCCGCTGATTGAAAAAATCCCCGGCGTCGAATGCGTCACGCCGTTCACCTGGTTCGGCGGCCAGATCAAAGACGACACCAGCGTGGGCTTCGCGCAGTTCGGCATTGATCCGACGAAGATGACCAAGCTTTTCGGCGAAGCGAAACTCCCGCAGGACCAGATGGACGCCTGGCTCGCCGACCGCACGACCACGATCGTGGGGAAGGAAAGCGCCGAGCGTTACAAGTGGAAGATCGGCGACAAGGTCACGCTGCTCAGCACCATTTTCCCGTGCGATCTCGAGGTGAAGATCGTCGGTATTTACTCCGGCACGCTCGACGATCGGAACATGTTCCTGCACCAAAAATACATCGACGAAGCGCTCGGCGACTGGGGCAAGGTCGGCATGTGGTGGGTGCGCGCCAGCTCCGCCGAAATGGCGCCGAAAGTGATCGAGGAAATCAACAAGACCTTCGCGAACTCCGCGAACGAAGTGCGCGCCGAGAGTGAGCGTGCGTTCCAGATGGGATTCGTTTCCATGTGGGGAAACATCAAAATTCTCATCGGCTCGATCTGCGCGGTGGTGGTCTTCACACTGCTGCTCGTCACGGCGAGCACGATGAGCATGGCGATCCGCGAGCGCTTCCGCGAACTCGCGGTGCTCAAGGCGATCGGCTTCCGGCGGCGCGAGTTGTTTGCGTTCATCCTCGCGGAGAGCTTCGGGCTCTCGATGATTGGCGCGCTGGTCGGCGCCGGCGGCGCATGGGCGCTCACACATTCACTCAATATCTCGAAGCTCACCGGCGGCTTCTTTCCCTACTTCGACGTGTCGCCGCGAATCCTCGGCATGGCCTTCGCGGTGGCTTCGCTGATCGGCATTGTCGCCAGTCTCGCCCCTTCGATCTCCGTCGCGCGGACGAGCGTGGTCGAGGGACTGAAGACGCTGGACTGATCTCGCAGCGCACTTCATGAAGTACTGGCTCGCGCTTTTTTTCATCGGCGCCGCATGCGCGTTTGGCGCGGAGAAAGCCCGCGATACAAAAATCGTCGAGGCGCTCGCGCAGGCTGAAAAATTCGCCGGTGCCGAAAGCTGGCGCGAAGCGCTGGACGCGGGAAATCGGCTGCGCACGCTCTGTCGCGAGCTCCATGGCGAGGAGCATCCCGACAGCGCGCTCGCGGAGCTTTTCCTCGGCGAGGTGCGCGACCACCTCGGTGAGCCGCAGCTCGCAGAAGCGCACTTCCGCCGCGCGCTCGCGATCCAGGAAAAGGTGCTGCCCTCCGACGCGCCCGAGCGTGTCACCACGCTGACGCGACTCGGTGCCTGCCTGAAGGACCGGAAGAGCTACGACGAAGCCGCGGGGCTGCTCCAGCGGGCGCTCGATCTCCAAGTGAAGCTTCAAGGGCCGGACGATCCCGGGACGGCCGTCGCGACCACGAATCTCGCCCGGGTGTTGCGCGCGCAGCGTGATTTTCCGCGCGCTGCCGCGCTCCTCGAGCGATCCGTCGCGATCCAACGCCGCGCGTTCGGCGGCACGGCGCCGGAGACGATCGACGGACTGCGCGAACTCGCCCAAGTGCAGGAACTCGCCGGCCGGTTGAGCGACGCCGAGCCGGCCACTGCCGAACGAGTGGTCGCCGCCGAGGCGCAGTTTGGAGCGCAGTCGCCGGAAGTGGTCGCCGCGCTCTCGGACTGGGGACGTTTCGCCGAACTGCAGCAGCATTTTGCCGACGCGGAAGCACGCTACCGGCGCGCGCTGGAGATCGGCGAAACCATCCTCCAGCCCGACGATCCCGCGCTTGCCACGAACCTCACCCAACTCGGCTGGTGCCTGCGCCAGCTTGACCGCTACGACGAAGCCGCGCCGCTGTTGCAGCGAGCGCTCGATTTGTGCCTGCGCGCGCTCGGCGCGGAGCATCCCGACACCGCGTGGAGCTACCGGAACCTCGCCTGGGTCCATCGCTTGCAGGGCGAGTTCGAGGTAGCGCTTCCGCTGTTTGAAAAAGCGCTCGCCATCCGCGAAGCGAGGCTCGGTGCGAACGATCCGTTGACCATCGAAAGTCTGTCTGAACTCGGTGATCTGCACTGGCTGCGTGGCGCCTTCGATGAAGCGGCGGCGCTGCTCGAGCGGCGGCGTTATCGCGTCGAGGAAGTATCCGGGCCGGCGAGCGAGGACACGGCCTCCGCGTGGCACGGGCTCGCGATCGTCTATGAATCAGCAAAGCGCTGGCCGGAGGCGACTCAGGCGGCGCTGCGCAGCCTGCGGCTCACGGAGGAAAGGCTCGGCCCGGCGGACGCGCAGACACTCGGAGAGATGCTCCTGCTTTCCCGCATCTGCCAGGCCGCGGGAGCCCTCGCACCCGCTCTGGCGCAGTATTCGCGGCTGGTGGCGTGGTTCGGCCAGCATCCGGAGGCGAACGGGCGGAGCCGGGCGGAACTGCTGCGGCAATTTGCCATCGCCACGCTGCGCGCGGGCCGGACCGATGAAGCGGCGCCGCTCTTTCGCGAGTCGCGGCGGGTGCACGAATCCGCGCTCGGTCCCGCGGACCCGGCGACGCTGCGCAGTATCGCCGATCTGTGGACCTACTATGACGAGGCGCGGCAGCCGGCTCGGGCGCTCGAGGTCGCGCGGGAGCTCGCCACGCGCACCGAAGAATCACGCGGGCGCGACGCCGTCGAAACCGCCGCGGTCTTCGATCGGCTCGGCCAGCTTTGCCTCACGCTCGGCGATGGAACTGAAGCGATGAAGGCATTTCGCCACGCGCTCGACGGCCGGCGGCAGCGCTTTGGCGACGGCTCCACGGAAGTGCTCGACGCGCTCGCGCAGATCGCGGTCTGGTTTGAAGGGGCGCGCGATTTCCGCACGGCGGCGGCGTTGCACACCGAGCGACTCGGCGCGGCGGGGCGGAAGTTCGGCCCCGACAGCGCGGAAGCTGCGGCGGTGTGCGGCGACCTGGGCGCGTGTTATTTCCGAGAGCGCGACCTCGTCGCGGCGCGTGGGATGTTCGAGCGGCAACTTACTTTGATCGAGAAGCGAGGAGGCGCAGACAGCGTCGAGGCGCTGACTGCGGTGGCGCGCCTCGGCGACGTGGCCACCGCGGCGCGCGACTGGCCTGCTGCCGTCCGCGCGCGCGAACAGCTCGCCTCGGGATGCGCGCGGCACTACGGCGGAGAACACATCGAGAC
>JBAVML010000455.1:0-4821 GCA_049690035.1 Chthoniobacteraceae bacterium
TTACCGGCATGTGCTGGAGACGCTGGGCAAGCGCACGGGCATGCTCGGCGTCATCTTCCGCAAGGCGCAGAACAAGATCCAGGACCCGGCCAAGCTGCGCCGGCTCATCGTGGACCTGATCGACAAGGAGCAGTGGTCTTCGCTTTCCGCCGACGTGAAGGGCGACGCCTACGAGGGCCTGCTGCAAAAGAACGCCGAGGACGTGAAAGGCGGCGCGGGCCAATACTTCACGCCGCGCCCGCTCATCGCCGCGATGGTGGACGTGGTCGCCCCACAGCCGGGTCAGGCCATTTGTGATCCGGCGTGTGGCACGGGTGGTTTCCTGCTCGCGGCGCATGATTACCTGGCCAAACACCACGCGCTCGACCGGGCGCAAAAGAAGAAGCTCAAGAGCGGCACGTTCTTCGGCATCGAGCTGGTGGACAGCGTCACGCGGCTCTGCGCGATGAACCTGCTCCTGCACGGCATCGGCGGGGAGTCGGAGGAAGACATGCCCGTCGTCACCAAGGACGCGCTGGCCGGGAAGCACGGCGAATACGAGATCGTCCTGGCCAATCCGCCCTTCGGCAAGAAGAGCAGCGTGACCATCGTCAACGAGGCGGGCGAGTCGTCCAAGGAATCGCTGATCATCAACCGCGACGATTTCTGGGCGAGCACGAGCAACAAGCAGCTCAATTTCCTCCAGCACATCTTCACCATCCTCAAGCAGCACGGGCGCGCGGCGGTGGTGTTGCCGGACAACGTGCTCTTTGAAGGCGGCGCAGGCGAAACCATCCGGCGCGAACTGCTCAAGCAGGCCGACGTTCACACCCTGCTGCGCCTGCCCACCGGCATCTTCTACGCGCAAGGCGTGAAGGCGAACGTCCTCTTTTTCGACCGCAAACCCGCGCAGGAAAAGCCGCACACGACCAAGCTCTGGATCTACGACCTGCGCACCAACCTGCATTTCACCCTCAAGGAAAACACCCTCAAGCGCACCGACCTCGACGACTTCGTCGCCTGCTACCACCCAAAGAACCGGCACGTCCGCAAGGAGAGCGAACGATTCAAATCCTTCACCTACGAAGAGCTAACCAAACGCGACAAAGTCAACCTCGACATCTTCTGGCTAAAAGACGACGCGCTGGAAGAATCCGCCAATCTCCCCGCGCCGGAAATCATCGCCGCCGACATCACCGCCGACCTCGAAGCTGCCCTGGAGCAGTTCGCTACGATCGCGGAAGATTTGAAACGCTAAACTCCCGTTCGTTCTGCCGGCCGCTGGCCACCCCAGTCGTTCATCACCGCTTTGGATGCTGCTCACTCTCGGCAATCGCCTTGAGGAAAGCGGCAGCGAAGATCAGCACTTGGAGGATCGTGTCGGAGTTGTCCACGCACCATCGGGCGGCGGCTTGCAGTTTGGATTTGGTCAGTTGGCTCATGATATCAAAAGCGTCCTTACGTAAGGTTGACACTGGATCGCGAGGGGCATGGACAAGCTCACCGCCCTTTCCCGCCTCGAAGCGCAGCTACGACGGCGCCGGTGGGTTCAAGCGTGTGGATGTCCACCGCGCCCCACGTCTTCGGAGGCGGCGCCTGTAGGTCGGCCTCTTTCGGCGGTTGAGTTCCTTGCGCGTCTTGAGGTTGCCGAGATTCCACGGCTGTTCGGCGATGGATTCCTGCGTGTCGCGCGGGAGTGCGCCGAGCAGCTCCATCATGTCGGCGCTGAAGTTCTGCAGGTGGCCCGTCTCCCATTCCTTGCGCAGCTTCGGGATGAGCTTGATCGAGCAGCTTCGCCTCGGCTTTCGGATCGACGCCCTCGCGCTGGAGGTTCTCCACGATGATGAGGACGCCGAAAGCCTTGTCGTCCAGGTCGCGGACGATCGCATCGAAGGTGGCCGTCTTCGCCACTTCGCACGCCGCGCGGCGGCGCGGCGGCGCGAGCGGCCGCGATCTCGAAGTGGCCTTTCTTGTCCGGGTGCGGGCGGACGATGCCAGGCGTGGTCTGTCCGACTTGTTTGATCGACGCGACCAATCCGGCATCGGTCACTTCCTTCGGTGTCGGCTGGCGGGTATTCCGCGCGCCGACGTGGCAGCGATCCAGCGCGAGGCGTTGGATCTTCTCTTCGGGCGCGGCGGTCTTGCCGCCGGCGGTGTCGCTGAGGTTTCGCATAATGGTTAGGTGAGTTGGAGGTTGATCTGGCGGGGGTTAGGCGCGGCGGCGGCCTGTGCGGTGGCGGGCGTGGTGTCCCTCAGAGTTTCAGCGGTTGTGCCATTTGAGCGGCCGATCGGATTGTCGGCTGCTCGCTTCTGCGCACGCGCGCGACCTTCGTTTTGCCGCCGTTCAGTCTTCCTCCTTCAACCTTCGCCATTCATCCTCCCACCCGCCCCATGAATGCCGAGAAACTCCAGGCTATGATCAGGTCCGCCCAGCCACCGCGGCTCATCCACGTCCTCCCGCCGGAGGTCTTCGCCGCCGCGCGCATCGCGGGCTCGGTGAATGCTTGCATCTACGAGACCGCTTTTCTCGACCAGGTGAAGGCGCTCGACCTCGACCCGTCCGTGCCGCTGGTCGTCTATGGCGCGGGCGAGGATTCGCTCGACGCCGCCACCGCCGCGGAAAAGCTGCGCTCCGCCGGCTTCGCGCACGTCGCGACCTTCGATGGCGGACTCGCCGCCTGGACCGCCGCCGGTCTACCCCTCGAAGGCACCGGCCACCTGCCGCAGTCGCCCGTCCCCGATGGGACCTACCGCATCGACACCGCCCAGAGCATCATCCGCTGGACCGGCCGCAATCTCTTCAATCACCACAGCGGCACCGTGCGTCTCGCCGACGGCGACATCCGAGTCAACCAAGGCCAGTTCGCAAGCGCCTGCTTCACCATCGACATGGCCAGCATCGCCTGTGAAGACCTCGCCGACCCGGCCCTGAACGCCATGCTCCTCGCGCACCTGAGCACCGCCGATTTCTTCGACGTCGAGCACCATCCCACCGCCGAGTTCGTCGCCGACGCCGCGGAGCGGATCGCCACCTGCACCGACGGCACACCGAGCCATCGCCTGCGCGGCACCTTCACCCTCCGGGGCATCAGCCGCCCTCTTGAATTCCCCGTGCTCATCGCCGCGAAGGACGACGGCCAGCACCTCATCGGCCAGGGTGTTTTGGAACTCGATCGCACCGCATACGGCAGCCACTACGGCTCCGGCAAACTCTTCCGCTTCCTCGGCCCCCACCTCGTCAACGACCACATCCATCTCCATGTCAAAATCCACGCGGAGCGCAGGACTAAATGAAAAGAAGGAATTTGTATGCTCGAACAGAAACGATTGGACCTTGAGTCTCCACGAAGTATCCAACCAGATGCAGCACGACTCCGCCCGGTGGTATGGGTGCGCGAATTGCGGCTGCTTCCTGAGCTGAAGCCGGACGCAGAGGTGATCCGCATAATTTCACTCAAGCCAGGTCTGAACATTCTATGGGCGGTGCCTGCGGACAGGGAGAAGAAGCCAGAGCTTTACGAGGACGGCATGTCAGGGCACGCGACGGGAAAAACTACATTTTGTCGCCTGCTGCGCTACGTGCTCGGTGAGGGCAACTATGGAAACGATGCCTTGCGCGAAGGAGTGCGACAAAGGTTCAACAACGACGGTTGGGTTGTGGCAGAGGTCCACATCAACGGAAGTCCGTGGGTTGTATGCCGCCCCCTCGGCGTCGGACCTCACTCATTTGCCATTCCCGACCGAAGAATCGATCGCCTATTTGAGGACAGCGCACGTCCACTTTTTGACGACTACCTTGAAGTGCTTCAAGAGGCAGTAACGGGGCCGGTGTTGGTGAAGCAATTCACGTCGTCTGGCAAGCCCATAAGCTGGCAGCACATTCTTCCTTGGCTGACCCGGGACCAAGAATGCCGCTATCGAAATCTTGTCGAGTGGCGGGACACGCTAAGCGAGTCGTCGTCTCCAGAAACTCAAACTGGTGACCGACAATATCTCGTGAGGACATTGTTGGGTCTTGTCTCGGAGCAGGAACAAAAGGAACTGGAGCTGAATTCCCGGTTGCTGACGCAGAACAACGCAAATCAGGTGCTACTACCAAAACTGCAACATCAGTCAAAGGTCGACTTAGAGCGCCTGAAAGCCGCGCTGAAGAAAGAGCTGCCGGACGTAGGTGGCGACCTCTTCCACCAAGCAGTAAATTCGGAGCTCGATACGCGGACTCGAGTCTTGGACGACGAGACAAAAACATTACCCACTTCTGACCAAGTAGAACAATTTCAAGAAGCGTGGCGGAGAGAAGCGTCCGCGGTTGATGCCGCCAGGGAGAGCTTGGCGGAAACAAGGGACATACTGGAGAGGCAAGCAGTGAAACTGCGGTTCCTCAGAGGGGAAATCACAGCCGAGAAGCAAAAAGAATTGTTGGCAAACCTACCCCCATCGAAAGGTTACTGTGGGGTGCCAATTGAAGTTGCCCGTGAAGGAGGCTGCCATCTTGCGATCGACCGTCACAACGACTCTCAACCTCAGGTACACGCGGAGAAAGCCAAGGACGAAGCTGAGGCCATTGTCTTGTCTATCGCGCGACTCAGCAAAGAGGTGACGGGGAAGGCGGCCACTGTAAATCGGCTTGAAGGTATAGCCCGCATAGCGCGGCAGAAACTCACGGATGTGCAAAATCGGCTAGTCATTGCAACCCAAAGGCTTACGAAGCAGCGCGACGATATCGAAGGGCTTCGCACGCTAGCGGCGAACGCCCGGGAAGCATGGGATGAGTCGCAGGAGTTGACCAAGAAGATTTCTATAACCTCGGCGGAAATTGAGGACTCTCGGAAACGTCAGGAG
>JBAVML010000456.1:0-4149 GCA_049690035.1 Chthoniobacteraceae bacterium
CACGGACGTCGGTCGCGTGATCTTCATCTCCTCGCCGCTGCGGGGCAGCGAACTGGCGAGCGGCTGGGTGGGCCGCATCGGCTCGATGCTGGTGAAAGCACCCACCAATCTCCTCCACGTAGGCGCCGACGCACTGAAAGCTGTGACCTTTCAAGATGGCGACCTGCGCATGAAACGCATCCCCAACAGCGTGGACACGCTCGCGCCCGACAACCGCTTCGTGAAAGCGATCCAGAACATCCCGATCACGCCCGGCATCCCGTATCACGTGATCTCCGGCGACCGCGGCAAAGGCGGCAACAAAGACCACACGCCGCCGGAGATGTCGGACGGCATCGTGCCCTACTGGAGCAGCCATCTCGAGGGCGCGCAGAGCGAACTCGTCGTTCCCTCAGGCCACTCCTCGCATCAGAACCCGCAAGCGATCGAGGAAGTGAAACGCATTCTCACGCAGACGGCCGGGCGATGAAGCGGGCGCTGCGGGGTGGAGGCCTGGTGCTGGCGTGGCTGCTCGCGCTCGGATGCGCCGCCTGGGCTTTCGGCGCGCTGCACTTCGATTTTCCTGTCGGGAAAAATGTGGTCGCCTGGGTCTTCGTGGTTGCGCTGCTGGCGGCGATGGTTTTCCTCCGAGGCGCGGCGCGAAAGTTTGGCGTCGTCTTCGCGGGGTTCGCGCTCGTGCTCGCGTGGTGGTTCGCGCTCAATCCGACCAACGAAGGCAATTGGCAACCCGACGTGGCGCAGCTCGCATGGGCGGAAATCAACGGCGACGAGATCACCCTGCACAACGTCCGCAACTTCGACTACCGGACCGAGACCGACTACACTCCGCGCTGGGAAACGCGCACCGTCCGGCTCTCGCAACTCACCGGCATCGATCTCGCGATCAACTACTGGGGCTCGCCGTGGATGGCGCATCCCATCGCGAGCTTCCAGTTCGCCGACGGGCCGCCGGTTTGTTTCTCCATCGAGACGCGGAAGCAGGTCGGCCAAAGTTACTCCGCCATCGGCGGGCTCTACCGCCAGTTCGAGCTGATCTACGTCGTCGCCGACGAGCGCGACGTGATCCGCGTGCGCACCAACTGCCGCAAAGGCGAAGACGTGTATCTCTACCGCACCACAGCCCCGCCGGAGAAAGCACGCGAGCGGTTCAAGGATTACCTGACTGCGCTCAACCAACTCCACGATCACCCGCGCTGGTACAACGCCGTGACGACCAACTGCACGACGAGCATCCGCACCCAGCGCGCCGCGTCGGAGCGTGCACCGTGGGACTGGCGCATTCTGCTGAATGGCAAAGGCGACGAAATGCTGTTCGAACGCGGTGCATTCCGCACCGGCGGCCTGCCATTCGCCGAATTGAAAGCGCATTCGCTCGTCAACGAACGCGCCCGCGCCGCAAATGCCGCGGAGGATTTCTCGAAACGAATTCGAGAAAATCTGCCGGGTCTCTGAAACCGAAGTCCGCTCGCACCGGAAACCAGTCCGGCGGGAGGGCTACAGCGTTTTGCAGAACTCCTCGATGCGATCGAGGCCCTTCTTGATCACATCCATGCTCGTGGCGTAGCTGAGCCGGATGGTCGCGTCGTTGCCGAAGGCGACGCCTGGGACGACGGCGACCTGATGCTTGCTGAGCAGGCGGTCGGCGAAGTTCGACGAGCTGAGGCCGAGCTTGCCGATGTTCACCAGCACGTAGAAGGCGCCCTGTGGCTTGACCACTGAGAGGCGATCAATCGCGGACAAGCGGCCGACCATGTACTGCCGGCGGAGGTCGAATTCATCGCGCATGTCGCTGACCGGCTGCTGATCGCCCTTGAGCGCTGCGAGCGCGCCTTTCTGGGCAAAGGAACACGGGTTGGAAGTGCTGTGGCTCTGGATGGCGTCGATGGCCTTGGCAATCGGCTCGGGTGCGCCGAGGTAGCCGAGACGCCAGCCGGTCATCGAGTAGGCCTTGGAGAAGCCATTGATCGTGATGGTGAGATCGTAGGCGCCGGGCAGCGTGGCGACGCTGACGTGCTGCGCGCCGTCGTAGGTGAGCTTCTCGTAGATTTCATCGGAGAGAATGAGGATCTCTTCGTCCACGCAGACCTCGACGATCGGCGCGAGTTCTTCCTTCGTATAAACGGAGCCGGTCGGATTGCCGGGCGAGTTGAGGATCACCAGCTTGGTGCGCGGAGTCATCGCGTCTTGGAATTCCTCGGCGGTCATCTTCCAGCCGTTCTCTTCCTTCGTCTGAACGAAGATGGGCTCGGCGCCGGCGAGGCGGACCATCTCGGGGTAGCTCAGCCAGTAGGGCGCAGGGATGATCACTTCGTCGCCGGGCTGGCAGGTGGCGAGGATGGCGTTGTAGCACGAGTGCTTCGCGCCGTTGCTGACGATGATCTGCGAGGGCTTGTAGTCGAGCCCGTTGTCGGCCTTGAATTTGTCGCTGATCGCCTGGCGCAGCTCGGGCGTGCCGGAACTCGGGGTGTATTTGGTGAAGCCAGCTTCGATCGCGGCCTGAGCGGCGTTCTTGATGTGCTCGGGCGTATCGAAGTCGGGTTCGCCGGCTCCGAAGCCGCAGACGTCGAGGCCCTCGGCCTTCATGGCTTTGGCTTTCGAGTCGATGCTGAGGGTGAGCGACGGGGTGAGGATGGTGGCGCGTTGGGACAGTTCCATGGTCATTGAGGAGTTAAGATTGCGGATTTGAGAAAAGGCGAACCTACCGGCTGGCGTACCAGCTTTCGATCAGGGGCTTGAGGTTGTTTTCCGAGATTTGGACGATGCCCATTTCGCGGACGGCATTCTCGGGCGAATCGGAGGCGTGCGCCGCATTCACCATGATGGTGGAGCCGAACTCGCGACGGATAGTGCCAGGAGGTGCCTTGGAAGGATCGGTCGGCCCGAGAACCTCGCGGATTTTTCGCACGGCCTCGACGCCCTGGTAGCAAAGTGCGATGCATTTCTCGGAGCCGGGCTCGTTGCGTCGATCAGGCGGGCATTCGCTCGGCTTGAGTCCGGCCATGAACGCGACGATCTGCTCCCAATTTTCGCGCCCGCCGATCGGACCGAGCAGATCACCGAGCTGCTTCTCCACCTCGTTGTTCAGCGTCATGCCGACTTCTTTTTCGATCAGATTGCGCGCTGCCTCGCCGAAGCGGCCGCGCAGCTTGTCCTGCAAAACGCCCAGCACCGGGCCGTAGAACTCCTCCGCCTGCGCCACGCTCATGCGATGAACCTTGCACGCGATGATGTAGAGCCCGGTGCGGGAAAAGAGATCGATCACGCCGCCGGGGCGCGCATTGGGGAAACGGAAGTTATCCGGCTTGATGAGCACGAGCGTCTTCTCGACTTTCGTGCCGGAGGGAAACTGGATCGCGTTTTCGAGCAAACCGCCGTCGCTGTCGGAGTAGGCGGCGAAAAGTTTCAGATCGCGCTCCGCGGACTCCGCGTCCGGCGGCGCCAGCACGCCCGGCTCGAAATACGAAACGTCGCCGTTCGCATCGACGATGTAGTCGCCGTAGGTGTCGCGAATGGTCTCGCCGCTGGTGCGCTCGTTGACGATGTGCCCGGCCGTCGCCTTGATCTTGGCCACCGCATCCTCGCCTTTGAAAACAAGGAGGAGCACCCGCGGCCGCGAGCCGCTCGTGGAACTCAGCGACTTCAGGACATACTTCTTAATCAGTTCCTGCGTCGCCCGGTGAGTCGGGTCCGGATCGGTCGGAATTCCCGTCGCATACTTCTCCGTCAATTCGGCGCTCGGCGCATACATCCGCGCCGCCACCAGATCGAGGCCCGTCCGCGAGATCAGTCGCGCGATGATGCCGCCGGTGCGGGACTTGCGAATCGAGTAGGGCGTGACGAGCACGTAGGAAAGTTCTTCGGCCATAGATAAAAAGTGCCCGCGCGGACCGCCCAAAATCCGGGGATTTCGGGCGCAAAACCTACGCAGGCAGGGGATTTATTAAAAGTTTTCGGGGTTTTGTGGGGCGGAAAGCTACCGGCTCCCGCGAGAGGGCGTCAACGAGTTTTTCCCCCGTATCGTTCGCCTTAGATCAAAGCTGGAGAAAGCTGAACGATGCGCCTATCTTGCCTTCCTTTTTCCTGAACTCGCGACTACGTCCCGCGTTCGCCCGAACCCGCCCTTCCTCATGCACCGTTACATTTCAGCCC
>JBAVML010000457.1:0-4603 GCA_049690035.1 Chthoniobacteraceae bacterium
GCCGTGGCGAGGATGATCTGTCGGGATCGGCTCAGAGAAATCCGAGCGGCGTGCCGGTGCTGTTCACGTTGTAGAAGTTCCCGATGTTCGGGATCACGGTCGCGAGATCGCTCCGCGGCACGCCGAACCAGAGCGCCAGTTCCCCGAAAAATTCGTCCACGGAAATCTGCGGAATGAGGCGGCCGCGGCCGACATCGAGCGGATTGTCCACGTAGAGGCTCGGGTAGGTGCCGTAGAGTTTGTTCCCTTTGACCGCCCCGCCGATGACGAACTGATTTCCACCCCACGCGTGGTCGGCTCCGTCGTTATCGGTGCTGATGGTGCGGCCGAAGTCCGAGGCGGTGAAGAGCGTGACGTTGTTTTCCAGGCCGACCGAGGCAAGGTAATCGTAGAACGCTTTGATCGCGGCATCGACTTCCGGCAGCGCGTCAGCGTGGTGCTTGATCACGCCGTCGTGCGTGTCCCAGCCGGAGTATTCGATGAAGAAAGTCTGCCGCGCCTGACCGATGGCGTCGTGGCTCGCGATGGCTTTCGCGATCATCTTGAACTGCGCGGCGAGATAATTATCCCCTGGAAAAGTACCGTCGGGAATCGTCACTGCGTTCGTGGCTTGATTGAAGTGCGCGAACGAATCGAGCGCGGAGCTCTTCTGCGTATTAAAGGCCTGGCTGAGCAAATGCTGGTACTGAAAACCGAGCTGCGAATCGACCGCCTTGGTGCGGTAAAACACGGGGTCGTACGAGTTGTCGTTTTTCGGATCATAGCCGCTGAGGCCGATCGCGCCGTCGTTGCTCACTGCGTATTCCAGCGTGTTCTCACCGCTCTGCCAAATGTTTGAGCCGGAGAGCGAGATATTCATCGAGACGCGCTGGTCGGCATTCAAGGAATGCAAGAGATCGGCGGCGCGACCGGCCCAGCCTTTGACCGAGCGGCGATCGGCCATCGATGTCTGCCACTGCTCGATCTGGTCGGAGTGCGAGTAGAGATTCAGCGGGTAGCGCAGCGCGGGCGCGTCGGAGTTGTAGTCGTCCTTCGTCACCTTTTCGATCAGCGTGCCGACGTTGGCGATGGCGGCCGCTTTGCCATCCGTGAAGAGCTGGTTTAACCCCGGGAGCGCCGAATGCAGGCCGAGCTTGAGCCCGCCGGTATTGGCCAGATTGAGCGGAAGCAACGAGGTTTTTGGCAGGGCGATGCCGCCGCGCGCGGTGGTGTATTCGTCATGCTCGGCATCGCCGTAGGGCACGAGGATATTGTAGGAATCCGCGCCTCCGGAGAGGAAGAGGCAGACGAGCGCGCGATGGTCGGTCGGCGCGGGCGCAGCCGCGAGGCTGCCGGCGAGCTTGAGGTTGAGCAGCGTGCTGAGGATCGGCAGCGAACTGATCGCGGCACAATTGGCGTGGCGCAGAAACTGGCGGCGGGAGATGGGTTGCGACATGGTGCGGTGCGGTTGGAGGTTACTTGAGGATGCCGAATTCCGGCGACGTGGAGATGAGGTAGATGGCCATGTTCACGCGCTCACGTTTCCAGTCGTCGGTGAGATCTCTGGTGATCGCCTGCACGGCTTCGCGGATGACCTGATGCTGTTCCTTGGGCAGCGTGGCGCCGGTGAGAATGAGATCGAGGCGCCGCATCAGCGCGGGCACATCGCCGGCCAGGGCGAGCTCCGCGGTGAGTGCCGGTCGCACCTCCTGGGCGCGCTTTTGCGCAGCGTCGCTGAAGCCGCGGTAGTTGAGCGCGTCGAAGTAGTAGTTCGGCACCGCCGTCGCCGTCACGGCGTTGAGGATCTGGAACTCGGGCGCGACGAGGTTGGCGTCGTTCACCGGTCCGGCGGGGGCGTAGCCGGGCTTGAAGAAATTGAAGACGCTCGGCGCGGAAAGCGGCTGCTGGAAGTGGACCTCCTCTAGGTATCGCATGTCGAACACGCCATTCGGAGCCTTCGCGTTGAGGCCGCGCAGGAGATTCACCGTGCGCAGATAGGGTTCCTTCATTTTTCCGGAGGAAGACGACGCGATGAACGAAGCGTTGCGGGCCTCCGGGTCCATGAGGATCCGCCGGATCACCGCCTGCAGATCGCCGCGCACGCCGCTTCCATTGTTCTCGAAAACCGTGGCCACGCGCTGCACGTAGGCCGGCGAGGGATTCGATGTGACGAGTTTCTGGATGAGCTGCTTGCTGATGAACGGCGCGCAGTTCGGGTGATTGAAAAGCATGTCGATCACAAAATTGTAGTCGAGCATGGCGAGCGCGCCGCTGGTCGGGTCGTTCGTAAGCGTGCGGGCGGGCAGCGTGGAGACGACACCGTTCTTGTCCTTGAGCAGCTTCTTCGCGGTGAGGTCGTGGAATTCATCCCACATCCGCATCGGCACCGTGAAGGCCTCCTGCGCGTAGTGGAAGCTATCGTCCTTCTTGTGCCCGCCGAAGCCGAAGCCCGTCATCACCTTCGCCATGTCGGCGATCACCGCGTTGTCGTAGGTCTGCACGGGTTTTCCGTCCACCAGCTTCTGCGTGCCATCGAGGTTCAGATCGAACAGGCCGATGGAGAAAAGCTGCATGATTTCGCGCGCAAAATTTTCGTCAGCAAAGGTCGGATTGAGCGGATCGCCGTTGCCTTTTTCGTTGCCGAGATGGTTGAGATAAGTGCCCATCGCGGGGTGCAGGCCGACGTTGTAGAGCAGCGTGCGGAAGTTGCCGAAGGAGCCCTTCAGCAGCATGTCGTAGTAGTTCACCATGCCGATGGGCTGATTCCCGAGGTCGTCGAGATCATCCGAGATGACCATGATCTCGCTCAGCGCGAAGGCCACGCGCTGGCGCAGGGGATCGGCGCTGGACGACGTGTTCATCGCCTGCTTCCACCAAGGGAGGATTTTGTCGTCGGAATTGATCTGATTTTTCTTTGCGCGGGCGGCGCGATCGAGCCGGTCGAGGTAGGGCTGCTGAAGGCCGACGGGCTTCGCAAACTGCTCGGTGAGCCACTTGTCGAAGCCTTTCTTCGATACTTCGGTTACGTTCTTAAGATCGGCATTCGCGCCGAATCCCGCCTGCAGGAGGAACCTCACCGATTCCTTCAGGCCCGGTAGGGGCGAAGATTTTGCCAGAATGAGCGTCGCGGCCATTTCCGATTTGACCGTGCTGACGGTGTAATCGGTCCCGGCTTGCAGGGTGACCACGATGGTCTTGTCGGCCGCCAGCGGCTGCCCAGTCGGGGCAAATTCCAGCCACGCTTCGCGGTCGCCGTCGGGAATGGTGATGGTGTTGCCGGCGGGCGCTGTGTAGTCCACGCCGGCGACGGCCGTCCCGCCGATCGAGAAATTCACGGGGAGCGGACCGGTGGAGTTTTGGCGATGAAAGGCGACCACGCCGTAATCGGGCCAGTTTTGATGGATGTCTCCGTCGATAAGGATCGCCGAGACGACGTCTGGCGTGGCGGCGGAGGATGACGAGCGGATCGCGGCGAACATCGCGAGAGCAGCGATGAAGAGCGCCGAAGCAGGGCGGAACGAAGGGTTCATAGTTTCAGAGGGGCGAGGATAATCTTTTTAGTTTTTGGTTAAATGTCAACCACTAGTCATCCGGAGTGACGCCTCGGAAACAGGAAGGCAGAACGTGATCTGCACTCCCTACGTTTGGCATTTGCGCCGAATCGTCCTCGACGGCGTCCAAAAAAGCGGGAGTTGTGCCGCATCGATGAACGTTTCCCGGAAGCAATAAAATGTTTAATCCGGCATGGGCCGTTTCTCGGAAATGCGACTTCGCGCTCCGCGGGAGCGCCGGAGTTACCGCGCCGCGCGAGCCAGCGCCGCCGCGCGGCGGTACTGCTCACGGAAATGATCGGCGAGCTGTTTCGCGAGCTGCACTTCCTTGATCTTGTCGCCGCTGAGCGCGTCGCGAATTTCACCCGATGCCGCTGCGTAATTGACGCGAGTCACATCGCCGAACGCAGCCATCGCTTCCGTTGGGAACTTTGCCTCGATCAAGGCGCTCCACGCTTCGGTGAGCTCATCGTGCGGGTCGATGCACATCACGCGGAAAATGAAGGCGGTCGGGCGGAAAAGGCGGCCCGTCCACGCCTCGTGGTAGGTGAAGGTGCGCGCGAGTTCGTAAGGATTTACCTCGGGATCGGAGCGGAGTGGTTTGAATTCCGGAGCGTAAAGCGCCGGCAGGATCGGCATCCGCCGCAGCGCGTAGCGGCGCGGTCCGCCCGGCGTGCCGACCTTCCAGTTCCACAGCTTCTGTCCTTCGATCGAAAGCACATAGGCGACGAACTCCTTCGCCACATCGGCATTCGGCGCGCCACGGAAGACGCCGATGGGATCAACCCCAACGGAAGAACCGCCGACGACGTTGGCATACTGGAGGCGCGAACTGCCATCGGGCTTCCGCACCGCTTCGCTCTGAAAGCGGCCGTAGAAATCAATCGTCATGCCTGCTGCAGCTTCACCGGCTTCCACATCGAGCGCGATCTTCGTCGAGGCATCGGTGAAGTAGCGCGCGTTCGCCGCGATCTTCATTAGCAGTCGCATCGCCTCGCTCCAGCCCTCGCGGACGGCGGCGGCTTCGTCGGAAGGATGAAGGATGAAGGATGAAGGATGACGAGGAGTGCTGG
>JBAVML010000458.1:0-1767 GCA_049690035.1 Chthoniobacteraceae bacterium
TGCGGCCAGCTTTGCTCTTTTCGGGAAAGATGCGCGGCTTCAAAAACCGGTCGCAACGCTGGTCCAGGCAGATAATTGCAAGTGGTCCGGCTCCGATCTGCCCACGGCTGCGGGCTCGAAGTTGGGCGCCGGCTCGCTCGTGCTCCTGGAAGGCATCGCAACCCTGAAGTTCACCAGCGGCGCAACGGTGACGTTGGAAGCGCCGACCAAACTCCAAATCCTCGACGCGATGCACTGCCGGCTCATCGAAGGTTCGGCGGTCGCCGACGTGCCGGAACCCGCGCACGGGTTCACCATCGACACTCCGGATATCAAGGTCGTCGATCTCGGCACCCGCTTTGGGGTCACCACGAGTTCGCTCGGAAATTCGCAGGTCAGGGTCTTCCAGGGCGAGGTGGAAATCGGCGGGCAAGCGGGACAACCCGCGCAGCGGCTCAAGGAGGGCAAAGGCATGCAGGTCGGCTCCGGCAGCACCGCGGCCGGCCAGGAACCGAGCCGCGGCCAGCAGATGCAGCAGGCGGAAGGTTGGACGGCTATTCCCACTTCCTTTGGCCGCGGCAAGGATGCCTATGTCCGGCGCGGCGATCAGCAGGGACCGATGGGCGCGCATCCATTGATCATGGTGAAACACAGCGATCTTCCGGCGAGCCGCAGGAACGAACGCCGCGGGTTATTGACCTTCGACGTCTCGCAGATCGCGACGAGCAAAGTGGTCGAGGCGCAGTTGATCCTCGATCCGGAGCCGAGCGGCTTCGGCTTCTCCGCGCTTGTGCCCGATTCGCGTTTCGCGGTGTATGGGATCACCGATGAAACGCTCGACGGCTGGGATGAAAAAAACGCGCTGTGGAGTTCCGCTCCCGGTTGCGATGACGAAGGTCCACGGCTCGAACAAACGCGCAAACTCGCGGAATTCTGGATTCCGCGCGGCGGCTCCGGAGAGCCTCTCACCGTTCGCGGCGACGCGCTGGCGGAGTTTGTCCGGCAGCATCAGGACGGCCTGGTCAGCTTTATCGTCGTGCGCGAAACGGGCGAGTCGGATCCCTCCGGACTTGTCCATGCCTTCGCCTCGAAGGAACATCCCACTGCCCGCCCCCCGACGCTGCGGGTGAAATGATCCCCGCCCCTTTCCACTCGTGAAACTCAATTCCTTCCTCTTCCTGTTTCCCTTCGTCTGCGTCATCGCCCGCGCCGCCGACCTCGATGGCGTCCAGCTTTTCACCACGAAGGTGGAGCCGCTACTGCGCGAGCACTGCTTCAAGTGCCACAGCCACGGCGACAAAATCAAAGGCGGCCTCGTGCTCGACTCGCCGGGCGGCATCCTCAGCGGCGGCGACACCGGCCCGGCGGTCGTCCCGCACGATGTCGCGAAGAGCCTCCTCCTCACCGCGATCTCCTACAAGGACGAGGACCTGAAGATGCCGCCGAAGGACAAGAAACTGAGTGACGAACAGATCGCCACGCTCACCGACTGGGTGAAAGCAGGCGCGCCAATGCCGGAGGAAAAGGGCCAGAAGATGGCGAAGCGTGCGAAGGGCAAAATCTCCGATGAAGAGCGCAAATGGTGGGCGTTCCAGCCGGTGCGCAAATCGCCCGTGCCGGCCGTCGGCGACGGCTGGGCGCAGAATGAGATCGACCGCTTCATCCTCGACCGGCTCAACGGCGAAAGCCTCGAGCCCGCCCCGCCCGCCACCCCGGAGCAACTCGTGCGGCGCCTTTACTTCGACCTGATCGGCCTCCCGCCGACGCCGGAGGAAGTCCGCGACTTCG
>JBAVML010000459.1:0-22486 GCA_049690035.1 Chthoniobacteraceae bacterium
GCTCTTGGCAGCATTCAGTTTAGTGGGCATTGGAGCGTTAACACGAAGTCCATCAGAGCGGCCGAAATGTCGCTTCTCGCGTTGGCCGCCGAAGATCTCGACGAAATCGTGCCAGAGAGAATCGTCGAGCAAAAGGAACTCGAAGCTCTCCGCGACGAGCTGACCGCGCTGCGTAGCGACATTGGGGTGGCGGTGATCGACGCCAAGCTAAAAGCGCTACTCCTCAGCGAGATCTCCCGCCTCATGGATTCGCTCGTGGACTACCACATCACTGGCGCGGGCGGGATGAAAGAGGCCGCCGCGACCGCGATTGGCAGGCTTTACGTCGATAAGGATATTCTCGTGCCAGCGCGGGAGTCCAAGGAGGTGACGAGAACTTACACGCTGGTAGGGCGGATTGCTGACGTTGCTGCTGTCGCTCAAATGTCGATTCAACTCGGATGGAACGGCGCCCAACTTATCTCGGGCCTGCTGGGATCGTGACCTTTGGACGTTACCAAACTCCGTTTGGTAACGAGCGGTTCTCGTCACCGCGCGACTAGGCGGCGCCGGCTGGAGCCAGCGCCAGCTCCTTGCACCGCGCGAGGTCGAGCTTGCCGGAGGCGAGGATGGGGATGGCTTCGACGCGGCGGACGATGCGGGGGATCCAGAGGTTCGGCAGTTCGGCGGCGGCGAGTTTTTTGCGGAGTTCGGTGGCGTCGATGTCGCGCGCGGCGAGGAGGACGAGCGCTTCGCCTTTGGCTTCATCCGGGATGCTGGCGATGGCGATGACGCGCTCGTCTTTCGGCAGGTCGAGCACCTCCGCGATCTTGGATTCGACGACTTCGTGCGGCACCATTTCGCCGCCGATTTTGGAAAAGCGCGACATTCTCCCCTCGATGAAAAGGAAGCCGTCTTCGTCGAAGCGGCCGAGGTCGCCGGTCTTGAACCAGCGATCGACGAGCACATCATCGGTGCGCTTCGGGTCGTTGAGATAGCCTTCGAAGATGTTCGGTCCGCGCAACCAGAGCATGCCGGTGTCGTGGAGTGAAAGCATGGTGTCGGTCTCGGGGTCGCGGATCTGCGCGGCCATGCCGGGCGCGAGCTTGCCGACGGAGCCGCGGCGGCTCGATGGCTGCACGGTGTCGCCCGGCCGGCTCGGCTTCGGTTCGGGCAGATTGACGGCGGCGACGGGCGAGGTCTCGGTGAGGCCGTAGCCTTGCAAAATCTCGATGCTGAAGCGCTCCTTGAAGGCGTCGGCGAGTTCCATCGGGAGCTTTTCCGCGCCGGTGACGAGCAGCTTGAGCGCGGCGAGTTTCGCGGGCTCGACCTTGCGCAGATAGCTGCGCAAAAACGTGGGCGTGGTGCAGAGCAGCGAGACCTTGTAGCGCTCGATGAGCTCGGCGTTTTTCGCCGCGTCGAGCGCGTTCGGATTGGTGACCGAGCGGATGCCTTCCACGAGCGGAAACCACAGCGTGACGGTGCAGCCGAAGCTGTGAAAAAACGGCAGGCACGCGAGCACGGCGTCGTCGCGGCCGAAATCCAGCATGAGCGCGAATTGCGAGACGTTGCCGAGGAGATTGCGATGGCTGAGGACGACGCCCTTGGGCTCGCCGCTCGAGCCGCTGGTGAAGAGGATCATCGCCTCGTCGCGGTCGCCGATGCGCGGCAGGCCGAGGATTGCGCTCAGCGCCCATGCAGGCAGCAGCGCGACGGCGATGCGCCACGCAATGATCTGCGGCTTGAGCGCGGGCAGCTCGGCGTCGAGATGCAGGAGGTGCATCGGCCACGGAAAGTCGGCGAGTCGCTTCATCACCGCATGCGCGGTGATGCACTCACGTACGTCGCCGATGCGCAGCGCGGCTTCCACGGAGGAGCGGCCCGCGGTGAAGTTGAGATTGACCGGCGTCTTGTCCGCGAGCGCGACGGCGAGGTTGGCGATGATCGCGGCCTTGCCCGGTGGCAGGACGATGCCGATGCGCCGCCCGCGGCATTTGCGTTTCACGTGAAAGGCGAGCGCGATCGCCGCGGCGAGCAGCGATCCGCACGAGAGGGTGCTGTGGTCGGTGCCGTCGATGATCGCGGTGTGCCACTGGTTTTTCTTCAAGCCGCGCACGCACGCGCGGCCGAGGTGGCCTTCGAGATCAGGCCGCTGCTGGTAGCAGAATTCACCGAGTTCGAGAAAGCGCTCGCGCGCCGTGGCGATGTCCGCGTCTTTCGCCGGGATCGGCGCCCCGAAGGCCACCGATACCGAATACGGAAATCGCTGGGGCCATTTGAAAAAATACTTCCCGCCTTCAAACGAAAAGATCGAGCCCCAAAGGCGATCGAGCCACACCGGAACGACCGGCGCATTCGCCCCGCGCGCGATGAGTTCGTAGCCGCGCTTAAGCCGCAGGAGCATGCCGGTGCGCGAGAGCTCGCCCTCGGGGAAAATGCAGACGATCTCGCCGCGCTGGATCGCTTCGCTCGCGGCCTTCACGGCGTCCTTCGCGCGCTTCGAGGAAATAGGCAGCGCGCCCACCGCGCGGAAGACCCAGTGCAGCCAGCGCAGGTTGAAAATCTCCTCCCACACGATGAAGCGAATCGGGCGCGGACACGCGACCTGAAGCACCACGGCATCGACCCACGTCAGGTGATTCGGCAGCAGCAAAAATCCGCCCTCGGGCAATCGCTCCCGATGAAAAGCGGAGACGCGGTAGATCACCGATGCGAGCAGCAATCCAGTGGTGCGAATGAAGGCTTCGAGCAGGCTGGGTTTCGGCGAAGGTTCCACGGCGGCGCACCGTAGCGGGAACCGCGGCGCACCGGAAACGCAAAAGCGGAAATCGGGCGTTTCAAATCCGCGGGGCGCTCGCTATCACCTTCGGCTCCATGGACGCTGGCCGCCCTTCTCATCAAGCCATCGCGGGCGCCAGTCGCGCGCTTGGGCTGTTGATCGTCATCAATCTTTGCTGCTACCTCGATCGTTACATTCTCGCGGCGATCATCCCGGCGGTGAAGGCGGAGTTTCTCGCGGGCGATGCGGATCCGAATGGCAAGGCCGGGCTGCTGACGACGGCTTTCATCATCAGCTACATGGTCACGGCGCCGGTCTTCGGCTGGATGGCGGACCGCTTTTCGCGTTGGATGATCATCGGGCTGAGCGTGGCGGTCTGGAGTGTGGCGAGTGGGGCGACGGGACTCGCGGGCAGCTTCGCGATCTTGCTCACGACGCGCGTGTTTCTCGGCATCGGCGAAGCGGGCTACGGGCCGGCGGCGCCGACCATCCTCAGCGACCTGTATCCGATCGAGCAGCGGGGAAAGGTGCTTGCGTGGTTTTACATGGCGATTCCGGTCGGCAGCGCGCTCGGCTACGCATTCGGTGGGTTGATTCACCACTATCTCGGCTGGCGCTGGGCGTTCCTTCTCGTCGCGCCACCGGGGCTGCTGCTCGCGGCCTTTTGCTTCATGATGAAGGAGCCGCGACGCGCCTCCACGACCGAGAACGCCAGCGGCCACAAGCCCGGACTCGCCGATTACCTCAAGCTCGCGAAGATCCCGTCGCTCGTGACCAACATCCTCGCGCAGACCGCGATGACCTTCGCTATCGGCGGGCTCTCGGTCTGGGCGCCGACTTACTTGAACGAAGCGCGCGGCATCCCGCTCGCGCAGGCGAATCTCGTCTTCGGCGGCATCACCGTCTTCGCCGGCATCGTCTCGACGTTGCTCGGCGGCTGGCTTGGCGACCGGCTGCGCAGCAGGATTCCCGGCGCGTATTTCCTCGTCTCCGGCTGTGGGATGCTGCTCGGTTTCCCCGCGACGATCGCGATGCTCTACCTGCCGTTTCCGCTCGCGTGGGTCGCCATCTTCTTCGCCGTCTTCTTTTTGTTTTTGAATATCGGTCCGGCCAACACCGCGCTCGCCAATGTCACGCCGCCCTCGATGCGGGCGACCGCGTTCGCGCTGAATATCCTCTTCATCCACGCGCTCGGCGATGCCCTCTCGCCGCCGCTCATGGGCTGGATGAAAGACCACGGTTCGTGGAACCTCAGCTTCTTCCTCGTCTCGGTAGTCATGCTCCTCGCCGGCGTCGTCTGGATCTTCAGCATGAAGGCCCTCGCGCGGGACACTGCGGCGGTCACCGCAATCGAGCGCCACGGCTGACCGGCGCTTGAACGCCCTCCGCACGCCTCCTACTCTGCGCCCATGTCCGACGCGCTGACCCCGATGATGCAGCAGTATCAAGGCATCCGGCGCTCCCTGCCGCCGGATACCTTGCTGCTCTTCCGGCTCGGCGATTTTTACGAGATGTTCTTCGACGACGCGAAGGAAGCGTCCGGCATCCTCAACGTCGCCCTGACCAAGCGAAACCTCGTCCCGATGTGCGGCATCCCGCATCACGCCGCGGAGAATTATCTGCGCAAGCTGATCAAGGCCGGCAAACGCGTCGCGATCTGCGATCAAGTGGGCGAACCGCAGAAGGGGCAGATCGTGCAGCGCGAGGTCACGCACATCGTTTCGCCGGGGACCATCGCCGACATCCAGATGCTCGACGCGAAGCGGAACAATTACCTTGCCGCGATTTGCGCTGGCGCGAAGGGCGGCTACGGATTCGCGTTCATCGATCTCACCACCGGCGACTTCCGGCTCACCGAGCTGGCGGATGAAAAGGAACTCGCCGACGAACTCACGCGCGTGCAGCCGGCGGAGCTGCTGGTGCCGGAGGAGCAGGCGGCACAATTCCGCGACATGGCGCGCAACCTGGTCCCGCGCGATGGCTTCACCTTCCTCCACGACCATGCGTATCCGGCGCTGCGCGAGCATTTCAAAGTGCAGTCGCTCGACGGCTTCGGCTGCACCGAAATGCCGGCGGCGATCGGCGCGGCGGGTGCGATCCTGCACTACTTGCAACACGAACTGCGGCGCTCCCTCGGACACGTCTCGCGGCTCGTCGCATATCGCAATTCGCAGTTCATGGTCGTGGACGCCACAACGCAGACGAACCTCGAACTCGTGACGTCCCGCGGCGGCGGCCGCGACACCAGCCTGCTGGGCGCGCTCGACCGCACGGTGACGCCGATGGGCGCGCGCAAGATGCGCGACTGGATCCTGCATCCGCTCTGCGAACTCGAGCCACTGCGCGCCCGGCAGGACTTGATCGGACAGTTGCTCGCCGAGCCGTTTCTTCTCGGGAATCTGCGCGAAACCTTGAAGTCGATCCGCGACATGGAGCGCACTGTCGGCCGCCTTACCCAGACCGGCGGCAACGCGCGCGACCTGATCGTGCTGCGCACCAGCCTCGAGCAAATCCCGCAGCTCCGAAACGACCTCGAAGCGCTTTGCCGCGGCGCCTTCACGCCACCGGAGGATGTGGCGCCGTGCTCGGTCGAAGCGGGCATTCACGCTCCGCTCGTGCAACAGCTCCTCGATGGCCTGCACCCGCTCCCGCACGTCGTCGATCTGCTCGGGAAAGCAATCGTCGAAGAACCGCCCGCGCTGACCCGCGACGGCGGGATGTTTCGCGACGGCTATTACGCGCCGCTCGACGAGTTGCGCGCGGCTTCCCGCGAGGGAAAAAACTGGATCGCGGAGCTGCAACAGCGCGCCATCGACGAGACGGGCATCAAGTCGCTGAAAGTCCGCTACACCTCCGTCTTCGGCTACTTCATCGAGGTCACGAAATCGAATCTCGGCGCGGTGCCCGCGAGCTGGCATCGCAAGCAGACCGTCGCGAACGGTGAGCGTTACATCACCGACGAGCTGAAGGAAGTGGAGGGCAAGATCCTCGGCGCCGATGAGCGCGCGAAGGCGATGGAAATCGAGTTGTTCGTCCAGCTTCGGACCGAGGTGCTCAACGATCTCGCCGCGCTCCAAGCCACGGCCGGCTCGGTCGCCACGCTCGATGTGCTCGGCGCGCTGGCGGAGACGGCGCGGCTCTTCGGCTACTGCCGGCCGGTGCTCAGCGAGGACCTGCGCCTCGTCATCACCGATGGGCGACATCCCGTGCTCGACCAGTCGTTGGTGGAAGAGAAATTCGTCCCGAACGACGTCCTGCTCGACGGCGAGAAGAACCGGCTGCTCATCCTCACCGGCCCGAACATGGCGGGAAAATCGACCTACATCCGGCAGGTCGCGCTCCTCGTCCTGCTCGCGCAAATCGGGAGCTGGGTGCCCGCGAAGCAAGCGGAGATCGGCCTCGCCGACCGGATCTTCACCCGCGTCGGCGCCAATGACGACCTCTCGCGCGGGCAGTCCACGTTCATGGTCGAGATGAATGAAACTGCGAACATCACCAACAATGCGACCGCGCGGTCGCTGGTCATTCTCGACGAAATCGGCCGCGGCACTTCGACTTTCGACGGGCTCTCGATCGCGTGGAGCGTCGCCGAATTTCTCCACGACGAAACGAAAGCGCGCACGCTCTTCGCCACCCACTACCACGAGCTCACCGAGCTGGAGCTCACGCGCAGCGGCGTGCGCAACTACAACATCGCCGTGCGCGAGTGGAACGATCAGATCATCTTCCTGCGCAAGATCGTGAAGGGCGGCGCGGACAAGAGCTACGGCATCCAGGTCGCGCGCCTCGCCGGCCTCCCGCCCTCGATCATTGCGCGAGCCAAAGAAATCCTGAGCAACCTCGAACAGCACGAACTCAACGCCGACGGCAAACCGACCATCGCCGAGGCTCCACCGCCGCAAAAGCACGGCAAGCCGCGCAACAAGAAGAAGGCCGAGGAAGCGATGGCGGCGATGAAGCCGCAGATGACGCTGTTTTAGTCAACGCGGTGTCCAGCCGAGGTAATTCGCGGCGAACCAGCACCAGAACGCGAGGTGGGCGAGGACAATCAGCCAGAAGGTGACTTGGAATGAGAGCTTGCGGTTTTTGTGGCGCAGGATGCGTTGGGCGGCGAAAGCGCCGGGCCATCCGCCGGCCATGGCGAGCAGTTGCAGCGTTCCCTCCGCGATCCGCCATTTTCCTTTTACCGCCCGATATTTGTCGATGGCGTAAGCGATCGTGGTGACCGCGCTCAAAGCGAGATAGAGGACGGCGACCCAATTTGGGACGAATCCGAAGCGTGCGGCGACGCAGACCGCGCCGAGGGCGTTCGCGGGGAATAGAAGGTTCAGGATCAACCGCAGCGCGCCGGAGTCGCGGTGTTGGGCGCGGTTGCGGGAAAATGACGCGGGTCGCCGCGGTGGTCGCGGCGCACTTTTGCCGACGGGGGCTGCGCCATCGGATGGCCGGAGGAGCGCACGCGCGGCCCGCGGGCGCTTCTGGTCGTCGTGATCCAAATCGTATTCCACGCGATCTCCGACGACAGGGCGGCGGGTGCGGTCGGTCACGGCCCGAAAGTGGAGAAAGACATCATCAGTTCCATCTTTGGGCGCGATGAAGCCGAAACCCTTTTCGTCGTTCCAGTTGATAAGGGTGCCGCTCCGTCGCATGTCCCGGGAGTCTGCGAAACGAGGTGCTCCGAAGGCAAATCGTCAGAGCAACTCCTCACGGTCCACCTCGCCGAGCAGCGCGGGGGAGAGGGACTGCACGCGGCCGATGATGATCACGGCGTCGCCTTCGCCGAGTTTTTCCTCCAGGAAACCGCTGCGCAGGATGCTGCCGTCGGCGCGCTCGAGGGCGATGACGAGGAGGTTGCCTTCGGACATCGCCTGAAGTTCGCCGACGGTCTTGCCGACGAGGTGGGTGTGCTTGTGCAGCCGCAGTTCGTCGATCTCGACGCCGAGTTGTTTCAACTCGTCGCCGACGACGCCGCGCTGGTCGCCGACGAATTTCATCGCCGCCGGTCGCGTGATGGAGTGGGCGATGCGGGTGCCCCCGATGCTTGCGGGCAGGACCACTTCATCGGCGCCGGCTTGCTTCAGTTTCTTCTCGGTGCTCGGCTGCTCGCCGCGCGCGATGATGCGGAGGTGGCGGTTGAGATTGCGGGCGGTGAGGGTGATGAAAACATTCAGCGTGTCCTGCGGCAGCACGGTGGCGAGGACCACGGCGCGCTCGACATGCGCGCGCTGCAGCGTCTCCTCCTCGGTGGCGCTGCCTTTCACGAAGAGGTAGCCGCTTTCCTCGGCGAGCGCGAGGCGGGCGTCGTCGAGGTCTACGACGACGAAGGGAAAATTCGCGGCGGCGAGTTCGTGCGCGAGGATCTGGCCGATGCGGCCGTAGCCACAGATGATGGCGTGCTGGGTGATGCCATCGACCTGACGGCTCTTTTTGAGTTCTCCGATGGCTTTCATGATTTCTCCTTCTGTGATAAAGCGGATGACTTCGCCGATGACGAAGACCACGCCGCTGGTGCCGCCGACGATGACGAACATGGTGAAGATCTTCCCTGCGACCGTGTCGATCGGATGCACTTCGCCGAAGCCCACGCCGAACATGGTGATGACGACCATGTACACCGAATCGATCAGGTTCCACCCGTAGATGAGGTAGCCGGCGACGGAGACGACAAAGACCGCCGCCATGTAGAGCAGGCTGCGCTGGAGCTTGCGGAAGAGTCCGGTTTTTACCGGCATGGCCGAATGATGCGCATTCGGGGCAGTCCTCGTACCCGGCGCGGGTGCGGGTGGCGAGGGGAAAGCGAAACTGTGGGGAATTTTGTATTCATTTCGATCGCCACGGTGGACTTCCGCGGAGCGGCGACTAGCGTGCCGCCCGTGTCGCGACTGGGCCTTTTGGGCCGCGCCACGTTTATGCTCGTGCGTTACCGCTTCACTATCGTCCGTCCATTGCTGTGCCTTGGTTTGAGCACGCTGTCGTTGGCTCCATGCGCCGTGCAGGGGCAGTTTCTCTTCGACGCGACGAAGGCGGAGATGGCGGGGAATGCGGATTGGGTGATCGATGCCAACACGCGCAACATCGAGGTGAACAGTGCGAGCGACGGTTCCGGGCGGACGGGCACGGGCGGCAACGAGTCGAACCCGCAGCGCCTTCCCAGCCCCGCGGCGAGTGGGATCACTGCGGGAACCGCGGAGACGTATTGGGACGGAGCGCTCTCGGCGTGGGCCGTAGCGCTGGTCCAGCGAGGGCACACGGTGGAGTCATTGCCCTACAATGGTGCGATCACCTTCGGCAACGCGGGCAACGCGCAGGATCTTTCGCGCTACAAGGTCTTCGTGCTCGCGGAGCCGAACATCCTGTTCACGGCGGCGGAGAAGACGGCGATCCTGAATTTTGTGAGTGCGGGGGGCGGGCTCTTTCTCATCGGTGATCACGGCGCTGCGGATCGAAACAACGACGGCTCCGATGCGGTCGAGGTGTGGAATGACCTGATGACAAACAATAGCGTGAAGGCGAACCCGTTCGGGATCTCGTTCAATGGCGACACGGTCACTCCCAACGCGGTGGTGGCGACGAGCTCGACCGACCCGATTACTCACGGTTCGATCGGCATAGTGACGGACTACGCGTATGCGGACGGCTCGACGATGACGATCAACACGACGCAGAACTCTACGGTAAAGGCCGCGGTATGGAGCTCCACGCTCGGGAGCACCCGCGGGGTGATGGTGGCCTACGGAAACTTTGGGGCGGGAAGATTCGTGGCGGTCGGGGACAGTTCGCCGTTCGACGATGGAACGGGTGATCCGAAAGACATGCTCTTCGCCGGCTGGACCGACGGTGGAAATTTCACCGCCGGCTTTGCCAACGACGGACGACTGGCCATGAACGCTTCGGTCTGGCTGGCTGTGCCCGAGCCCACGATCGTGACATTGCTCGCTTGCGGTGCGCTGACCTGCCTGTCGCGCCGGCGTTGTCGGTGAGCAAGTTTTCGTGCTCGCGCCCCGAGCGGGCCGCCCCTAAAACCGTCACCCCTTTCGATGGAAACCTCGTCAACCAACGTCCTCCGCATCGGGCTGCCCTCGGGCAGCTTGCAGGAACCCACCTTCGCCCTTTTTGCCAAAGCTGGCTTCCACATTTCCGGTGCGAGCCGGTCCTATAAGCCGGCGGTCGATGATCCGGAAATCACCATTCGCCTGCTGCGCGCGCAGGAGATCTCGCGCTACGTCGAGCATGGGTTTCTCGATTGCGGCCTGACCGGGAAGGATTGGATCGCGAACAACCAGTCCGACGTGGCGGTGCTCGCGGAGATGATTTTCTCGAAGGTAAGCAACAAGCCCACGCGCTGGGTCATCGCCGTGCCGGAGGACTCGCCGATCAAGACGGTGAAAGACCTGCAAGGAAAGGTGATCGCGACCGAGGCAGTGGAACTAACTCGTGGCTATCTGGCGCAGCACGGGGTCACCGCGGAAGTGGAGTTTTCCTGGGGCGCGACCGAGGTGAAGGTGCCCGATCTCGTGGACGCGATCGTGGACGTGACCGAGACCGGCTCTTCGCTCCGCGCGAACAAGCTGCGCATTCTCGACACGATCATGGAGTCGGTGCCGCAGTTCATTGCCAACAAGGGCGCGCTGAACGATCCGTGGAAGAAATCGAAGGTCGACAAGATTGTCCTTCTCCTTCAGGGCGCCTATGCAGCGCGGGACAAGGTGGGGCTGAAGCTGAACCTGCCGGAAGCACGTCTTCTCGAGTTGCTGAAAACGCTGCCTGCCCTGCGCAACCCGACGATTTCGCATCTCGCCACACCAGACTGGATCGCCGTGGAAACGATCATCGACGAGGCCGTGGTGCGGGAGATCATCCCCCAGCTCAAAGCCCTCGGCGCCGAAGGCATCATCGAATACCCACTCAACAAAGTGGTGTACTAAGGAAGAAACCGATTGCGCATGACGGGGAAGCATGGTTTCCTCGCCGCCCCTCACACCGAAAACCAATACCTCATGGGTTCATTAAAGAAGAGACGGAAAGCCAAAATCGCCAAGCATAAACGCCGTAAGCGAATGAAGGAGAACCGTCACAAGAAGCGTTTGCGCTACAAGAGCTAGGCGCTAAAGTGCGCCCATGCACTTCCGTCAGGCTGGGTTTTCGCTCAAGGCACGGAGAGTTTTTTCCGCAGGTTTAGCCCTTCTCGCTGTGCCCATTTGGGCTGCGCCGCCGTCCGCTGGCGGTGCCTCACCGGCGTCGAAGGCAGCGCCCGCGGCGTCCGCTCCTTCTCAAAAGGGAGCTGGACCGAAGAAGCGCGCCGGCACGGGTGGCGATGCTGCGACGGAACCTTCCGCGGGAAAGATCGCGCCGGCGAAGGGCGTGACCGCGCTCCCCGATTCCGGACGGCAGGGTCCGCCCGAGTTTGCGGACGCCTGGCCGTCGGAGGTCCGCCCTGCGCCCCCGGATTTGCAGCTCAAGACGGAGGGCGCGAACAAGGCGGAAGCGTTTGCCTCATTTTCCCAGGGACTCCTCGCTGAGGATAACGCGGACCAGGACGCGATGCTGGCAGGATACCGGCGCGCGCTTGAACTGGATCCGGGCTATGCGGAACTGGCGGTCAAGGTCGCCTACGAACTGGCCCGGCGGAACGACGTTTCCGGCGGCATCCAGATCCTCAAGGATACGATCAAGGCCGCGCCGAAGGAGCCGCTGCCCTACATTTATCTCTCCCAGCTTTACTCGCACTACCTCAAGAAGCCGGATCTCGCGCTGACCTATGCCGAACAAGCGCTCACGCTCGCGCCGGATAATTTCAAAAGCTACCTCGCGGTTTACGAACTGCACGACGGCACCGGGCAGAAGGCCAAGGCAGACGCGGTGCTGGTGCGGGCGGTGAAGAGTGAATCGAAGGACACTCGTTACTGGACCGAACTCGGCGAGTTCCTTCAGAAAATCTACCTCAAGGACGACGGCTCCTGCGCGCCGGATGAATTGAAGCGGATGAACGCGGTCTATCAGCGGTTGGCCGACCTCAGCAAGGACGACCCGCTGATCCTTGCCAAGATCGCGGACTATTTCGTCCTCTCAAAGCAGGTGAAAGAGGCGATCCCGCGGTATCTGGCCGTGCTCAAGGCGGGTGCGGCGAGCGACGATGGCGTGCTCGGGAACGTGCGGGAAAAACTCGCGCGCAGTCTGCTCTTCACCGGTCAGCGCGACGAGGCGATCAAGGTGCTGGAGGAGATCGTCAAGGAAAGCCCTCAGCGTTTCGACACCTACGAACTGCTCGGTGAGCTCTACGAACAGAAGGGCGACCTCGATCGCGCGATGGAACTTTACGAGCACAGCCTGCTCCTCGATTCCAGCGAGCCGAAGAACCATTTGCGACTCGCGGACCTCCTCCGGCAGGCGAAGAAGTACGACAAGGCGGTGGAGATGATGCAACAGGCGCGAAAGAAGTTTCCCGACCGGCCATTCATCACCTACGGCCTGGCGCTCGCGCTGAGCCAGGCCAAGCGCCACGAGGAGTCGCTCGCGGCTTTCGCCCAGGCGCAGACCGATGCGGAGAACCGTGACGAGGAACTGCTCAACGCCGCGTTTTATTTCTCCTACGGCGCCGCGGCGGAACAGGCCGGCAAGCTCGACAAGGCCGCCGAGTTGCTCAAGCAGAGCATCGAGCTCGATCCCACCGCGGCGCAGGCCTACAACTACCTCGGCTACATGTGGGCGGATCGCGGCGAGCGCCTCGACGAGGCCGGCAATCTGATCAAGAAAGCCGTCGAACTCGATCCGGAGAACGGCGCTTACCTCGACAGCCTCGGGTGGCTCTATTTCAAGCGGGGCGAGAGTGAGAAAGCGCTCAAGGAGCTGCTCCGCGCCCAGGAAAATATTCTGCGGGAGGACAAACGCGATGATGCCGTGGTGCTCGACCACATCGGCGACGCCTACGGCAAATTGGGGAAGATCCCGGAAGCCTTGAGCTACTGGCAGAAAGCGATTGCCCTCGATCAGGAAGACAAGGCGCTGGCCGCGAAAATCGCGGAGAAGATCGAGGCCGCAAAGCAAAAGGTGACCTCGGGCGTGCCGCTCCCGGAGCCGGCCAAGCAGTGACGTTCTCACGGTGACTGAAGGCGCGGCGGGGCAGGGCGCGTGCTTCCCCTCCCACTGATGTCGATTTTTGAAGATGAATTTCGCGCCTTTGCGCTCGCCGAGGCGCGGGAGCCATTGCCGCGCGACCCGGTGCTTTTTTACGGCAGTTCGTCGATCCGGCTTTGGGCGTCACTCGCGGCAGATTTCCCCGGTTTGCCCGTCGTGAACCGGGCGTTTGGCGGTTCCACGCTGCGCGAATGCGTGGCCGAAATGGAGCGGCTCGTCTTTCCCGTGGAGCCGCGCGCCATCGTGCTCTACGCGGGTGAGAATGATCTCGATCAGGGGGCGAGCCCGGAGGAGGTGAGGGGAAATTTCGCGGAGTTTGTGACCCGCATCGATGACCGTCTCGGGCTCCTGCCGATCGTTTTCATTTCGATCAAACCGAGCCCGGCCCGGCAGTGGCATCTGGCCAAATTCCGGCAAACGAATGCGTTGGTTCGCGCGGCTCTGTCGGCGTGGCCGAATGCCCGATACCTCGATCTTCACGCCCTCATGCTCCACCCCGATGGCGATTCAGCGCGCGGCGAGCTATACGCTGAGGACGGTTTGCACCTCAACGACCGCGGCTACCAACTGTGGGCGGCGGAGGTGCGGACCTGCCTTTCCGAACTCAAGCTCCTTCCATGAATCGCGAGTATCACAAGTGGTTTAGCCCGGCGCTGGGGCGCGAGATGGAATTACTCGTCTTCGGCGAAGCTGGCCCGCGGTTGCTTGTCTTCCCGTCGCGCCGGGAGCGTTTCTACGAGTACGAAAATCACGGCATGATTCACTCCCTGCGCCACGCCATCGCGGGCGGGCAGCTCCAGGTCATCTGCGTGGATGGCATCGATGAGGAAAGTCTCTACTGCTTTGAAAAAGCGCCAGAAGAACGCATCGAACGGCACCTGCAGTTCGAGTGTTATGTCACCGATGAAGTGCTGCCTTTCTCCGCCAAGGCCAACCCGGGCACTCCGCTGACGGCGCACGGGTGCAGCTTTGGCGCCTATCATGCCGTGGCGATCGCGCTGCGTCATCCGCAGCACTTCGCGCGGGTGCTGGCGCTCAGCGGGCGCTACGATCTGACGCTCCACACCGCGCACTATCACTCGCTTTTCCACGGCTTCTACAGCGACGCGCTGCGGGAGATCGTGCCGAGCCATTTCGTGCCGCTCATCACCGATCGCAAACGGCTCAAGGCGATCCGCGAGATCCGGTTTACGTTCGCCGTCGGAGACGAAGATCCCTTTTTTGAAAACAACGTCGAGCTCTGCCACGCGCTGACCAACCGGCGGATCAAGAACGACCTGCACGCCTGGTGCGGCACTGCTCATCGCTTCCGCTACTGGCGGCAGATGGTGCGGATCTATATTTGATCCGAAGGAAAACGAGCGCCCCGTCCCACTCCATTTATCGCCGCGAAGAGCGCGGGATCGGCTGCCCTGCGGCAGGGCGCGAGCGCACCGCGATGGCGGGTTCGCCCGGCGTGGCGGGAATGCCATTTGCCATGGCGAGCATCAGCCGCGTCGCGCTGTGGCGGAAGGTGCCGGCGGGCGAGTAGGAGTAGTAGGGGATGTAGCGATGTGAAGCCACGCTATCCGCCGAGATGGGCGTGCCGCGATCGGTCGGGTCGAGGATCCACCAGCGACCGTCGCAGCGCCAGTAAACCCACGCGTGGCTGGTGTGCGAGCGGCGCTCCAGTTTGCCGATGACGAAGTAGGCGCCGGGATCGCCGAGCTGGCTATAGAGCCAGAGCGCTTTTGATTTGCAGTCGCCTGCGTGCCGGGCCTTGGTCACCGCTGGCGGCTGCGCGCGATAGGGATCGGCGACGAGGTAGCGAAAGCCGCGTCCCTCGCGGACCAATTCGCAGGCGGTGACCATCGTAGCGTTCCGCTCATTGAGCCCGGAAATGACGGTGCGCACCGAGCCCAGGTAAGGATCGTAAGGCGTGAAGCTCGTCGGCTGGAGGTCGAGATCGCGCGCCGTTTCCCGAATCGCCGGGGCGGAAAGCTTCGGTAGCGATACTGGCGCGGGCGCGGTCCGAGCGACTGGACGCGGTGACGGGACGGCGATCCGCGGTGGCTGGGGTACGGGCGAGACCGGTGCCGGTGAGCGCTCCGCCAGCGGCGCCCTGCTCGGCGCAAACAGTCTCGGCGAATCCGTGCGGAAGAGCACCCGCCGTTTTGTGGGTGTTGCTGCGGTCGCGGCGTCCGGGGCGAGCGAACGGTCTGTTTTTCCCTGCATTTTCCCTGCGCACAGGCAGAGGATCGCGAAGAGAAAAAGCGGACGGCGCATGAAAACGTGGCGGCGAAAGTAGCCGAAACGATGCCAGCTGCGCAATGCGTTCCACCGGGGCGGAGGGGTCTTGGCGGAAATGCCGGTCCGATCTACGCTCGTGCCTTGATGAGACAGTTCTTCGCGATCGCCGCCTGCTTTGCCGAGCGGATCAAGGTGAACTCGATTTCTCGTGAGGTCCGCGACGGGCGCCCGCTGTGGATCAAGCGACGGCGTCGGTCTGCGCGCCTGACGTTGTCGTGCGCGAATCGTTTCTTCCGGCTCGCGGGCAATCCTGTCCAGGCCATCACCGACCTGCACGCCTGGCAGTGCTGGGAGGTCGAGAGCTTTCGGCAGCTTCATGGGGAGGAATTTGCCGTCTTTCCCGAGGGCGAACGGACGGTGGCGGCAGGGGAGGTGCCCGGCGTGAGTCTCGCGCATTCCTTGGCTCACGCGGAGTTGACCCCGGCCATGGTCGCGGCAGCGGCACGGGAACTCCGGCGCGCTCACGCCACGCGATGTGCCGTTTTCCCCGATGGCTGGTCTCATGGCGATCCGCACGCGGGAAATTTCCTCTACGAAGCGGCTCAGGACCGCGCGCGGCTGATCGACTTTGAAGTGATGCACGAACCGGCGCTCCCAGCGCTGGACCGCCACGCGGACGATTTGCTCGTTTTCCTTCAGGATGTCGTGGGCCGCGTTTCCGCCGATGCGTGGCTGCCGCTCGCGCTCGCTTTTCTCGATGCCTACGACCGGCCAGAAACGGTCGCGCGCCTGGCGCCACGTTTGATCCTGCCGCGCGGCATCGCGCGACTCTGGTGGGCGGTGCGCACGACATACCTGCCCGCGGTCGAGCTGGTCGATCGGCTGGAACGTCTGCGCGACGCGCTCAAACAGCCGGGCTTGGCGGCGCGGCGCTGAAGTTGTTGCGTGCGACGATCCATTCGCGCACCGGTTCGCCGCCGAGGAGATGCTGATGCAGGATACGCTCAAAGCGCGCCGACGTGATCCCGCCGTACCACGTGCCTTCGGGATACACCACCAGCCACGGCCCGCCCGAGCAAATGCGCAGGCACGCGGCCTTCGTCCGCATCGCGCGCAGGCCCGTTTCCTTCACCCGTTTCTTGATGAATTCCCAGACCACTTCGCCCTCGCTCGACGTGCAGCAATCCGGGCCGATGCAGATGAAAAGGTGGCGTTGGGCGGTGGCGACTCCGGCCTTGGCCAGACCGGCTTGGATGGGATCGCTCATGCGGACAGGATAGCGGAGAGGTTGGAAGCCAGAAGTTCTAACTTCTGGCCTCTGGCTGCCATCCCTGTAACCCGCGCCTTGCCCGCGGCGTTATTCAGGCGATGCAATGGATTCATGTCGCCGCCAGCCTTTGATGTTCCCACCTGTCTCGCGCAGGTCCGGGCGGGCGACGCCGCTGCGGCCCGGGCGATGGTCGAGCATTTGTATCCGCTCGTCATCAAGATCGTGCGGGCCCACCGGCCGCGGCGGACGGCGGAGGAAGATCTTGCGCAGGAGGTGTTCATGAAAATGTTCAGTCGGCTCGATCAATATCACGGCCGCGAGGGCGTGCCGCTTGAGCACTGGGTCTCGCGGGTGGCCGTGACCACGTGCCTCGACGCACTGCGCTCCGAACTGCGCCGGCCGGAGTGGCGCTGGGCGGATCTCGGTGAAGGTGAGCGTGCGTGGGTGGAATTTTTCGTCGGTGAGGAACCGGCGGATGCGCCGGGCGATGCGCATTCGGCGAAGGAAGCCACCGACCGCCTGCTCAGCCTGCTCGCGCCGGATGATCGGCTCGTGCTGACCTTGCTGGATCTCGAAGAACGCTCCGTGGCCGAGATCAGCACCCTCACCGGCTGGGGGCGATCGGCGGTGAAAGTGCGGGCCTTTCGCGCCCGGCAGAAATTGCGCAAACACGCGCTGCAACTTCGCAAGGAATCCAAACTATGAATGAATTCGAACGCAGATGGAAACTGGCTGCCGCTGCGCAGCGCGACCTCGGCGACCCGACTCCGACGGCGCCTTTCGGCTTCGCCACGCGTGTGGTCGCACGCTGGCAAGGGACGCCGGCACCTTCTCTCGCTGCGCTCTGGCAGCGCCTCGCCTGGCGCGTGCTCGGCGGAGTCGCGATGGCGCTGGCGGCCATGCTCGCCATCGATACCGCGCTTTCCCCGCAGGATGATCCGCTCACCGCGGATGTCGGCGATACGGTCTCGGAAATGTTCTGGCTTCAGGAATGAAACCGACCTGGAAAATCGCCGCGCTGCTCGCTGCAATCGTCTTCATCAGCGGCTTCACCGGCTACTATTTCGGCTTCCAGGTCGCGAAGGCGAAGGCGCGCGCGCGGAGCAATCCCGACGCGTGGAACGTCAGCGCGATGCGCGGCATCGAACGGCAGATCAAGCTCACCGAAACCCAACGACGCGACATTCAAGCCATCATCGACGAAGGCGTCCGCGAGCTGAAATCCATTCGCCTCGAGACTGTGGAAAAGACCGAAACGATCATCAATCGCCTCATCGCGGAGATCGATGGCAAGCTCACGCCGGAACAGCAGATCGAATTCACGAAGCTCAAGCAAAAGCGCTCCCCGGCCACGATCGACATGCTGAAAGTCGAGCCGCGCAAACCGTAGTCGCGAACGGCGTTCGGGCGGAAGGCTTGCCGAAGCCGACATTTGCACGAAACATGGCGGGCTCATGATTGCGCCTGTCGAAGTGTTTGCCGACTCCTTCCCCGAACGGGTGCGGGCGATGTTTGGCGAGCATGGGGTGATGGCGAAGGCGAAAAATTTCGAATACCGGCCGGAGCAGCAGGAGATGGCGGTGGCGGTGGCGCAGGCGCTCAGCGAGCAGCGGCATCTCGTGGTGGAAGCGGGGACCGGCGTGGGGAAATCGCTGGCCTATCTAGTGCCGGCGATCCTCTGGGCGCATGAGAAGAAAAAGAAAGCGGTCATTTCCACCTACACGATCAACCTTCAGGAGCAGCTCGCGTTCAAAGACATCCCGATCGTGCAGAAGCTGCTGCCGTTTGAGTTCGAGGCCATGCTTTGGAAGGGGCGCGCGAATTATCTTTGCCCGCTGCGGCTGGAGCGGGCGATCGCGCATGCAGGCGAGCTGTTCACTTCGCCGGAGCAATCGGAACTGGAGCGCATCCGCACGTGGGCGGAGACGACGAAGGACGGGACGCTGTCGGATTTTTCCGTGGAGCCGGACCCGGCGGTGTGGACGCAGGTGTGCAGCGAGGCGCACATCTGCACGACGAAAAGCTGCGGGGCGAATCCGAAGTGCTTTTACCAAAACGCGCGCAAGCGGCTGATTTCGGCGGACGTGGTGGTGTTGAATCACACGCTCTTTTTCATGAACCTCGGCGGGCTCGCGGAGCAGGAGGAAAACGACACGGGTTATCTCTTCGCGAATGACTTCGTGATCTTCGACGAGGCGCACACCGTGGAGCAGGTGGCGGCGCGGCAGATCGGGCTCGGCGTCTCGCAATACGGGCTGCGCTACGCGCTGCGGCGGCTCTACAATCCGGACACGAAGAAGGGGCTGTTTCAACTGCATCGCAATCCGGACGGTGTGCGCGAGACGGCCCTGGTGCTGGAGGAGGTGGAGAAATTTTTCGAGCAGCTCGGCGGGCGCGCGGATTTCAAGAAGGGCCGCGAGTTCCGCGTGCGGCAGCCGGACTTCGTGGACGATTCGCTCACCACGCCGCTCGCGCGGGTCCAGCAGTTCGTCGTACAGACGCTGAAAGGCGTGGAGGACGAGATCGCGAAGGCGGAGCTTCAGGATATGGGGCGGAAGATCCGCGACGCGCGCGCGGGCATCGCGACGTTCCTCAAGCAGGACGCGGAGGACTACGTCTATTGGGTCGAGAAGACCGGCAAGACGCAGACCTTTCACAGCCTGAACGCCTCGCCGATCGACGTGGCCGGCTACCTGCACGCTCTGCTTTTCCGCGAAGGCAAATGCTGCATCATGACCAGCGCGACGCTCAGCGTCGGGAATGAAGCGCTCGCGTATTTCCGCCGCCGCGTCGGCGCGGAAGACGCGGAGGCGCGGCAGATCGGCAGCCCGTTCGATTACCAAAAGCAGATGCGGCTCTACGTGGTGAAGAAGATGCCCGACCCGCGCGATCCGCCTTACGAGAAGGCGCTCGCGGAACACATCGAGCACTTCGTACAGATGACCAAAGGTCGCGCGTTCGTGCTCTTCACCAGCTACAAGACGATGTCCGCGCTGGCCGCAGCGATGCGCGAGCGACTCGACGATCTCGATTACAAGCTGCTCGTGCAGGGCGAAGGCATGCCGCGGCATCGGCTCATCTCCGAATTCAAGACGAATGACCGGCACGTGCTGTTTGGGACGGAGAGCTTCTGGAGCGGCGTGGATGTTCCCGGCGAAGCACTCAGCAACGTGATCATCACGCGGCTGCCCTTCGCGGTGCCGGATCATCCGTTGATCGAGGCGCGGCTGGAGTTCATTGACGCGCAGGGCGGCGACCCCTTCGCGGAATACTCGTTGCCGGAGGCGATCCTGAAGCTGCGGCAGGGTGTGGGACGGTTGATTCGTACGAAGCAGGACAGCGGGATTGTGGTCATTCTCGATCCGCGCGTGCTGACGAAGAGTTACGGCCGCGCCTTCCTCCAAGCGCTACCGCAGTGCCCGATGGAAATCGTTTGAATTGTACAAAGCGCCACAGTGTTGGCTTTTTTTAGCCGCGGACCTTGCGAGGCAATCTACGAACGTCAGACCCCCTTCAACCTTTTTTCGCCGCCGATTGCGGGCCGACACAGAGGTTGAGCGGCTTACTTGGGTGCTCTGAGATTTTGTTGGGAAAAAGCGTTGCGCGGTGGCAGGCCGCTTGCTAGAAGCCGGGCTTGCCAAAACCCGGCACCACCTAAACCAACCAAGAAAACACACACAGAAAGACCCACAATGACCAAACAAAGCATTGCCAAGCTCTTCATTCTTACCGCGGGAATTCTCGCGGCGCCGGCGCTCAGCGTGGCGGGCACTGAGATGAAGGAGTCCAAAGAAGTTAAGTCCGTCGTCGAAACCGCCAAGGAATCGTGGATCACCGGTGACCTCGGCGTCACCTTCGTCTCCGAATACATCTCCCGTGGTCTTGTCCTCGAGAACCAGGGAGCGATCGGCCAGCCTTACCTCGACCTTTATTTCAAGCTCTACGAGGGCGACGGCTTCATTAACAAGGTAACCTTCAACTTCGGCCTCTGGTCCTCGATTCACTCCCATCCGCAAACGGTCGGCGGCACCACCGACGCGTGGTATGAGTTTGATTACACTCCCGGGATCTCCGTGGTATTCGCCAAGCGCTTCACCGCAACGGCGAGCTACTTTGAATTCGACTCTCCGGCCGATAACTTCGGCACGGCGCGCAGCGTCAACTTGAACATCGCGTTCGACGATACAGATTTCCTCGGTGCGTTCGCACTTCATCCGCATGCCGCGGTGCTTTATGAGTTGAAGGCACCTGGCTTTGCTGGTCTCGGGCCAGAAGGCTGGTACTACGAAATCGGTATCGCTCCGAGCCACACCTTTGGCCCAGTCACCGTGACGCTTCCGATCACGGTTGGCCTTGGTGATTCCGCCTTCTATGCCGGCGACAACTACGGCTTCGCCTCTGCGGGCGTCAACCTCTCCACTCCTCTCTCGTTCATTCCTGAGAAATGGGGCGTGTGGACCGCTTCCGCTGGGTATACCTACACCAATCTGGGCAGCACCACCCAGGCCTTCTCCAAGGCCACCCAGGGTGACGGCGACTCCAATCAGCACGTCTTCTCCGGCGCGATCGGTCTGACGTTCTAAGTTAGTCTTAGAGGTTTCTTTGCGACCCCTCCGGGCTTCGGCCCGGAGGGGATGCGAGGCCCGGCGTGGTCTCAAATTCGGTTCTTTTCGGTATCCAGTTTCCACACCTGCACAAGTGCGGGTGTGCGGCTTGAGCAAGAGGTTTCTCCCACCACCATCCCTCTCGTTTCCCGTCGTCCCCTGTTTGGTGTCTTCCTGACTTCAGTCAGTCAACAACAACACCAAAACACCACTAATGAAACTGCTTAAATCTGTCGGGCTCGCCATCCTCACCGGAGCGATCCTCTTTCAATCCGGCCTCCAGGCCGTCGCTGCCGACACCGTGAAGGTCGGCGTTCTCCATTCGCTTTCGGGCACCATGGCGATCTCGGAAACGTCGCTGCGTGACGTTCTCCTCTTCACCTTCGACGAAATCAACGCCAAGGGCGGCGTGATGGGCAAGAAGATCGAACCCGTCGTCGTGGACGGCGCTTCCAACTGGCCGCTTTTCGCGGAGAAAGCGACCCAACTCCTCGAGCAGGATAAAGTCGCAGTCACCTTCGGTTGCTGGACTTCGGTCAGCCGCAAGTCGGTTCTTCCCGTATTCGAGAAGGACAATGGCCTCCTCTTCTACCCCGTGCAATACGAGGGCGAGGAACTCTCCAAAAACATCTTCTACACGGCCGAAGCCGTGAATCAGCAGGCCACACAGGCGGTCGATTACTATCTCGCGCAGGGGAAAAAGAAATTCTATCTGCTGGGCAGCGACTATGTTTACCCGCAGACCACGAACCTCGTGCTTCTCGAGTACCTTCAGTTCAAAGGTGTGCCGCTCGAGAACATCGGCGGCGGCTTCAAGAAGGAAGGCGACAAGATCATCGCGGCCGGCAAATACACGCCGTTCGGACACACCGACTACCAGCAGATCATCGCGGAGATCAAGCAGTTCGCCGCGGGCGGCAAGGCTTGCGTGATCAGCACGCTCAACGGCGACACTAACGTTCCGTTCTTCAAGGAATACGCCGCGGCGGGTCTCACCGCCGATACCTGCCCGGTCGTTTCGTTCTCCATTTCGGAGGATGAGTTCCGTGGTCTGCCGGCTAAGCAGCTCGTCGGTCAGCTCGGTTCCTGGACCTACTTCCAATCGATCAAGTCGCCCGCGAACAAGAAGTTCGTGGCTGACTTCCAATCTTGGGTCAAGAAAAGCACCGTTCCCGGCATCGTGAAGGAAGGCCGTGTGACCTGCTCACCGATGGTCCTGAGCTATGATGGTGTTTATCTTTGGAAAGCCGCGGTCGAGAAAGCTAAGAGCTTCGACGTGGAGAAAGTGGTTGCCGCTCTCGAGGCTGGCATCAGCTTCGACGGCCCCGGCGGCAAGGTCACCACGCAGAAGAATCATCACCTGACCAAGAATGTTTATATTGGCGAGACAAAGGCTGATGGACAATTCAAGATCCTGAAGACCTACGAGGGCGTTTATGGCGAACCCTTCCTTAAGGGCAAGGTCGCCGAAGTCTTCAAGAAGTAACTCGC
>JBAVML010000460.1:0-3077 GCA_049690035.1 Chthoniobacteraceae bacterium
AAGGGACCGCGCATCGTGGTCTTCGATGTCGGCGGGGTGATCGATCTCGGGATGAAGGGTCTCGACATCCGCGAGCCGCAGATCGTCGTCGCGGGGCAGACGGCGCCGAAGCCTGGAATCACCTTGATCCGCGGCGGCATGCGGCTCATGGCGGATCAAACGCTCGTGCAACATCTTCGCGTGCGGCCCGGCGACGCTGGTCAGGCGAAGCGCAGCGGCTGGAGTCCGGACGGCATCAGCACCGCGGGCGGGCCGGTGGACGTTTGGATCGACCACTGCTCAGCGACCTGGGCGCTGGACGAACAGATTTCCGCAACGACTTTCAAATCGCCGACCGGCGAGCCCGCGCGCCGTATTTTCATCCGCGACTGCATCATCGCCGAAGGGCTGAACGACGCCTCGCACGAAAAAGGACCGCACTCGAAGGGCACGCTCGTTTTCGGTGGAACGCAGGAAGTCGCCATCGTCGGCAATCTTTACTCTAGCAACGTCGAGCGAAATCCCGTTTTCCAAGCCGGCACCTCCGGCGTGGTGGTGAATAATGTGATCGCCAATCCCGGCGAGCGCGCCGTCCACGCGCACGCGGCGAACGAGGCGAGTCCCAACTTTCCGCACAGTCGGATCGCGCTGGTCGGCAATGTCGTCCTCTTCGGCGAAAAGACGAAGGCGGTGGCGGGAGTCTTCGAAGGTGCCGCGGATGCGTTCGTGAAAGGAAACGAGGGATTCAATTGGCTCGGCGAGAGCATCCCCGAAATCCGTCCGCCGAGCGTCGCCACGCTGACCGAGCCGCCCGTGTGGCCGGATGGCTTGAAGCCGCGCAGCACCGCCGCGGCGATCTGGCATGTGGCGCGGTTCGCCGGTGCGCGCCCGGCGGAGCGTGATGCGATCGACGAGCGCATCGTCCGCGCGGCGCTCACCGGCACGGCGCGGATCATCGACAGCCAAGACGAGGTAGGCGGCTACCCAAAACTCGAGCCGACCGCGCGCACACTTGAAGTCCCCGCGACCGGCCGCCGCGGATGGTTGGACGGGCTCGCGCGCGAAGTCACTTTCGGAAGCGAGGCAAAGCCAGAGAACTAGCTGGCGCTACACGCGAAAGAGCGCGCCCATCTTTTTCCCCAGCATCCGGCTCGTGGCGAAGATGGTGATGCCGAGGAAGACCATCGCCCACACGCCGAGTGCGGAGGCGACGTAGCGGCCTTCGCCCATGAGCTGGAAGAGTTCGTAGATCGCCTTGGTGATCGGGTAGTGCTGCTGCTTTTGCGCGAGGATGAGGGAGTCGGAGACTTCGAGCATCGCGAAGGAAAACGCGAGCAGGCCGCCGGCCATGAGGTTCGCCGCGATGAGCGGGAAAGTAATGCGTCGCAACGCGCGCAGCGGCGGGCAGCCGAGGTTTTGCGCGGCTTCCTCGAGCGTCACGCTCGTCTGTTGGAGTCCGGCGACGGCGGAGCGCACGACGTAGGGCAGACGTCGCACGGAGTAGGCGATGATCAGCAACAGCGTCGGGTCTTTCGACGGATTGAGGAAGGCGAAGGCGCGGCCGTCCTGGGTCATCGAGATGTAGCCGAAGGCGAGCACGAGGCCCGGCACGGCGAGCGGCAACATGGCCAGCGAATCAAGCAGCCACCGGCCCGGCAGGTCGGTGCGGATCGCGACGTAAGCGATGGCGACGCCGAGCACGAGATCCACGAGCGTGGCGACGCTCGCGTATTTCAGGCTGTTAATGATCGAAGGCACGGTGAGGTAGTGGCCGAGTGCGGCGTGGTAGTGATCGAGCGTCCACGTATCCGGCAGCACCGTCTGATACCAATCGCCCGCGAGCGAAATGGCAACGACGCCGACGTGCGGCATCAGCGCGAGCAGCGTGATCGCGGTGAAGCCCGCCGCGCAAATCCAACCCGCGACCGGACCTACCGAACGCGCGCCGCCGCTCGTCGTCGCCTTGGCCATCATCGCGTGGCTGGTGTTGCCGAAGGCTAGCTTGCTCGCGGCGTAGAGCAGCACCGTGCTGGTGAGCATCACTACCACCAGCGCGAAGGGAAACGGATTCCCGGCGATCTCCTTGATTCCATAAAAAATCTGCACCGACGTGACCCGCGTGATGTCGAAAATGAGCGGGATGCCGAGTTCGGTGAACGCGAAGATGAACACGATCGTCCCGCCGGCGAAAAGCCCCGGCATGATCAGCGGTAGCGTGATCTTCCAAAACTTCCGGAAGCCCGTGCAGCCGAGGTTCTCGGCCGCTTCCTCCATCGCGGGATCCACGTTGGCCAGCGCGGCGGTGACGTTGAGAAAGAGGATCGGGTAGAGGTGCAGCGCATTGAGCGCGATGACGCCCCACATGCGGCCCGCGCCGAGCCAGTCGATCGCGCGGTCCATCGGGATGAGGTGGAGATGATCGAGCACCGCGTTGAGCGCGCCGTTTTGCCCGAGCATCTGGCGGATGCCGATCGCGCCGACGAACGGCGGAAGAATGAGCGGCACGAGCAGGAGGCCGGAGAGGAATTTCTTCCCCGGAAAATCGAAACGATCTGAAACGAAGGCGAGCGGCAGCGCGATGGCCAGCGTGGCGAGCGTGCTGCCGACGGCGAGGAAGAGCGCGTTGCGCAGTCCTTCCAGATAGATGCGGTTGCGGAAAACCTCGGCGACGAAATCGAAGGTGAAACGTCTGTCGGCATCGAAGAACGCCCCGGCGACCGTGGTCCCGATCGGCCAGACGAAGAAGCAGCCGAAAAAAGCGAGCGTCAGGACATAGACGAACCAGGAAAACGATTTCGACATCGGCGCGGAGGTTGGCGGAAGCGAGCCGTGCTGTCGAGTGGCGCGGAGCTCCCGTCAGGCAATGGCCTTCCGATCGAGGAACGGGTCAACCTCAGGGGCTCCGCCTCAGAGCAGCAGCGTAGCGAGCCCAAGAAAGATACCCATGCTCGCCACGTCGGTGGCGGTCGTGAGGAAGATGCTGGATGCGGTGGCTGGATCGGCGCCGAGCTTTTTCAAGCCAAGCGGGATGAGCGCCCCCGCGATTCCGCTAATGAGGCAACTGACCGTCATCGCGACGAAAACGATCAGGCCAAGAG
>JBAVML010000461.1:0-5040 GCA_049690035.1 Chthoniobacteraceae bacterium
GTGCGGGCGTTTGATCCGTGCCTGTGGCATGATCCCGAGGGCAAGCTTTGGCTCTTTTGGGGACAAGAAACGACTCAGGCGAAGGGGCGTGACTTCGGGACGTTCGTCACGTTTGCGATTACGACGACAGACTCAGGCAAGGCGGACGAGAAGTGGTCGGCACCGCGACAGATTGCGAAGGGCGTAATGATGAACAAGCCGACAGTCACGAAGGATGGGCGTTGGCTGCTGCCGGTGTCGTCGTGGTACACCGATGGCAGTTCGCGGGCGGTGGTCTCGACGGATCATGGGGCGACATTCGCGGAACTGGGCGCGGCTAACATCCCGGATAAGAAATCGCGCAGCGCGGACGAGCACATGATCGTGGAGCGCAAGGATGGATCGCTGTGGATGCTGGTGCGCGGGAAATTCGTCGCGGGCGACGGCGGTATCACCGGCCTCGGTGAAAGCGTGTCCACGGATGGCGGCAAGACGTGGTCGGACGTGAAGGCCAGCGCGATTCCTCATCTCACCACGCGGTTCTTCATCCGTCGGCTGGAGAGTGGCCGGTTGCTGCTTGTGCGGCAAAATCCACCGGCGGGCGCGAAGGGACGCTCGCACCTGACGGCGTTTCTCTCCGACGACGATGGTCGCACTTGGAAAGGCGGGCTGCTGCTCGATGAACGCGATGGCGCGTGCTATCCCGATTGCGTGCAGGCCAGCGATGGCACGATCTCGGTGATCTACGATTTCCAGCGCGCTCGCGACAAAGAGATCCTCATGGCCGTCTTCAACGAAACGGAAGTGCTCGAAGGCAAACTGACTTCGCCCAAGAGCCAACTGCGCGTGCTGGTGAACAAGGCAACCGGCGTGAAGACTGCAAAGCCCGTCACCGCGCAGCCCGCAAAGCCTGCCACTGCGGAACATTGGCCACTCGATGCGGTGGATGCCGCGGTTAAAGTTTACGGCACCGCGACGAAAGCGGCGGGCGCGAAGGGCCAGTGCCTCGTGCTCGACGGAAGCCAGGTCATCGAACTGAAAGGTAGCGGTCGGCTCAATGGCGGAGCGGAGGGATTCACGTTCTCGGTGTGGGTGAATTCCTACGCGCCGCAGAACGGGCAGCAGATGATCGCTGCAAAGAATCGCTACTCACTCGGCGAGCGGCAGTGGAGTCTGGCGATCGAGTCGAATGGCCATGTGCGCGCCTATCTGCAGCAGGAAAAGTGGAAGCCGATTAACACGAGCGAGGCCTTGCAGCCGGGCCGCTGGTATCTCGTCACGCTGACGGTCACTAACGCGAAAGCGACGCTCTTTCTCAACGGACAGCCCGCCGGTGAAGTCGCGCTGACCCAGGCTCTCCCAGCCACGGAAGCACCAATCACATTGGGCGGAGTGAGCGACCGCGGACGGCTGCTGCAGCAGTTCGTCGGCGCGGTGGATGAGGCGCGTTGGGAGCCGCGCGTGTGGAGCGCAGCGGAGATCGCGGCGAGCTACCAGCCGGTGACCGCGATGCATGCGATCCCACAGCCGCTCGTCTCGAAAACGCCGGTCTGGCTGGACGAACAGCCGGTGCCGAAGGCTGCCGAGCTGACCGATCTGGAGGGAGTCACATTCCACGTGATCAAGGCGAACGAGCCGGAAAAGGACGGCTACATTTGGCTGCACGGCGTTGGCCTCGGATGGCACAAGGGCAATCTGTTCGCATCCTTTGGCCACAATCGAGGCGAGGAGAACACGCCGGGCGAAGAGGCGCGCGGACGCGTGAGTGGCGATGGCGGGAAAACGTGGAGCGATGCGTTCGCCATCGGCGTCGGTGACGCGCCGAATCACGCGGTCAGCCACGGCGTCTTTCTCTCGCGCGGCGATGAACTGTGGGCCTTTCACGGCTCTTTTTACGGCAATAAGCTGACCGACATCGCGAGTTCCAAAGTCCACACGCGTGCTTATCGGCTCAATGAAACAAGCAACATCTGGGAAAGCAAAGGCACGGTGATCGAGGGCGGTTTCTGGCCGATGCAGGAGCCGCTGAAAATGAGAGATGGGAATTGGATCATGTCCGGCATCAGCGTCGGAAACGGGCATTGCGCCGCAGTCGCGATCAGCCACGGCGAAGACCTCGCCAAGTGGGATCTCGTGGTGATCCCGAAACCCGCGAATCAAACCATGTGGGGCGAGTCCACCATCGTCGTGGATGGCAGGCGCGTGCAAAATTTCTCCCGCTTCGGCGCCCGGCCGCTGGCTCTGACTGCGGTGAGCGAAGACTGCGGGCGCCATTGGACGGAATCGCTCCCCAGCAACCTGCCGATGGCCACCTCCAAGCCCTACTCCGGCACGCTCAGCACGGGCCAGCGATACCTCATTTGCACCACCACGGCGGACACCGGCGGACGCCGCTCGCCCCTAACCATCGCCGTCGGCAGGCCCGGCGAAAACGGCTTCCGCAAAGTCTTCCGCATCCGCAATTCCCAGTGCTCGCAAAGCCCCGGTGATTCGCATCCGAACGCATCGTTGTCCTATCCATACGCCATCGAGCACGACGGCAAACTCTACGTCGGCTACTCCAACTCCGGCGGCCGCCATGGCAACCACAACAGCGCCGAGTTGGCGGTGGTCCCGATCAATGCGCTGCAGGTGGAGTAAAGTGCTGATTCCTACCGCTGCGATCCATCCATCCACCATTCCCCATGAAACGACTTTTCCTTTCACTCGTACTTTTCTGCCTCCTCGGTGCCTGGCTCCATGCGGCGGAGGCGAAGCCCAATGTCCTCTTCATCATCGTGGACGATCTCACCACGACGCTCGGCTGCTACGGCGACCGCGATGCGCGCACGCCGCACATGGATGCGCTCGCGGCGCGCGGCGTGAAGTTTGACCGCGCCTACACGCAGTTCGCGCTGTGCAATCCCTCGCGCTGCTCGTTCCTCACGGGCTGCTATCCGGAGCGCACGAAGGTGTTCGACCTCGTGACGCCGCTGCGGCCCGCGCTGCCGGACGTGGTCACGCTGCCGCAGCTTTTCAAAAATGCGGGCTACTCGGCGGGGCGTATCGGCAAGGTGTTCCATACGGCGGACCCGAAGACGAAGCTCGATGTGGAAATCGGGGCGCCGCTCGCTAAGGACGGCGCGATTCTCGAGGAGGCGAAGCTCGCAGAGCGCACCGAGGGAGACCTCTCCGACCCGCCGCACAAGTCGGGCAAGGAGGGCAATCTATACAACCGGGAGTGGGCGTCATCGTCGCACCCGGACCGCGATTTTACCGACTACCAAATCGCGGATGATGCGATGCGGACGATGGAGACATTCAGCAGCGCGAAGACCGACGCGGGCGAGGCGAAGCCGTTCTTCCTCGCGGTGGGTTTCATCCGCCCACACACGCCGTATGTCGCGCCGAATGCATTCTTCGATGCGCTCGATCCGAAGCAGATCGCAATGCCGGCATTCTACCAGCCGGAGGGCGAAAACCTCACGCACATCCCGAAGGCCGCGCTACGTCCGAACAACAACGTCTTCCGCTTCGCCGCGCCGTCGCCGGAGGAGGCGCGCAATGCGCGGCGCGCGTATCTGGCTTCGACGTCGTGGGTGGATTCGCAAGTCGGCCGCGTGCTCGCGAAGCTCAAGGAACTGCGCCTCGATGATAATACGATCGTGCTCCTCACCGGCGACCACGGCTACCAACTCGGCGAACACGGGCTGTGGGCAAAACAGACGCTCTTCGAGGAAGGCACGCACGTCCCGCTCATCGTCGCCGCGCCCAACGTGAAGCCCGCCGGGTGCGCGGGCCTCGTCGAGCAGGTGGACATTTATCCCACGCTCGCCGGACTCGCGGGGCTCGAAATCCCAAAGCATGTGCAGGGCGCCACGATGCAGCCGCTCCTCGCCGACCCGAACGGAAAAGGGAAGCCCGTCGTCTTCAGCACGATGGTCTCCACGCACACGCAACTCATCGGACACAGCGTGAGCACGGATCGCTTCCGCTACATCGAGTGGGACGGTGGAAAGGGCGGGCAGCAGCTTTACGATCACGAATCCGATCCGCACGAACTGCAAAATCTCGCTGACAAGCCAATGCAGGCAGACCGCATCGCCCGCATGAAATCCCGCCTCGCCGCGCATTTGAAGGCAGTGGAACCAAAGAGGGACTGACCGTTATGAAACACATCGTCCTCGCACTGCTCCTTTCGTCGTTCGCCATTTGCCATTCGGCATTTGCGGCGCAGCCGAATGTTCTCCTCATCTACTCCGACGATCACGGCTGGGCGGACCTCGGCGCGCAGGGCGTGGACACGGACATCCGGACGCCGAATCTTGACCAGCTCGCGCGCGATGGCGTGCGCTTCATGCGCGGCTATGTGAGCGCGCCGCAGTGCGTGCCTTCGCGCGCGGGCGTCCTCACCGGGCGGTATCAGCAGAAATTTGGCGTGGAGGACAACAACAAGGGACCGCTGCCACTCGCGGAGCTGACGATTGCCGAGCGTCTCAAACCGGCGGGCTACGTCAGCGGGCAGGTCGGGAAGTGGCACCTCACGCCACCACCAAGAGGCAAAGGCAAGGGCGGTAAAGGGAGCGAAGAAGAAGGCGATGGCGGAAACAACTTCCAACCTTGGACACAGGGCTTCGATGAATACTGGTGCGGGGCCATGCGGCAGTATCACGCCTCGCACGACCTCAAAGGCAGCCCGTTCGCGGATGCACCGCATATGGTGGGCGCGGAGAAAAACACGCTCATCTGGTTCATCGTTGACAACGGCGCGCCGCTCAAAGAAGGCGCGTGGGATGGCTCGCTCAATCTCCCGCTCGTCGGCGAAAAAGGCATGCTCACCGATGGCGGGATCCGCACGCCCTTCGTCGCAGCATGGCCGGGCAGAATCCCGGCCGGACAAACCTATGAGCATCCCGTGAGTTCGCTCGATGTCGCGGCCACGGCGGTCGCGGTCGCAGGCCTGCCGCACGAGGCCGCGCTCGATGGCGTGAACCTCATGCCCTTTCTCACCGACGAAAATAGAGCCGCGCCGCACGAGGCATTTTACTGGCGCTGGCGGAGTCAGTCCGCTGTGCTGGAGTT
>JBAVML010000462.1:0-1690 GCA_049690035.1 Chthoniobacteraceae bacterium
CTCTACGTCGAGTGACGTCCGGCCTCAGCCGGGCAGGGACTCGCGCACCTTCCGCGGCAGCGACGCCACCACCAGCGCATACGAATGGTCCGTCAGCTCGCGCACCAGCTTCGTCGGCAGCCGGCCCGGCAGCGTCAGCGTATTCCAGTGCCGCTTGTTCATGTGATAGCCCGGCACGATGTCCTCATACCGGTCCCGCAGATCCAGCGCGCGATCCGGATCACACTTCAGATTCACCCGCTGCGGCAGCTCCTCCGGCACCGCGAGCGCAAACATCTTCCCACCCACCTTATAGACCAGCACCTCCGGCCCAAACGGCGTCGTCGCCTCCGCGCCGGGCAGGGTCAGGCAATACTCACAAAAGTCTGCGAGAGTCATGGTCGTGGTGTGAAGGTCGCGCGCATATGGTAGCCGGGGGTCCGCCGAGCGGAGCGAGTCAGGCTCCCGCAGGTGCCGATTCGAGCGGAGCGAGAAAGCCGATCGCAGATCGCCCGCAGGGCTGCGCCGGGGGCGCGGGCAAACCGCGGTGCCTGTTCTCTGCGGCGCAAGGTTAGTCGTTGCGACGGCTGCGAAAGCGGCTGAATAGCATGCCTGCGAAACCGACGGCACCGAATACGGCGGTCGATGGTTCTGGGATCACTCGCGAGATTTCAATCAGATAACCGGGCCCGCTGTTGTCTCCATAAAAGCCGTTATCGATGGGACTATTGACGCCGTCGGCGAGCCCGAAATAGAGCTTGAGCGCTCCAGCCGGGACGTTGAAAAGCTGCGTGCTGCCCGACCCGGTGCCGGTGAGCCCGTCGCCAATATAAAACACCTGGTCGAGCTGTGGCGAGAGGCTGGCGAAAGTAGTGTTGCCAACAAAGCTGAGGGCCGCGGGCCGGGGGTCTGCCGGCTCGATGGCACCGACGAACACGCCGTAGAGCGCGTAATCGTGGTCGGAGCTAAAACCTGACAGTCCGTTGAATCCATTAAAGGTAGTCGGTGGGCCAGCGGGTCCCTCGGGGGTCGTGCTGGTCGGGAGGATCGGGGAAAACTTGGCGCTGCCGGAGCCCAAGAAACCAAACTGCGTTGTGGTGAGCACATCGATGCTGGGCGGTGCGGTTCCCCCGCCGCCACCAGCCGGCTGAGGCGTCGCGGCGGCGCCGCGGTGCCCCGAGCCGTAAAAGTTTGCCGTTACCGGCACCAAAACGGATTCAATTATTCCGGCGTGTGCGATGTGATTGAACGCGAGGAATGTTGCGACGGTGAGTATCTGATGAGGTGTCATTTTGGAATTGTTAGGGTGTGTTTGGGTCGTTCGGCGACGTTGGTTGCATGGAAGAAGACATACTCAGTGGACGACGCTGCGGAAGCCGCCGCGAACGTGGAAACGAGGAAGAGCCAATGAAAGCCGGTCTGAACATCAAGCGAACCCGGCGGCACAGCCAAGAGTAGAAGAGCCAAGGCACCGAGCAATGCAGTGACTGTGGCGAAAATCGGAATGCAAACTCTAGCGACCCCAAGCTCAGCGACCGCGGAGGCTGGCGCGATGGCTGCGCCGGCGCAGGCGGCGGAGCAGCCAGCGTGACAGCCGCAGCCGTTCGCTGAGGCGCGAGACTGTGTGAAAAGTATTTCGCTCCTCCCATGCTGGTTTGAGTAGCAAAAACGGCCTGGAGCTGGCAATCTCAATTCCCAGCATGAACTACGT
>JBAVML010000463.1:0-2449 GCA_049690035.1 Chthoniobacteraceae bacterium
AGCCCGAACAGAACGAGAAACTCCTCAGCCTCCTCCGCGCCGAGCCAGACGTCCGCCCGGAAGCGGTCGAACGCGCCCAGGCGCTCCTGGCGGATCCAAATTATCCGTCGAACGACGTGCTTGAGAAGATCTCGCAAGGAATCATTGGCCGGGCCCGCCGCCTTAAATAGCCAACGATGCTCGCCAAATACGCCAAGGCTTATCGATCAGTCGCGGTCACGACAGCAACGCCGGGCCAACTCGTGCTAATGCTCTTTGATGGCGCGCTCCGCTTTCTCTCGGCGTCGCTGCACGGTTTCGAACTAGAAGGGATCGGAGAGCGGATCGAGCAGGTGAACAATAACTCGATCAAGGCCCAGAAGATCTTGCGCGAATTGCAATGTAGCCTCGATCTGAAGGAAGGTGGCGAATTCGCCCAGCGCATGTATGCGCTCTACGATTATATGATCGAGCAGCTGATTCGGGCGAATCTGACCAAGGATCCGGCCCCAATGCGCCTCGTCGATGGAATGCTCCGGGAAATCCGTGACGCCTGGGCTCTGATGCTGGAACAGAATGCAACGGTGGCTGCATGAAATCGAAGGTGCCACCGAGACTGGGCCGCCTCCTCGGTGAATACGAACGGCTCACTCGGGATGAAGGCGCCGCGCTCCGGATGCGAGATTTTTCCATGCTGGCCGAGATCCACGCGTTCAAGCCGGCGTTGCTGCTGGCCATCGTTGAGGAAGGCGGTTCCCTCGGTCTTGACCGACGTATCCTGTGGTTCGACGAGTGTCTGCTCGCCCTCGCGGCGCTCGAGCGTGAGAACATCAAAGCTGCTGCGCAGGGATTGATGCAGCTAAATCTTCAGCGAGAGAATCTGGAGTCGGCCCGCAAGCGGCTGCGCGGACTGGGGAATGCCTACCGGAGGATCGGGTCGCCCAGTTCCAGGCTTTTCGCGCGGAGTTAGCGATGAGTAACGCGAAAGCATCCATTCTTGTTGTCGATGACGAGGCAGATATTCTCGATGCGCTCCGCGAGCAACTGACCTGGGAAGGCTACGAGGTCACCGCCTGCGCGAGCGGTCCCGAGGCGCTCAGTGCGCTGCAGCGGCGCGAATTTTCCGTCATTATTTCAGATCAGCGCATGCCGGGTATGTGTGGACTCGAACTCATGGGGCATGCGCGCAAGCTGCAGCCCAATTCCTCGCGCGTCCTGCTCACGGGGGTGCTGTCGCTCGACACCCTCGTTGGCGCGATCAATCAGGGAGAAATCTTCCGCTTCATTGCGAAGCCGTGGATGCGGGCAGAACTGCTAGCTACCGTGGATAACGCGATTCAGCGCCAGACACTGCTCGAGGCGAATGAACAACTCATCCGGAATACCGAGAAGCTGAACCGGCAACTTGTGCACGCGAACGCGCAGTTGCAGATTCAAGTCAATGAACTCACCGCGCAAAAAGAGCAGATTGACGACGCGCACGAGGCTCTCAATGCGAACTTTGAGCACTCTCTCGGGCTTTGCTACCGGATCATCAATACCTTCGATCCTCTGCTTGGAAAGCAGACGAAGGCCGTAGTCGATCTTTGCCGGCAAATGGCGCACATGGATGACTTCACGCCGGAAGAAAAGCACGTGCTCATCGCGAGTGCGTGGTTGCATGACATCGGCCTCATCGGCCTGAACCGCGACCTCGTGCATCGCTTCTTTCACAAACCGGAAGAATGCTCTTCCAGCGACCATGCATTGCTCCGGGAACATCCCATCTACGGGCAGGCGCTCGCCGCTTTTGTGGACCGGCTTTCTGCGGTCGGTGTCACGATCCGGGCACATCACGAGCGATTCGACGGTGCCGGTTACCCAGACGGTTTGGCCGGCACGGCGATCCCATGGACGGCACGATGCCTCGCTGTCGCGGTGGCCTTTGTCCAGCCCGGGATGCCGCGAGGGAGCGCGCTCCAGAGCATCCTCGAGCAATCCGGGAAGGCGTTTGACCCCGAGGCCGTTCGCGTCTTCCTGAAGACTACGCACCGCACCGAAGTGCCACGTCAGGTGCGCGAGATTTCCGTGGAGGAACTTCGCCCGGGAATGCTCATTGCGCGTGGAATCTATGTGCCGAGTGGAATGCTGCTCATCGCAGAAGGACAGGAACTGACGCAGGCGGCGATTGCGAAACTGAAGAGTAACGCCTTCGCACGGCAGCAGATTCCCGAGGTGCTCGTTTACCGCTAGCGGTCGCAGGCTGCGGTGGGGAGGTTCTAGAATTCGGGCTTCGCTTCGCTTGAAATAGCCCCTTACCGGACCGCCTCATCCGTCACTTTCTTCCCGTGGCATCCGCCCTGCTAAGAGCGCAGTGTGCATCAAAATTGCCTACAGGCCACGATCAGCAAAGGTCTCTCCCACCAGAGGGCGGGGCGGTTCGATCAAGCGGCAAAAACGTACCGGCAAATTTTGTCGGACGACCCGAAAC
>JBAVML010000464.1:0-9645 GCA_049690035.1 Chthoniobacteraceae bacterium
GAGGCTGGCGGCGAGGGGAATCGCGCGGAAGCGGGACATGGGCGGACGCTAACGCACCGATGGAAAATTGCCCGCGAAATGTCGCCGACGAATAGAAACGACTGGCACATTGTCGGCTTTCGATTGAAACGATAGGAGCCCCTCTTCCTGCATGGCACTCACCCAGCCGATTGTTTTCGAACCCCTCTTCATGGAACGCGTGTGGGGAGGCCGCCGCCTCGAGTCGCTCTTCGGCAAGCGCCTTCCACCGAGCGCGCGCATCGGCGAGTCGTGGGAAATCGTCGATCGCGAGGATGCCCAGAGCGTGGTGCACGACGGCCCGCTCCAGGGTCTCACGCTCAACGAACTGTGGACGCAGCACCGCGACACGATCTTCGGCGCGGGCCTGCCCGACGCACCGCGCTTTCCCCTGCTCTTCAAGTTGCTCGACGCGCAGGAGCGGCTCTCCGTGCAGGTGCATCCGCGTCCAGGGAACGCCTCGTCGCTCGGCGGCGAACCCAAGACCGAGATGTGGTACATTCTCGACGCGCTGCTCGAGAGCGACCTCTACGCCGGCCTGCGCCGGGGCGTCACCCGTGCCGATTTCGAGATCGCGCTGCGCGAAGGTCGGGTCGCCGAGATGATCCATCACTTCCCGGTCAAAGCCGGCGACTCCATCTTCATTCCGAGCGGCCGGATTCACGCCATCGGCACGGGCAATGTGATTTTCGAAGTGCAGCAAAATAGCGACACGACCTACCGCGTCTTTGACTGGAACCGTCTCGGCCTCGATTGTCAGCCGCGCGCGCTGCATATCGAGGAGTCGCTCCAGTCGATCGACTTTGATGACTTCGAACCCACCCTGGCGCCCGTGGGTCGTGAGGAGCTCGCCGCCTGCGATTACTTCCGCGTGGAAAAGTGGTCGCTCCCCGCTCCCCGCGCCAGCCACGGCCGCGGGCGCTTCGCCCTCTTCTGCGTCACGGACGGCGCGGTCGAGTGCAGCGGCCGCGAATTCCGCCGCGGCGATTTCTTCCTCATCCCCGCCACCGTTCCCGGCGCAGAACTCAAGCCGCTCGCTGAAGGCGCCGCCGTGCTGCGGACGACGATCCCTTAGCCAGCGCAAAAGCTCGCAATGCCAATGCGACGGAGCGGATCCTGGCAGCGGCTCGGGCGCGCTATTTACAGCAGCATCAACGTCGGGCTCTCGATGAGCTTGCGCAGCTCGGCGAGATATTGCGCACCGACGGCGCCATCCACGACGCGGTGATCCGCGCTGAGGCCGATGGCGAGGCGCTGGCCGACGACGATCTCGTTCTTTGCATTCACCACCGGCTTCTTCACGATCGCGCCGACGGCGATGATCATGGCTTGCGGCGGATTGATGATCGCGCTGAAGGAATCGATGCCGTAGTTGCCGAGGTTCGAGACGGTAATCGTGCCGCCCTGATATTCTTCGGGCTTGAGCTTCTTGTTGCGCGCGCGACCGGCGAGGTCTTTCACCGCTTCGCTGATTTCGCGGAGCGAACGTTTTTGCGCGTCGCGGATGACGGGCGTGACGAGGCCTTCCTCGACGGCGACGGCGACGCTGAGGTTGATGCTGCCGTATTGAATGATCGCGTCGCCCGCGAAGCTCGCGTTCACCGCGGGCACTTTGACGGCGGCGGCGATGACCGCTTTGAGGATGAAGTCGTTGACGGTCAGTTTCGAGCCGCCCGCCGCCTCGGTGGCGACGTTGGCCTCGGCGCGGAATTTCATCAGCGGACCGGCATCGACTTCGATGTTGAGATAGAAATGCGGGATCGTCGTCTTGCTGGTGAGCAGCCGCTCGGCGATGACGCGGCGCATTCCGCTCAGGGCGATCCGCTGGTCGCCCGCTCCCGCCGGAGTGGCAGGCACGGCCAGCGGCGCTGCGCTCTTCGCCGCCGGAGCGCCTGGAGTTGCTCCTTCGACGTCTTTGGCCACGATGCGCCCGCCGGGGCCGGTGCCGGTGAGACCGGAAAGTTCCACGCCCTTCGCGTTCGCCACCTTTTTCGCGAGCGGCGATGCTTTTGCGCGTCCGCCAGCGTCAGCCGCGGTGGTTTTGCCGGCGGTGGGCTTCGTGGCTTCCGCCTCTGCCGGCGGGGCGATGGTGTCGGCTTTTGCCGACGCGGATTTCCGAGACTCGGTGGCGGGGATTTCACCGTCCTTGGGCGGCGCTTCCCCTTTCTCGAGAAGCAACGCGACCTTGTCCCCGATCGGCACCTTGGCGCCTTCGGCGACGAAGAATTTGTGCAGAATCCCGTCGTCAAACGCCTCCATTTCCATCGTCGCCTTGTCCGTCTCCACGTCGGCGATGACGTCGCCGGTTTCCACTTTGTCACCCTCCTTTTTGCGCCACTTGAGGAGCGTGCCCTCGGTCATGGTGTCGCTGAGTTTGGGCATTTCGATGTATTTGGCCATGAGAGTGAAAAGGTAGATTGGTGCGGACGGAGCACGCGCTGGAAGCGTCGGGAATTAAACGAAAACTGGCGCGAGGGAAACAAAAGAAAGGTGCCGTGAAACCGCCGCCGTCCGATCGGTGGAGACTTTGCCACGTTCGCGCAATTGCGCTTGGCGAAATTCGGGGCATCTTCACGCACCGCGCCCGCCTTTCGAATTCTCCATTCGCTCGCCAGCGCCCAAAATCCCATCCTCTTCCCTTATGAAGTTCGTCTTCCCGCTCCTGACGCTCGTCTTCGCTACCACAGCTTCGGCAGCGATCCTCCATGACAATGGTGCCCCAAATCTCATCAATTCCGCTCGGAGCGATGCTGATAATGGAGTTCAGCGCGGTGACAAACTCACGGTGACTACTGGGGAAACGCTCCAGTCGATCCAATGGTGGGGAATATACGCGTTCGCCAACACCCCCCAAAGTGTCGATGCGTTCACGGCGCGGATTTATTCCATTGTTAACGGAACACCCAATCAGAATCCACTCGTCGAGATTCCACTCACAGTCACCCGGCAGGCCACGGCGCAAACGATTGGCGGAAGGACGGTATATGTCTATGGCAGCACGATCCCCAACACGATACTGGGGCCCGGCGACTACGTCTTTTCGTTAATGAATGATACGACGGCAGACACAGACGATTCGTGGTTTTGGACTCTTGGAACTGTAACCACGGCTATAGCCTTCGAAAGGAACGCGATGTCCGATCCATGGAACGAATTTGGAGCTGACTTGGTCACTCCAGTCCCGCCTCACGCATTCAATATCAGCGGCCTGATCGTTCCTGAACCCACGACATTTTCCCTCCTCGCCGTGGCGGGTCTCGGGCTCGCGCTCAAGCGGAACCGCAAGAGGTTCGTGGTGCCGAGCAGCGCCGGGCGTGCCTGACTAGCAGATGCTGAGGACCTTCTCGACGATGTCGGTCGGGCGAGGCAATTGGCGCGGCTCGACTTTCGGGGAGTAGATGGCCGGGGCGTCGAGCGAGGTGATCCGGAGAACCGGGGCGTCAAGTTCGTCGAACGCTTTCTCCATGAGCATCGAGGAAATCTGGGCGCCGACGCCGCAGAAGGGTTTGTTTTCCTCGATATAGATGGCGCGATGCGTCTTGCGGACGCTGGCGAGGATGGCATCCTCGTCGAGCGGGCGAATGCTGCGCAGGTCGATGACTTCGGCGTTGATGTCGTGCTCGGCGGCGAGGAGTTCGGCGGCCTTGAGCGTGGTGAGAACCGCGCGGCCATGGGCGATGAGCGTGATATCGGTGCCCTCTTTTTTCACGTCGGCCTTGCCGAGCGGGATGAGATATTCTTCCTCGGGGACTTCGCCTTTTTCGCCGTAAAGCAGGGTGTTCTCCATGAAGAGGACGGGATCGTTGTCGCGGATCGCGGATTTCATCAGACCCTTGGCGTCGTAGGCGGTGACGGCGTTGACGACCTTCAGGCCGGGGATGGCGGCGAACCAGCCCTCGGGCGTGTGGGAATGGGTCGCGCCGACGTTGGTGCCGCCGTTCGCGGGTCCTCGGATGACGATGGGGCAATTGATCAAGCCGCCCGACATGTAGCGGATCTGCGCGGCGTTGTTGACGATCTGGTCGTAAGCCACGGTGGCGAAGCTCCAGAACATGAGTTCCATGACCGGTCGCACGCCGAGCATGCTGGCGCCGATGCCCATGCCGATGAAGGCGGCTTCACTGATCGGCGTATCGACGACGCGTTTGTCGCCGTATTTCTTCCACAAGCCTTTGGTGACTTTGTAGGCGCCGTCGTATTGAGCGACTTCTTCGCCCATCAGGACGACGTTCGGGTCGCGTTCGATTTCTTCGGCAAAGGCCTGGTTGAGGGCTTCGCGATATTCAATAAGGGCCATGGCGGAAAAAGATTAAGGATGAAGGATTCAGTCGATTGCGGAAGGTTTGAGGAGCAAAGCGGAGCACCCATTTGTCCGCCTTCGTCCTTCTGCCGTTTCTTTAGTCGTGAAAGAAGTGCTTGCCCGTTCTACCGGCCTCCGTCTGGCGGTCCACTTCGAAGTAGACGTCTTCAAAAATACTCGCGTCGCTCGGGAGCGGGCTTGATTCGGCAAATTCCGCACTAGCTTCGGCCTCTTCCTTGGCCGCGGCGCTGATCGCCTCGAATTGCTCTTCGGTGATTACGCCTTCCTCGATCAGCCGCCGCTTGAAAACTTGAATGGGATCGTGCTCGCGTTTGTATTTCTCGATCTCTTCCTCGGGGCGATATCCGCCCTTGTGCTTCGAGTCGGCGACGGAATGGCCGTAGTAACGGTAGGTGTCGAGTTCGAGAATGGTCGGTCGGGAATTATTGTGCGCGCGCTCGATTGCCTGCTGCACGACGGCGCGGACCTCGTAAAGGTCTTCGCCATTCGCCTGCGCCCAATCGATAACGAACGCTTCCCCGCGCTCGGCGAGGCAGGTCTTGACAACCGACGAACGTTCGAGGCTCGTGCCCATCGAGTATTTGTTGTTCTCGATGATGTAAATGACGGGAAGATTGAAAAGGGACGCCATGTTTAGCGACTCGTAGAAGCAGCCTTGGTTCACTGCGCCGTCGCCGAGGAAGCACAGCGCGGCGCCCTTGAGGCCCTTGTATTTGATGCCGTAGGCGAGGCCGAGACCGAGCGGCGTCTGGCCGCCGACGATGCCGTGTCCGCCCCAGTAGTTCTTGTCCGGCGCAAAGAAGTGCATCGAGCCACCCTTGCCTTTCGAGCACCCGGTGGCCTTTCCGTAGAGTTCCGCCATGCACTCGTTCATGTTCATTCCCACGGCCAGCGCATGGGCGTGGCAGCGGTAGGCGGTGATGACGTGGTCGTGGTCGCTCATCAGAGAGCACGCCCCGACCGCAATGGATTCCTGCCCGATATAGAGGTGCATGAAACCGCCCATCTTGCCGCCGTTGTATTGTTTCAACGCCTGCTGCTCGAAGCGCCGAATCCGCAGCATCTCGCGCAAGAAGCCGGTTTTTTCGTCCTTGCTGAGTTTCGCGTTGATAGGCGCGGAGGAGTGGTCTTTGGCTTTTACGGCGGTTTCCATAGTGCGGCGGCGGTACGGGCTGCTTGATGTAAGCGGATGTCGTGAATTGTGCAACCTTCAACCGAAAGGCGGCGTAAAATAGGCGCGGACCGCGGGTCGATGGTGGGTTTTCGGACGGGAACGTGCGACAGGTCGCCGACGAAATGATAGCCACCGCACGGTCGCTATTGAGCTTGGAGCAGCCTCAGTCGGCTATGCAACGCCACTGATCCCGAGCATCCCGCCGATCTTCTTGCGCAGCTCCCGCTGGATCCCCTCGATGCGCAGGTTCGCATTGATGATCTGGAAGCCATATTCCCGATGCATGGACTGAAACTGCGCCTGGAGCATCCGTTGATACTTGATGAAGCTATCGAACATATCGCGGGAAAGCCCGAGATCCATCCCGCTCTCCCAGTAGTCCAGCGTCGCGTTCTTTTGGAAGTTTCTTTCGACCAACTGCCGTGCTCCCACCTTAAAGTAAAACACCGCGTCGGGAAGCAGCGCCGGCCCATAGAGATTGCGTGTCCATTCCGCATCCGCCCCGCGGACGATATCCCGCGCCATCAACGTATAGATATAGCGATCGGCCAGGACGACCAATCCCGCCCGCAGCGCCGGGATCATTTCATGGACGAGTTGGTCGAAAAAATCCGTCGCGTAGAAAAGTGAAAGCGTCGTGTGCGTCAGGACGTTCCCCTGCTTGGCATTCTCGAGTTCCTCGCCCACGAGGTTCGATCGGCGCAGCCCGATGTGGCGCACGGCGTAGCCATTCGCCTCCAGCCACGCACTGAGCTGCGCGATCTGGGTCGAGCGCCCGGAGCCGTCCGCGCCCTCGATGGCAAAAAGCTTTCCCGAAAATTTGGTGTCGCGCAGTTCGGGAAGCTGGCGGCCGAAGAATTGTTTCTCGACGAGCGTCATGGATGGCGGCGAAAGGCGGGCAGATCGATCTGCTCGCCGATGAATTGTCGTACCTTGGCCTGCTGCACATGGATTTCCTCCGCGGCATCCACCACGGTGAAGCCGAATTTTTCCAGCATGCCTTCGTATTCATCGAAGACCTTCCCCTGAAAAATTCGGAAGCTCTCGTAGGGGTCCGTGCTCCAGCCCATGTCGAGGCCGGCCTCGTGATACTTCAACGCCGGGCGCCCTTCGAGGATGCGGTTCAGCGACACCTCGAGCGGCACGCGGAAGTAGAAGGTGATGTCTGGATGCACCGCGAAGCTGTAGAGCTTCTCCACCCACTCGCGGTCCACCCCGCGCACGGCATCGCGCGCCAGCGCGGTGAAAATGTAGCGGTCCGCGAGCACGATGTATCCCGCCCGCAGCAGTGGAAGGATCTGCCGCTCATATCGGTCCGCAAAATCCGTCGCATGGATCAGCGAGAACGTCGTCGGGGTCAGCAATTGCCGCTTCTTGCCTTTGCTCGTGGATTTTTTCACGAGGATGGACGAATTCCACTCCGTGAAGAAAACGCGATAGCCCTCCAGTTCCAGCCAGCGCTTCACGAGATAAATCTGCGTCGATTTTCCCGAACCATCGAGCCCCTCGACAGCAATGAGTTTTCCTGAATAATGACGCGGCGGCAAAACCACGGAGAGGATCGTCGTTATTTTCACCGTGAATGCAAAGGGAAAGCTCTCTTCGCCGATTCAATAATACGTAAGTAATTACTGTTTAACACTTTATGGATTTCACCTCACTGCTCGCCCAAGCTCGCGAGGCACGCGATCAGGCCTATGCGCCCTATTCCCGCTTTGCCGTTGGCGCCGCTTTGCGGGGAAAAAGCGGGCGTGTTTTTGCCGGCTGCAACGTGGAGAACCTGTCCTTCGGCCTCACCAGCTGTGCGGAGCGCAACGCCGTTTTTGCCGCCATCGCGGCCGGCGAGCGGGAGTTCGAAGCGATCGCCATCGTCGCGGACTCGAGGCAACCCGTTTCCCCGTGCGGCGCGTGCCGGCAGGTCTTGGTCGAGTTTTCTCCCATGCTCGCCGTTTGCTGTGCCAACTTGGAGGGCGAGACCTTCGAATCCAATCTCGGAGAACTGCTGCCGCGAGCGACCGAGGGAATCTTGGGAACCTGATTGTTCCACGTAGAACAAGCTCCGATGTTCACCTATCCGAAGACCTACGACGTGCTCGTCATCGGGGCCGGTCACGCCGGCATCGAAGCCGCCAGCGCCGCCGCGCGACTCGGCTGCCAGACGCTTATCTTGACCCAGAATCTGGACTCGGTTGGCCAGATGTCCTGCAACCCAGCGATCGGCGGTCAGGCCAAGGGCCAGATGGTTCGGGAGATCGACGCGCTCGGCGGCGTCATGGGCCTCAATACAGACGCGACGAGCATTCAGTTCCGAATGCTGAATGCCAAAAAGGGCCCCAGCGTCCGGTCACCTCGCGCGCAGTGCGACAAGAAGGCGTACCAGTTTCGAGCCAAGGCTGTCCTCGAGCGGACGCCGAATCTCGACCTCAAACAGGGAAACGTCGTCGAACTTCTTACCGACCAAAACGGTATCTGTGGCGCTGAAACAAACTTGGGGCTACGCCTGCTCGCACGCTCCGTGGTCATCACGACCGGCACCTTCATGCGCGGCCTGCTCCACGTCGGTCTGCAAAATCAGGCAGGGGGCCGAATGGGCGACGCCGTCTCTTCCTTGAGCGATAGCTTGAAGGAACTCGGCTTCGAGGTCGGCCGATTCAAGACCGGGACGCCGTGTCGCCTGCATGGACGCACGATTGAGTTCACCAAGTGCTCCCCTCAGATGGGTGACGACCCGGCCCTCCCGTTCACCTTCGTCCCGGAGTGCCTTACACACCAGGCTAATGATATCTTCTCGCTAAATCACTGGGCGGATGGCGTGTTCCACATGGAACAATTACCCTGCTGGACGACCTACACGAACTCCCGCACCCACGATTTCATCCGCGCCAATCTTCATAAATCCCCGCTCTACGCTGGCCACATCGAGGGCGTCGGACCTCGCTACTGCCCGTCCATCGAGGACAAGGTCGTTAAATTCGCCGAAAAGGATTTCCACCAGCTTTTCCTCGAACCCGAGGGGCGCCACACGGAGGAGTATTACGTCAATGGCGTCTCCACGAGCCTACCGATGGAGGTGCAGTATGAATTCATCCGCACCATTCCGGGACTTGAGCAGGCAGAGATCATGCGCCCCGGATATGCGGTTGAATATGACTACTGCCCCCCAACGCAGCTCAAGCACACGCTCGAAACCCAGCTCATTCCCGGTCTATACTTCGCGGGCCAGATCAACGGCACATCGGGCTACGAGGAAGCTGGTGCACAAGGGCTTGTGGCCGGTGCTAACGCCGCCCTCAAGGTATTGGGGGTGCCACCCTTTACCCTCTCCCGGGCCGACGCTTACATTGGCGTCCTGATCGATGACCTAGTGACGAAAGGCACCCCGGAGCCTTACCGCATGTTCACCAGTCGTGCGGAGCACCGCCTCCTCCTACGTCAGGACAATGCCGATCTGCGCCTGACCCCGCTGGCCCACGCTCACGGGCTCGTGGATGCGGAGCGCTGGGAAAAGGTCTGCAATCGGCAGAGCGACCTCGTTCGTCTCGCTGAGTTCGCGAAAACGACCCGCTTTGACGACGTCAGCTTGAATCGCTGGCTGCGGCGCCCCGACAATTTCGCCGCCGACCTTCCTGCTGAAATTCTCGCGCCCTTCGACCCGGCTCACTGGCAGGCGCTCGAGATCGACCTGAAGTACGAAGGCTACATCGCCCGCCAAGAAACCGCCGTCGAACGTCTCCGCGCCAGCGACGACAAGCCAATCCCACCTGCCCTGAACTACGACAGCATTGTCAGCCTGCGCGTCGAAGCGCGGCAGAAACTGGCCAAGGTGCGCCCGGAAACCATCGGCCAAGCTTCCCGCATCAGCGGGATCACTCCTGCCGATCTGGCCCTCATCTCCGTCGTCATTCAGCGCTCATCGCGCGGTTGAGAGCTCCCGCCAAGCTCGTTCGAGCCCCGCGAGCAACTCCTGCCAATCCGCTGGCCGGGTCTCCCAACCGCTACTGAAGCGCAGCACCCGCGCCGCCTTCTCCGGCCCGGTTCCCATCGACCTGAGCACATGCGAGGATTCTTCCTTGCCGCTCGCGCACGCGGACCCGGTAGAGACGGCGAAACCCAGCTTATCGAGCTTCACTAC